>JALYIM010000176.1 GCA_030775785.1 Acidobacteriota bacterium
ACGTAGAGCACATCGTCGTTGTCCGAGTGTATGACCGCTATGACAACATGGCCTCGGCCAAGGTCGTCGTGCACGGACGATGAATCATACCTATCACGCATCAAGCGTGTACCCCTTGCTGCTAGAATTTCCGCGTGGTGGCAATACTTAGAACTCTAGGCTGGATAGCGTGCATTGTTTATTCGGCTGTCCCTTCTTTCTGGCTACTCGTGCATCCCAGGGCTGAATTTTGGAGATCTCGTTCGCGCTCTCCTTATTTAGTTCTGTTGCCGCTGTGGTTCGGCATGTGGAGTGTGCTTGCGGCGATCACTTCCAGCTGGCGACACATTGTTCTCTATAACGCCGTTTGGACGTGGATCCCCGCGCTCAGTTTTTTTATTGTCGGGATTCTCTTGTATCGGGCATCGGGAAAGCAATTCGGCATTCGCCAGCTGATCGGTATGCCTGAAATATCGGCCGGACCCGATGAGCAGTCCCTCGTGACATCGGGTATTCGAAATCGAGTGCGTCATCCAATATATCTTGCCCATCTATGCGAGATGTTCGCGTGGAGTATCGGGACGGGCCTTGCTGTTTGTTATGGCTTGACTGCGTTTTCAGTGCTCACCGGGGCAATCATGATTCATCTGGAAGACGAAGAACTTCAAAAGCGCTTTGGAGAGCAGTATCGCGATTATCGAAAACGGGTGCCGACCATCCTGCCGCGCCTCTGATCTCGAATGTGAATCTCGACTGCATCTGGTCAACGGACGTTCGCGCCTATAATCTGAAATCTGAATTCCCTATGCGTTTTGAACTCTTTATCGCGTCACGGTATTTGCGCGCAAAACGCCGGCAGGCGTTCATCGGGATCATCACTGGCATTTCGATACTCGGAGTCGCCGCTGGAGTAGCCTCTCTCGTCATTGCGCTGGCGATTAATAACGGCTTCCGCCAAGACCTACAAGACCGACTGCTGGGCTCCACATCTCACATCAATCTAATGCGCGTTCAGAGCGACGGAATAAAAAACTGGCGTCCGCTGATGCAGAGACTTTCCGCAGAGCCGCATGTCATTGCAACTGCTCCTGCGGTTTACGAGCAAGTCTTAATCTCTCGCGGACCGAGAGCGCGCGGCGCTGTGTTGAAGGGCATGATTCCGTCTTACGAACGTCGTGTCAGCGATCTGCTGAACAGCGTGAATGCAGGTTCTGCGGGTGCCTTGGACGAGCGTCCACAAAACGAAACTTTGGACTCGACCAACTCAACCTCTTTCGAGCAGCAGCCCGCTCCCGAACAATCGCCATCCTCTCTGGAAGGAGCAAGAGATCGGATCGCTGCCATGCCTCCGATTATTTTGGGCAAAGATATGGCGGAAAATTTGGAGGCCGAAATCGGGTCAGTGGTGCTAGTTACCAGCCCGCAGGGAGAGCTAACGCCTTTCGGTATGGTCCCTAAATACAGCCGGTTTCGCGTGGCAGGAATCTTTAATTCCGGATTTTTCGAATATGACACTTCCTGGGCACTCACGCGCTTGTCGGACACGCAGCGGCTTTTCGGCATTGGAGACCAAGTCGCTGCCATCGAATTTAGAGTGAACGACATTTACAAAGCCGATCAGATCAGCAAGCAACTCGAGAAAGATGCCGGACAAGGATTCATGGCCACTAACTGGATGGAGCAGAATAAAGCGCTCTTTCGCGCGTTACGGCTGGAGCGCCTGGTGACATTCATAACTATCGGCCTGATTGTTTTCGTAGCGGCGCTAAATATTCTTATCTCGCTCACCATGATGGTCATGGAAAAGACGCGCGACATCGCGGTGTTGATGTCCATGGGCACGCGCAAATCGCAGGTGCGCCGCGTCTTCATTGCGCAAGGAATGCTAATTGGGGTGATCGGGACGACGATCGGATTAGCGCTCGGCTACACGCTTTCGTGGTTGGGTGGGCACTATCATCTGCTTTCGTTGGCACCAGAAGTTTACTCGATTGACTATGTCCCCTTTGCTCCTCGATTGATGGATGGGCTTCTGGTGGCTGGGGTTGCAGTTGGGATTTCTTTGATTGCCACTGTCTATCCTTCGTGGTCGGCCGCGAAAATTCTTCCCGCGGAAGCTTTGCGTTACGAGTGAGTGACATTCTCGGTCATTCTGGTGCGATGGCGTTGCCGAATTTCATTTCTAGCGGCCTCCCACGGTCGTCTAAGGCCACAACTTCGACTCTCCGGGAACATGCACTCCAAAACCGAAGTTACATCTCGAATGAAATCTTTCTTTTAGTAATCAACCGTGAAGCAACTGCGTGATTTAATGGGGTTTTGGAACGAGGAGCACTCCACTTGCATCTAATTCAACAGGGAATGATCAGGGTCGAAGGCCTGAAAAAGGTTTTCCGGTCTGGTGAAGCAGATCTGGTGCTCTTTGAAAACTTATCGTTTCAGGTGGCGCGGGGAGAAATGCTCGCGATCGTTGGCGAATCGGGTGCCGGCAAGAGTACCTTGTTGCACATCGTGAGCGCGCTTGATAGCGCTTCTTCCGGTGACGTATACTGCGCCAACTTGCGACTGAGCACGCTATCGGAAGATGCTGCTGCCGACTTTCGGAATCGCGAAGTTGGCTTTGTATGGCAGTTCCACTATCTTCTGCCCGAATTCACTGCGCTAGAAAATGTGGCCATGCCTCTGCTGCTTAGAGGAGCATCGTTGCAGAATGCTGAGAGCGAAGCATCGCAGTGGCTCAACCAAGTCGGATTGGCCGCGCGTGCAAGCCACCGTTCAGGAGAGCTTTCGGGCGGCGAGCAACAGCGGGTCGCCCTGGCGAGGGCACTGATTACCAAGCCGAAGGTACTCTTGGCGGATGAACCTACCGGGGACCTAGACACTAAGACAGCCGACTCGGTTTTCGATCTGATATCTCGTTTGCACCACGAACATCAGCTAACCTCATTGATTGCCACACACAACGTCGCCTTCGCGCGTCGCTGTGACCGAGTGCTCAGACTTCAACAAGGCTCAATGCAGGAGGTTGCTCCGGAAGCGTTAACCGGGTAGCCCAGTAAGGGAATTGACATACGAGAGCAAATGACGGAATGATAGGAATAGAAGAAAGGAGGCCGTCAGGTTACTGGCAATAAAGCTCAGGTGCCTTAAGTAATTTTCGTCCAGCGTCAACGGCACGCTGATTGCATTAATAGATGTGGGGTCAGAGAATTCCGGGTTCGCGGACGCGCTGGGTGCGGTCGTATTCCCGAGAATTCAGGGGAAAGGGCATTATGTTTGAACGCTATACGGAAAAGGCAAGACGAGTTATTTTTTTTGCGCGCTACGAAGCCAGCCAGTTCGGATCTCCTTATATTGAGACTGAACACCTGCTATTGGGCCTCCTACGCGAAGATAAAGCCCTTACTAATCGTTTTTTGCGCTCTCATGCCTCGGTGGAATCCATTCGTAAGCAAATCGAAGGTCACACCACTATCCGGGAGAAGGTTTCGACGTCTGTTGATCTGCCGCTTAGCAATGAATGCAAGCGAGTATTAGCCTATGCCGCCGAAGAAGCGGAAAGATTGTCGAATAAACACATTGGAACAGAACACCTGTTGTTGGGTCTTCTGCGGGAAGAAAAATGTTTTGCGGCAGAAATTCTGCATGAGCGCGGACTGCGGCTTTCGACCATCCGCGAGGAATTAGCGCGCACCAGTCAGGAAAAAGCCCAGCCACAGCGTCAGCGCGAGTCATCGCTGCTGAGCGAGTTTTCGCGCGACCTGACGCAGGCCGCGATGGATACCCAGCTTGATCCGTTAGTGGGACGCGATGGAGAACTGGAACGCGTAATTCAGATCCTCTGCCGCCGCACGAAGAACAATCCGGTTCTCATCGGCGAGCCTGGCGTAGGCAAAACCGCAATCGTAGAAGGATTGGCACAACGTATTTCAGACGGTGAAGTTCCGTCATTCCTGGCAGACAAGCGCATTCTGGCTTTGGACTTGTCGCTGATCGTCGCCGGAACCAAGTATCGCGGCCAGTTTGAAGAACGCCTGAAGACCATCATGAAAGAACTGATGGAGTCGCAGAATTCCATCATTTTCATAGACGAACTTCACACATTAGTAGGCGCTGGATCGGCCGAGGGATCGCTCGACGCGGCCAACATCTTGAAGCCTGCTCTGTCACGTGGCGAGATTCAGTGCATCGGCGCCACCACTCCGGGCGAATATCGGAAATCAATCGAGAAAGATCGCTCACTCGAACGCCGCTTCCAGGCAGTGAAAGTTCCGCCGCCGGGCGAAGCAGACGCGACAAAGATTTTGTTCGGCATCAAGGACCGCTACGAGAAGTTCCATGCCGTGACTTACACGGACGAATCCATCAACTTCGCCGTGTCGCATTCTAACCGCTACATTCCGGACCGCTTTCTTCCGGACAAGGCCATTGACCTTATTGACGAAGCGGGAGCGCGCGTAAAGCTGCGCCAGACTTCCCTGCCGGAAGAAATCACCGAGGTTCAGAAGCGGATCAAGTTCATCGTTCACCGCATGGAAAATGCCATCGCGAACCATGAGTTCGAGAAGGCACGTTTCTATTCGGACGAGGAACGCAAAGAGCGCGAGAACCTGCGCGCTCTTCGCGAAAAATATCATTTGGATGAATCGGCTACCGGCGTCGTCGGCCGAGAGGACATTGAAGACGTAGTCTCGCGCTGGACGGGTGTGCCGGTTACATCTATCAAAGAAGAAGAATCGCAGAAGCTGTTGCGCATTGAAGAAGAACTTCACAAGCGCATCATCTCGCAGGACAAATCAATCACCGCTCTGGCGCGCGCGATTCGCCGCTCCCGTGCGGGATTGAAGAGTCCAAACCGTCCCATTGGATCATTCCTGTTCCTGGGTCCAACTGGCGTCGGCAAAACCGAAGTCGCGCGAACTTTGGCGCAGTTCATGTTCGGCAGCGAAAAGTCGTTGGTACGATTCGATATGTCCGAGTTTATGGAGAAGCACTCAGTCTCAAAGCTCATCGGCTCGCCTCCCGGATATGTGGGCTATGAAGAGGGTGGACAGCTCACCGAGCGGGTGAAGCGTGCGCCGTACTCCGTGGTTCTGCTGGACGAAATCGAGAAAGCGCATCCCGACGTCTTCAACATCCTCTTGCAGGTTTTTGAAGATGGTCAGCTCACCGACGGGCTCGGCAACACGGTTGATTTCAAGAACACGATCATTATCATGACCTCGAACATTGGAGCGCGGCACTTACAGCGTCGCGAAGGCCTGGGCTTCCAGTCAAGCAAAGAAGACATGATTTCTGAGAAGGTAGAGGACCTGGTCAAGAACGAAGTGAAGCGTACGTTCAATCCAGAGTTCCTGAACCGTCTCGACGAGATCATTCTGTTCACTGCCTTGAGCGAGCAGGATCTGATCCAGATTCTCGAACTCATGGTCAACCTGTTGAACCAGAACCTGGCGCAGAAATCCATCACTGTGACGGTGACGGACGAAGCCAAGAAGTGGATACTCAGCCAGACTCTTGGAGACCGCAGCTACGGCGCGCGCCCTCTCCGCAGAGCCTTGCAGAAGTACATCGAAGATCCGCTGTCAGAGGCTCTGATTCAAGGGACGATTGCGACAAGGCCTGCGTTCATCGAGGTCTTCCTCGAGGACAACAAGCTGTTCTACCGTCCTGTAGATTCCGAGAAGACCGAAGGCGTGTTGCTGTACGAAAACTCGTAAGGATAATTCGCAGCATCAGGCACGAGCCGTCAGCGCGAGCTGGCGGCTTTTGCTTTTCCAGTAAACGCGATTTTAAAGGAATTTCTTCGATGCCCTTTTCAAGTCTGCAATAATCGCGGCAACCATGATCGCGGAGATCATCCCAAATGCCTACGATGCGATCGGCCGAAAGGTCTTACGTCCAGATCTTCGGCGGAATGGCATACATCCCACATTTCCAATGGGCCGTTACGTCAACCATTCCCTCGCCGTACACTGCAAGACAATTAGTGACGTGCGTCAATTCCTGTGTGGATGCCGCAGTGTTTCTGACCAGGAGCAGTTCGGTAAGAGGGACTACTGGCAGCCTCCAGATGAGTTCGAAAAAACCAAGAAGGGGGACTGCGACTGCTTTGCCCTGTGGACGTGGCGACAGTTTATGTCAATGGGTTTCGACGCTCGAATCGTATTTGGACGAAGTGGTCGGTACGGGAGAGGGCATGCTTGGGTGACGTTTAGGAAAGGTGACAAGTACTTCCTCGCTGACCCAACCTACCGGCTGATTGGAGATAAATTTCCCCGATTATCTACGCTGCATTATCATCCAAAAATGTCCGCAGGCTGGGACGGTTCTCGAGTTTTGTTTTACGCTCATCAGGAAAAGAAGTTTGTTCCACGATTCAGTGAAGTGTTGCCAATGGTATGGGAATGGGTAAGAATATGGGGCAGCTACGGCCTGCGGCTAGTCCCAAAATTGCTATTTCGCAGACGCCCAACGAAGTCGGATGTGGTTCCGACGTGAGATCGAGATGAGTTTCACCCCGGCTAGCTCCAATCCTCTATCTTCAACTTGTTCACTCGATGGAAGCCCTGATCATTTGTAACCAAGGTGCATTCGGCAGCCAGAGCTTGCGCGGCGATCATCATGTCCAAATTACCTAGAGGTATGCCTTCGCGTTGCAGCTCTGCGCGAATGTAAGCGTAGTGCTGCGCAGCCCGAGAGTCCCAAGGGAGAATTTCAACCCTGAGCAGAAACTCCTCAATCGCTGTTTTTAGTCTTGTCGCCTCGGAAAGACGTGCGACACCAAAGCGCAACTCTGCTTCGGTCACCACCGAAATTCCCACATCCGACATGGGAATTTTCAGCAAACGCTGCCGCACTTGTGGGAGATTGCCTTTAATAATGAAGCTGGCGATGTTCGTATCGAGCAAGTAGCGAACGGGCATTAGAACAACTCGCGCTTTTGCGGCGGACCATCCGTGCGGTCTTTCATAAAATCTTCAGGCACATCAACTTCCTTCATTAACTCGAAGAAGTCCAACCAAGAGTCGGGCCTCTTAGACAAAATAATGTCGCCGGTTGACTCGTCGCGCCGGATGTACACCTCGGAACCCTCAAATCGATACTCGGCTGGGAGCCGAACCGCTTGGCTGCGTCCGTTAACGAAAATCTTGGCTTTTCGCGGCACCATTCCCCCCTTGGTATATATCAGAATATATCACGGATAGATATCGAGGTATATACCGACTTGCTATCAGCGGCGGACACGAAATTCAGCGGAAACCGTTAGGTTAAACTTAAAATCACCAATGGAAATCATCGTTTATTCCGCACCTTGGTGTTCAGACTGCCGTGAGGCTAAGCGCTTCCTTCAACGCCACAAGCTTCCCTTCACTGAAATTGACATTGAAAGAACTCCCGGGGCTGCTGAGGAGGTTGTCAAGCGCACCGGCAAGCGTGCCATACCTCAGTTTGTGATTGATGGCGAGTGGGTGCAGCCGTACCGTCCCGGACTCGGCTTTCTGTACGACGAAATGTCACTGCGGCTGGGAGTTTCCGAGTCCTGAATCCCCTTTCAGGCGCGAATACCTGGCCTCTCCGATCCCCACTCGTCCATCGTCTTCAGTACCGTAGCTAAGCGCTCCGTAACCCCTCAAAATAGCCATTCATAGGCTGATTGCCGTAGCGATTCTCCCTCCGTGCTACTCGGCCAGCGACGTATCCCATGGACGAACACGAGCCACATCCGATCGAAACGCCGACGGAAGAACCGGTGTGTACCGCATTCCCTCGGGTTATACAGATCGCCTTTGCCGTGTTTCTGCTAGTGGCAACCAGCGTGATCGCGCTGATCTACGCGCCGCCCGATTCCGATGACCTGCAGGCGCAGATAAAGCAATTGTCGAATCAGGTTGATGAGCTCAAGCAAGAACAGGCGATGCCTTCTCTGGTTCTCAATCGCTATCGCAATTCCATCTGCTACATTTTTGGGGTTTATCAACTGCGCTCTGCGCACGGAGCGACTTTACGCACGCGTATTTCTGGCACCGGCTTTATCGTAGCCAACGGGTTGGTGGCCTCTAACCGCCATGTCGCCCAGCCTTGGTTTGGAGACACCGAAGCTGGCGCGCTTATCGCCAAGGGAGCAACACCAGAGCTGGAAAAGATGGTCGCGTTTTTTCCCGGATTCTTCGGCCCCGTAAATATCACTCCGGTGGTGTTGTCGGAGCAAGGCGATTTGGCTGTATTGCGCATCGAGGATTCAGACGCGATCGAGCAGCTTCGCCCTCTGCCACTGGCTACCTCGGCGCCGAGTCCGGGAGAGCTGGTCTCTGTCGTGGGATATCCCATGGGCGTGCTGGGAATGATGGCAAAGTCTCCGGCCGCGGTTTACGAGCGGCTGGCGTACCGGCACGACGAGCAGAAGGCCGCCAATGAGTTGGCCGCACTCTCGCTGATTCGTCCTTCAGCCACTTGCGGACACCTCGGTGACGTTGTTGGTGACAAGTTGATCTACGACGCTCCAACGGCCCACGGAGGCAGCGGCGGGCCGGTATTCAACTCACAGGGACAAGTGATCGGCGTGAACGCCGCTTTCATTGATGGATTCTCAGGAGGCACCTTGGGCGTATCTGTCCAGGCGCTAAGGCCTCTGATTGAGGCGGCCCAAAAGAAGCGCTCGCAACTCATCACTACGTCCCAGCGTCACTAGTCCTGGGCGTTGATCGCCGCCACCTCGAGCTATTTATCCATCCCGGTTCACGCAGGTGCTCGTCATCAAGCCGGCGTAAACGCGCCGCCATAATATTGGGCCGCCCAAGGTATCCGAGGACGCGGGATGGATCCTCACGATCAACCACGGGCAGCCGGCCAATGCTCTTGCGGAGCATCTTGGCAGAAGCTTCGTGAAGTACCTCATCGGGATAAGTCACAACCAGCTTGCGCGAGCCAGCCTCGAGCACCGTCATTGCTCCCGAAGGATCCTGATCGAGCGCCCGCAACACATCGCCCCGAGTAACGATTCCAACTAGCTTCCCTTCAGCATCTTTGATGGTAATCCCTGGTGGCGATTGATCTCCGAGTCGTGGCAGGCTATGAGTTCGGCGAGGCGGCTGATTGTCAGGTCGGCGGAAACCGACGGCGGATCGGGATCCATCGTTTCAGAGACTCTCACCTGCTGCATCACGTCCATTTCATAGTCTTGATGGATGCGCAGACCGCGCCGAGCCAGCTTCTCAGTCATGATGGAAGCGCGCGGCATGAGCAGAATCGCAATTGCCGCCGCGATCACGCTGACCAGCATGAGAGGTAATACCGAGTTGTAATCTCGTGTGATCTCGAAGGCGAAAATGATGAACGCAAAAGTAGCGCGGGATGCCGCTCCAAAGACAGCACCCATGGCGACCAGCGCGAATGCGCCGGGCGATAAATGCACCGAGGGAAAAATCTGATTAATTCCAATAGCAAAAGCTCCACCCATGGCTGCGCTTGACATAAACATCGGTGCAAGCAACCCGCCCGAGGTACCTGATCCCAACGAAACCACGAGCGCGGCCGCTTTCGCGATCATAACTAGCAGCAATATTTTCAAAGATAGGTCGGCGTTGAGAATGTCACTGATCGTGTCGTATCCCACGCCAAGCACTCTTGGAACGAAGTATCCGATAATTCCCAGGCCTAGGGCACCTATTGCCGGCCACCACAGTTGGTCAATTGGCAACTTCTCGAACTGGTCTTCCGTCCAATAGAGCAGGCGGCTGAATCCCACGGCAGCCAGCCCGCAAACTAAGCCTAAGAGCAGAAAAAACGGTAGCGCTCGAGGAATGCCAAAATCCATCGCCCTGACCGTGAACATCGGACCAGCGCCAAGCAATTGCATGTGGACTGCGGTTGCGAGCGTACTCGCAATCACTAGCGGGATGAATGATCGCGACTTGAACTCAAAAAGCAGCAATTCGATAGCGAGAATGACTCCGGCAATCGGAGTATTGAACGTAGCCGACATTCCCGCCGCCGCTCCGCACGCGAGCAGCACTTTACGCTCGGAGGCCGTAGTATGAATCACCTGGCCGAGCAGTGATCCCAAGGCTCCCCCCGTCTGAATAATCGGGCCTTCGGCGCCAAATGGACCTCCGGTTCCGATCGCGATGGCCGCGGAAATCGGCTTTAGAATCGCCACTCGCGGCTGAATTCGGCTGCGATTGGTCAGTACTGCTTCCATGGCTTCCGGGATGCCGTGGCCCTTAATCTTTGACGAACCGTACTTCGCCATAAAGCCGACCACGATTCCGCCAATAACCGGAAGCAGGATCACCCATAGGCCCAGATGATTAAGCCGGGCGCTGGTAAACTCAAAGCTTAAGCGATGAAAGAAAAATACATTTGTCACCAGCGCAATGAGCCGGTAAAGCACGAAGGCCACTAACCCCGCAATCAGTCCGACACCAGCGGCCAGAAACGAAATTAGCACCATGCGGAACAGCACCGGCTCGCCAAGTGCTACGTCGGCTTCTGATGTTCCGCCGACGGCAATCGTCCGTTCCCGCGAAGTTGTTTGTTTTTCAACATTGAAGCTTTCTGGACGGCATTTTCCTCTCAAACACAGCACGCTGGCCGGAGGGTTGCATCGCACAGGTCAACGCGGTCAGCAGCGCTGGGCCTCGTTCACGCAGCTCGGACCGGTGACTCAGTGTTAGCTTTTGCAGGACTTTTTCTCCCTTCGGAGTCAAGACCAGCAAGACTTCGCGGCGGTCTTGTTCGCCACGACGGCGCTGAATGAATCCGTCTGCTTCGAGGCGGTTCGCGAGTTCCACTGCGCTGTGCTGTTTGATTTGCAGTCTCTCCGCCAGTTCGCCGACCAGCGGCCGCACGTTCCCCGGTAGCCCCTTAAGCGCCAGCATGAGCTGGTGCTGATGCGGCTCCAGACCAACAGCACGAGCGGCGCGTTCGCTAAAACGCATGAACTGACGGATCTGATATCGCAGCTCGGCGAGAACCTGGTAGTCCTTTGGTGCGAGGGGGCCGGTCATCGTGGGTGCTCGCCTCCGTCTACCCTAATTATATCGTATTACGATGTATTTGAGAAAGGACCTCCCCGCACTGGTCACAGAAGCTGCAACAATTTAGAATCCTTAGTCCTTTGTTAGGTATTTACTCGGAGAGGTGAAAAGCTTTGATTTCCCGCTATACCCGCCCCGAAATGGCTGGCACGTGGAGTGATGAGAACCGCTTCCGCAACTGGCTGGCGGTTGAGGTTGCAGCCACACAAACTCTTGCTGAGGCGGGACTGGTGCCGAAACAGGCCGCGAAAGCGATCCAGCAGAAGGCTAACTTTAATCTGCAGCGCATCCAGGAAATTGAGGCGGAAGTTCGACATGACGTGATCGCATTCACAACATCAGTGTCGGAGATTGTAGGTCCGCACGCGCGCTGGTTTCATTATGGACTCACTTCGAACGACGTTGTGGATACCGCCCAGGCCCTGCTGATCAAGCAAGCTTCTGCCATTATCACGAAGGATTTACAGGAACTTTCAGCCGTACTGGATCGCCGCGCATGGGAATTCAAAGACACTCCCATGATCGGGCGCACGCACGGGATCCACGCTGAGCCCGTCACGTTCGGATTCAAGCTCGCCAACTGGTATTCGGAGACGCAGCGAAACATTGAACGCTTCGCACGTGCCTCCGAAGATATGCGGGTGGGAAAGTTTTCCGGGGCGGTAGGCACGTTCGCTCACTTAACACCGGAACTGGAAGAGAAAATCTGCAAGCGGCTGGGGCTGAAGGCTGCCGATGTATCTTCGCAAGTCATTCAACGCGACCGTCACGCTCACTATCTCGCGACTCTCGCCGTCATTGCTTCAACTCTCGACAAAATCGCAACCGAGATTCGCCATCTGCAGCGCACCGAAGTTCGCGAGGCAGAAGAATTTTTCAGCGAGAAACAAAAGGGATCTTCGGCGATGCCGCACAAGCGCAATCCAGTTACCTGTGAGCAAATCAGCGGGCTGGCGCGCGTGGTGCGATCGAACGCGCAGGCAGGATTTGAAAATGTCGCACTTTGGCACGAACGTGATATTTCACATTCGTCAGTGGAGAGAGTGATCATTCCTGACTCCACAACTCTGATTGATTACATGCTGCAAAAGATGACGAAAGTTCTCGATACCATGTTTGTCTATCCGGAGAGAATGAAGATCAATCTGGAGAGCACCAGGGGACTTGTCTTCAGCGGGCAGCTCCTCCTCGATCTGGTCGAGCATGGAGTTTCACGAGAGGATGCCTATCGAATGGTGCAGAACCATGCCATGCATGCGTGGAGAGAAGGCCTGGACTTTCGCCAGCTAATTTTAAGCGACAAGAAAATCAGCAGCCGTGTGCCTCGCCGACAGCTCGAACATGCCTTCGATCTCAAACGGCAGCTGCGCAACGTAGACAAAATATTCGCCCGCGTGTTCAAACGCAGTCCAGCAAAAGGCAAAGCTAAGAAGAAAGCAGTGAGGACTTAATTTGGACATATTCGCTGGTGTGGTTACGCCTGCTCCAATGAAAAAATATGATGGCGCCAGATCCCTCGTCCTTATACTGGTTCTGCTGACTGCGTGTTTGAGCCACGCCCGATACCGCTCTGCTGGACAAGGTCAACCGACCGCCCCAGCCGGGCCTGAGCAGCCGCATGACTCTCCGCCACAGAATTCAACGCCCCAAGCGTCGCCCGTTCCTCCGCCTGATGACTCCGCTAAACTCCCGGCCACGACCCCCACGCCCGTGAAGACAGCCCCGAATTATGGAAAGCAAGCGTGGAGTCTTCTTCGCGATGGTGCAAAAGAAAACAAAACTGAGCGGCGCGCGGCGGCTATTCATGCGCTTTCGCTTTTGCGGGGAGAGTCTAGAGCGGTGAAGTTGTCGTCAGGGGCGTTAACGGACGACAAGACCAAAGTTCGGGCAGCGGCTTGCGAAGCTCTCGGGGAATTACGTGCTACCTCGGCAATTCCAAAACTGCGGCTGGCGCTGGACGATAAGGATATCTCGGTAGTGCTAGCGGCCGCGCAGGCACTGCATAAACTGAGCGACCCCGCTGGCGATGAAGCCTACTATTCCATTTTGACTGGAGAGCGAAAAGGGACTAAGGGCTTGGTGGCAGGGCAATTGGACACACTCAAAGATCCCAAGAAAATGGCGCTACTGGGGTTTGAGGAAGGAATCGGTTTTGTGCCATTCGCAGGAATCGGATATTCGGCTTTCAAAGCGATCCACACTGATGACAGCTCGAAGGTACGGGCCGCAGCCGCGCGAATGGTGGCGCGTGACCCCGACGTCCTAACACAGAATGCATTAGTGCAAGCCGCGGTGTCTGACAAGAGCACTCTGGTGCGTGCAGCCGCGCTGGCGTCGCTCAGCGAGCGCGGAAATCCGGCTGTGATCGCGGGCATTGCAGACGCGATGGCGGATAACAACGACACCGTAAGATATACGACTGCCGCGGTCATCCTGCATTTGAACGATCTAGCCGCCCACAAGGGGAAAGCGCTCAAATAGATGTCCGTGCCACCTTCACAGCCGTTTCTTTCCCCGGCTTCCCTGCACAGACATCGCGCCCGCCCCCGCCAACGCTATGCAGAGACAACCGGCTAGCAGCGTCAAAGGAAACTCCACTCCTCCGGGAGCAAAAAAGCCATTCTTCAGATGCACAAACAAAATCGCGCCCAGCATATCAGCGGCCAGTAACAGAGCGGCGACGCGAGTCCCAATCCCCAAAACCAGGACCGCACCTCCTAGAAGCTCGACCAGCATAATTGCTGGGGCTGAAATTCCAGGAGCAGGAATGCCCATGTGCCGGAACATTCCGGTCACATTGTGGATCCCAAATACGAACATCTTCTGCCAGCCATGCGCCAGAAATACTGCGCCGACGATCACCCGCAATATGGTTAGTCCCCAAGACTGATTAGTTGTGCTAAACATGGTTTGCTCCGGAAATTTGTCGAATTGTACGCTGCTTGCGGTGCCAGATGCCATTCAGGATGTCGCGGAGTCGCTCCAGGGCATTCTTCTCTATCATTATCTTGGTTATAACGACTATTCGCCACGCCACGTCGGTGGCGCGTTGCCGCTTCAATCTTCAATCGCTTGCGAGTTGTCGGCAGATCTGCTTCGCGGCGCCGGGTTTGCTCAAATCGGCGAGGAGCAGCTTTCGGATGGAGGCTGGGTTTAGCGATGCACCGAGATACTTTTCGTATAACCGATTTCCCAGAGCATATCCCGGCTCACGCGAAATTGAATGATACGTCTTCCCAGCGTTCGGGACTCGCCTGGAACCCTGTTCCATGAGTTGGGACAAGTCATTAGAAGTCACGCCTGATGCGGGACGCTGCGGGCATAACAAACGGGAACCCAAGTATCCCAAGGCGTCTTCAAGCAGACTGGTGAAATAGCGGTCGGCTGGAGCGTACGTGGGAATCAAGGCGTTTTTGTGCGGCAACCCGCGGCAGGCGTGATGCAAAAATCGGGCCGCTTCCTCCGCAGCGTAGGTCATCCTGAATTCGCGAACGTAGAACATATTTAGATGTGGCACGTAAGCGCTGCCGCGCTCGTCCAACTGCTGCAGCAGCAAGTCAACTTCCCGCGTATCGGAGATCTCGCGTTGCAGCCCACGCTGAAAGGCATCTCGGCCTCCGTTCCCCGAAGAAAAGCCAGAATCAAGCTGCACTGAATGCACCTCGGGAAGGGAGTCCACTAGAAACTTCGGCTGCGTGCCATTGTGAGGTGAGTAACGATGAATTCCCAGGGTGCGCACGAGGGCCTCGATCAGGTTATAGATTGTCGGGGCGGCATCCAGTCTTTTGCCGTCGCGACGCCAGCGGGCCAGACACAGACGGTAACTTTCGTACTTCTCCAGAGGCGTTGTATTGAAAGCGCAGAGGACGTCGTCACTTACCTGGACGGCATCCACGTGAGAATGACTCTCCCCGGCAGCGCGCCAGTAGAGCGCGTCCACGTTTTGCAGGACGGTCACAACTCTCTCGCCCGGAAGACATTGACGGAGTAACTGCGGTAAGTGTGCGGGAGCAAGGTGCGACTCTCCGAACAAGACCACGATGGCCGCCTCGGGATGCCGTCTGCGAATCTCGCCGATTTTGTGGGTAGCGTGCCGGTCTCTCGCCCTAATCTTGCGCAGGTCTTCTCGCGGCATGCAATCCAATCCGTAGATGGCTTCTCCATGGTCGCGGGCAGTCACCAGCAACTGATAGAACGGATCCCAGTGGTAACCCCAGTCCAGCTCAAATCGAATGCGGCGGCGCAATTCCCTTTCGCCGATTTCGCGGCGCCACCATGCATCGAGAATATGTTGGTCGCGTGAAAATATGGTTTCGAGTCCTAGGATTACCGGGCGATCTCCCGGCTGCGCGCGGCGCTCCAGCAAATCAGCGGCAAAGTGCTGGCAGGCTGGCAAGGCATGATAGTCGCCAATTAGAACTACATCTGCGACAGCTAGAGCCTCGTGAAGTTGGTCGGTCGTGATGACTTGTTCATAGGATCGAAAAGCCTGCGTGAAATTTCTCAAGTACTGACGACTTCCGTTTCGGTCGTTTGAGCGGATTTCGCGCTCCACGCCAGCCAAGGCATGAAATTGGGTGGAGCTTCGTCGCGCTCGGAGCTGTCGATTTACGGACATTCTGTTTTCGTTAGCTGTTGCTTTTGCTTCTCAACTTCGGCTTGTCCACCTTGACTTAGCGAAGAGAAGCTACCTATGCTCAAACTTCCGGACAATTTCTCCGGACAGATACGGAGATTCATTGCCGACTCAATCGCCGAGAAACTTAACCGTCGCAACCACCGGAGCAAGCGGCTCACTTTTCCTGAAGCACCTGCTGCTTGCGGTCGAACGAGATTCGCGGATCGAGACCGTAAATTTCATTCCGTCAGACAGCGCAATGCGAGTGATGGCTGAAGAACTCGGCATCCGGGGACGTAACAACCTCCTCGGCCAGATTCTTGGCCACGATCCGGCGAGGAAATCTGAGCGATCTTCTTCCAAGCTTTCCCGCAAAATTCAGCAGCAATCGAATGCCGATATCGGAGCTAACGTGGCCAGCGGTTCTTATCCCGCCGACGCCATGGTCGTAATGCCATGTAGTGTCGGAACTCTGGCTCGCATCGCCAACGGAATCGCCTCGCAATTGATTGAGCGTGCGGCGGATGTTTGCTTGAAAGAGAAACGTCCGCTCGTGCTTTGTGTTCGCGAAACTCCGCTCAATAAAATTCACATTCGCAACATGTTTCGAGCTGCTGATGCCGGCGCCACCGTATTTCCGTTAATTCCCGCCTTCTACAATCGCCCTACTAGCGCTGATGAAATGGCACGCGAGTTTGCGAATCGCGTACTGGCGCACATAGGACTTCCCCAACCCGGCGCCTACACATGGAAGGGCTAGGCTTCCGCCAAAATCACTGTTTCAGGGGAGAGTTCAAGTCTATTGAGGGCTGCCGAAGCTAGGTAGGTTCCAAGCGGCCATGACCAATCGAGTGGACAAAAGGCCCCAAATCTACTGAAGATGCTTTTCGCAACACGACATAAATTTCGGCGAAGTACGTTCCGAAATTTGCCGTTACTTTCTTTAGGCTTTGGCTTGATTCACCGCAGGGTTTTTATTATTGTGGAATTACACCGGAAAGGAGGTGGTCGGATGACAAGTTCTGATTGTAGTGGTAGATCCAAAAGACCAGGTGAGGTGGCTGAGACTTAGAGCGGTCGCTCTGATACTTCCGGAGCGCCGATTTTGGCGGGCCGGTAACCAACCACATTCGCAACCACCGGTGTTTTAGGCTTGAGTTAGATTCAGGTTGCTCCAATGTTGAATCGTGCGTTGGATCGCCTGAGAATACCCGAGCGATCGGCACTAGGTCGTGTCGGTACCCGGAATTGCCGAAGGGGCCACGTAGAGTGACCACCTCCAGGTCAATTTCAACCAGTCCACCGGGCGGCCCGCGCCTCAAAGCGCGGGCCGTTCTTCTTTTTAGAGAGCATTCCCTACTCAGTTGCTGATCTTCAAGATCTTTGGCCGACTCCCGTGATCGCGTATGATGTCCGCACCATGGCGGAAATAGATCCGGAACAGGAGCAGCATCGGCTGCGGGAATACTATTCACGATTGACCGACGGAGAGCTAGCCCAACTCTCGGCAGATGCTTCCGATCTCACTGAGACTGCCCGTCAATCGCTAACCCAGGAACAGCTCAGACGAGGCCGTACAAGCGCGGATACCCAATCCTATGAATTGGGTGAATCTGCAGAAAAGCCAGAATTTCGCCCCCTGCAAACCATTCAACAATTCAGGGACTTACCCGAGGCGTTGCTTGCTAAAGGCTGCCTGGAATCTGCTGGAATCGAAGCTTTTCTAGCCGATGACAACATGGTCCGCCTGGATTGGTTTATTTCTAACTTGATCGGCGGAATCAAACTCAAAGTCAAACCAGAAGACTCGGCCGCTGCCATCGCTATATTGGAGCAGCCAGAGAATTTTGAAGCCGAAGACATCGGTGAATAGCTTCATTCCGTTTTTTCAAATCCCAACCGAATCACTTCCGCCGTATCTTTGGCTAGAAAAAGCTTGTTGACCTCCTCGATGCTGAACCAGCGCGCGTCGTCGGCATCTCCGGATGCCTTCGCTTCCCCGGAGACACGACGACACAGGAAATCAATGAGGACGTAGTGATATTGCAGCTTTCCTTGATGATCGCGCACAACCCGATCAAAAGCACCTAACAACTCGGTAGCCTCGACAGCGAGTCCGGTTTCTTCTAGGACTTCGCGAACTACGGCCTCGCGGACCGTTTCTCCCAATTCCATCGCGCCGCCTGGAATAGACCACTCGCCCAGCAGTGGCGCGCGTCCACGCTTGATCAGAAGGACGCGACCTTCATCAATAACGATTGCGCCAACACCCGCGATAGGCGAATCTGGATATTCACGTCTCATGGAATGAGCAACCTAAAACGCACAGGCATCTGGATGGCTGAACGTCACAAATTCTAAATAGTATTGGACTCTAAACAAAAGAAAAAACAGAAGATACCGACAAGCGACAATATTTCTGTTTGTGCAAAATTCCCAACTTTTCGAGGACTATAATTCGCGCCGTAAAGCCTATTTAGTCACACGAAAACACCCAAACCTTCCCCGCTGTTTCTGCCAGTACTTCGGGCTGTTTGGCGGCGGGCCGTCCCCCAACCTCTAGCGATTGCGAAAGGAGACTTGAGATGTTTACACGTATCGTGGAATGCCATGCGAAACCGGGAAAAAGGGATGAATTCGGGAACAAACTGCGCAACGAAGTGGTACCCATTCTTCAGAAACAGGCGGGATTTGTGGACGTGATCGGACTCACGTCAGAAGATGATGCCGACCGAATGCTCGCGATCAGCTTCTGGAAAAGCAAAGAAGATGCCGAACGATACGAGCACGAGCATTACCACCGCATCGTGGATATTATTAAGCCGCTGGTGAAGGAAGATCCGCGGGTAAAGACATTCAACGTGGAGACTTCAACTTCCCAACGTATCGCCGCTAGAAAGGCCGCTTAACATCTCTGCCCCGGCACCCAATCTAATCTGAGTCCGGGGCATTTTCCTTTACTGTTGGCCAGGCTCTCAACCCCTGAGCCCTCTAACTGAATCCTCACTCGATATCGCTTCTCTTGCCGCGTGCATCCTTGGCGCTTCATGGTTAAAATGTCTCGGTGGCATTAGAAGAATACAAACGCAAGCGCCGTTTCGAGGAAACTCCCGAACCACCTCCGAAGCTGGAGAAGAAGGCCGGACATCGTTTTGTGGTGCAAAAGCACCGCGCTTCCCGTCTGCATTATGACTTCCGGCTTGAGATGGAAGGCGTACTCAAATCGTGGGCCGTCCCCAAAGGACCTTCGCTCGATCCTGGCGATAAGCGGCTGGCGATGCAGGTCGAGGATCATCCGGTATCGTATTACGATTTTGAGGGCATCATTCCTGAAGGCAATTATGGTGGCGGCACGGTAATGGTTTGGGATGTTGGCACGTGGGAACCTCTCTCTCCCCAACCCGTAAACGGAAAATACGTTCCGGGAACTACAGCCGAGGCCTCGGCTATGTTGAAGCAAGGAGACTTCAAGATTCGTTTGCATGGCGAGCGGCTCAAGGGAGATTTCGCGCTCATCCACATGAAAGGGCGACGCCCGGGAAGTAAGGGAACGGAGTGGCTGCTGATCAAGAAGCACGACGAGCACGAGGTTGCGAGATATGACATCAACCAGTTCGACACGTCGGTCTTGACGAAACGCAGCATGGGAAAGATCGCCGGGGATCAAGGCTCCGACGAATGGGAAAGCAATCGGGGATCCTCCAAAGGCAAGCTCAAAGCCCCTTGGCTGGCGGACACTTTGGCAAAACTCGACAAGAAGGAACAAAAAACAAAGGCCAGTGAACAGCAGTCGGTGGCTGCAAAAACTCCTGCGGTAAAGAAATCTGCGACGGTAAAAAAAAAGACGTTGGCCCGGACAAAACCCCTAAAGAAGAAATCAGCGTAAACAAGCAGATCCCGAAGCACAGTCTAACTTCGAAGAAACGAACACCCTCCTCATCACCCCTGAATTCCATGAAAGGCGCAGTCAGGGCCATGATGCCGCAACGGGTTCAGCCCATGCTCGCGCTCTCGACTGAAACTCCGTTTGATGGCGATGACTGGCTTTTTGAAATCAAATGGGACGGCTATCGCGCGGTTTCATTTATTGAGAACGGCAATGTCCGCCTCGTCTCAAGAAATCACAACGATTTGAGCGCCCAATATCGTGAGCTGCAGATTCTACCCAAACATGTAAAAGCAACGGTCGCCGTTTTGGATGGCGAAGTAGTGGCCCTCGATGAGCATGGACGCTCATCCTTCAGCCTCATGCAGCAGCGCACCGGAATCCGCACTCATGGCCGCCGTACGGGCTCACGTCCTGACATCCCCGTGGTGTATTACCTTTTCGACGTGATCTACCTCGATGGGTATGACCTGCGACGGGTGTCTTTGGAAGAACGGAAGCAGATTCTTTCGGAGATTGTTCAATCCGCCGATCTGGTTCGCTACTCCGATCACTATGCGGTAAACGGCATTGCGCTGTTCAACGCCGCGAAGCAAAAGGGTTTGGAGGGCATCGTGGCGAAACGGCGCAACAGTTATTACGAAGAGCGCCGCAGTCGAGAGTGGTTAAAAATCAAGATTACGCAGACAGTGGATTGTGTGATCGGCGGTTACACCGATCCGGAGGGAAGCCGCCAGTATTTTGGCTCGATTGTCCTCGGCCTGTACGACAGGAAGGGACAACTCATTCATGTCGGCCAGGCCGGCACCGGCTTCAACACGGCCAAGTTGAAAGAGATTTGGCAGGTTATGAATGAGCTGGAGACAGAAGCAACCCCGTTTACGGGTCCGGTAGATGCTCGCAACGTGCATTGGATAAAACCGCAACGAGTGGCGGAGGTTAAGTTTTCTGAGTGGACTCACGAAACCAACGAAGGGGGCGTGAAACTCAGAGCTCCAGTATTTATGGGATTGCGGGAAGATAAGCGCCCGAAGGAATGCACTTTTGCGGACCAGGGGCCCACACTGCCGGGTGGTGATCGCTAGGGTGTTTTTGCCGAAAGACGAGAGAAATCCGAGCGTCAGAAAACGATGATTCCGCTTTCCACTGCGGAAGGCGACATCTTCTGTTCATGCATCAGTTTGCCAATCTGAATTCCAGCCTGCTCTAATCGCGCGAGCTGTTCAGCATCGAAATCCGGTCCTGCCGCTTCAGGATTGAATCCCTTTCTGCAAACCTGAATCACTCCCAGACAAGCTCCATCGCGCATGATAGGAGCGGACATAAGTTTTTGAATCGTACGTAAAGCGCTGTTAACTTTAACTCCGGCGGCGACCACTTCAAATATGCTGTCATGTCTGACGCGGGCAAAATTATTGAAGAACTTGGCCTTCATGGACTGGGCAGTCTCCGCCGCCAGTGCGGAACTGGAGAGTGGGATAAAACCCGACGTGCGAAGCTCCAAGGGAAAAAGAAAGCTCAACGTGCGGCCTTCGAGGCGAAGCAGTCCCACTTCGCTGATATCAACGCTGAAAATCTTCGCCAGGGCCGCGCAGACTTGTTCAGGCCTAAAAACCTGTTGTTTCGCCAAGGCTTGCAGCGGTTGAAAGGCAGCGAGAGAAACAGCCGGAGCAGACATAAAGAGATGATGCTGATTTCGGGCTAACGGGTCAATTTACCGAAGTAACATGCGGCTGGAGCGGGCAGATTTAGCCCCCACGCAAGCCTAGATTCATCTGCCTGGGGTTCCTTGAAATAGCGGCCACAACTGGTTTCCGATCACGCGATAGATTGAAAAAGCACTGCCTGCGTCCGACGTCTGTCGGAATAGCAACTCGGCGCGACCGTCCCCGTCGGCGTCTACAGCATCAATGAATTCGAGCCGCGGAATGGCGTCCAAGTGGTCCGAATCCGCCACGCTCGCGAACGCCTTATGCAATTCGCCGTAAATGTCGTCGCGAGCAACCAGTGTAACCATGTAATCCCGATTCGCAGGCGGACTTACCCTCGTTGAAAGCTTGGGCGTCGAGGTGTGGGCTGTGAGCACGAGTACAGGTTCGTTGCTGCTGGAAATATCCAGCACACGAAAATCTATGTCTTCAAAATCCGGTTTGGATGGGTCCACTTTGCTGGGCTTGCCCGCGACTCGGGGCGGTTGCTGCGAGGATGAGGCGTCCAATTGCTGCTCACGCTTTCGTACCTCGTCAGCCGCCATTTCCAACATCCTTTTGCGAAACTTCGCCTCTTCTCCCGGCTTCAAATCATAGGCATAAGAGTGCGTCTCTGGACTTCCGGCGTCGGATATCGCGGCGAAAATCTTTACTACCCCATCTTTTCCGGGGTTCGCGGCGATAGACGTTTTCGCAGCACCCGAATCTTTGGATGTTGATTTCGTTCCCACGGAAGTGGCAGACAACCTATTGGCGGCTGGATCGCCTCCGTCCTCCGCCTTCCCCGCTTGTCGTGCTGGAGGGATGCCGCGCCTTAGAGCGGGACGGTTCGGATCCACTGGCTCCTGATCAACTTTGGCCTCAGGTTTTTCTTCGGCTGCTCTAGTGGGAGTGCTGTCCGCAGTCGGCGTATTGGCCGGAGGAGTAGATTTCTCACTTGGTGGCGGAGGGTTATTGGCTTTTTCCGAATTCGATCTCCGCAAAGTTGGGCGCCCTTCTGCGTCATCGCTCGGTTTTTTGGCGGCAGCGGCGGCCTTCTTTGCAGCCATCGCATCGGCTACGGATTTTATCTCTGCCGCGCTCTGCCACTTGCCTTCACCCCTCCAGGTGGCGTCTTCGTGGAGAACGCCGCCCACGGTAAAGAAGCCCTGTGAGATACCCGCCCGAAAGGCCTCGTAGACCGTTCCGTATTCGAGCGCCATGGGAACGGGAGCTGCCTTATAGGCGCTGGCGTCGTAGAATTTTCCGTCCACCACGATGGTGACCGGAATCAGGTGTGCCTTACCTTTTGGAGGAACTTCAACCAGCGCCAATGCGCGTGGACCCTTTGAGACATTTTTTTGAGCGGCACGTTGAGCACCGGCAACCTGGAAAAATAGCGGGGCCAAAGCCGAGGAGATGACGAGCCAGCGTGCGCTCAGGTATAACGTTTGTCGGAAGCGAAACAATCCCATGAATATTCCAGCCGGCAATCTATCCGCTCTTAACGTCAATGATAAAGCTCCCCTCTTCACTCTACCCGATCAGAATGGTAAAGAAGTGTCATTGAAAGACTTTCGTGGCAAAACTGTTGTGCTCTATTTTTATCCTCGCGCCGACACTCCCGGATGCACCGTCGAAGCCTGCGAGTTCCGCGACTCCCACACAAAGACTACGAAGTTGGATGCAGTAATTCTTGGAGTTTCTCCTGATCAGCCTAAGGCGTTGAAGAAATTTGAAGAAAAATTCGGATTGCCTTTCACTCTTTTGGGGGATGCGGACAAGAAAGTATGTAACGCCTACGGCGTCTTTCGGGAAAAGAACATGTATGGAAAGAAGGTAATGGGCGTCGTTCGGACTACATTCATCATTGCACCGGATGGGCGAATCAAGCAGATTTTCCACAAGGTTAAAGCCAAGGGACACGCGGCACAGGTGCTCGACTTCCTGAAAGCATAATGCCATCGGGAAATCATTTTCGGCGGCCACTGAGCCGTAAGTTCTACGATCGTGATCCTCGCGTGGTTTCGGCTGATCTTCTCGGCAAACTGTTGGTGAGGCGCTCAGGAAAAACGGTGCTTTCGGCGCGTATTGTTGAGGTGGAAGCCTACCTGGGCGAAAATGATCCGGCAGCGCATACCGCCGCTGGAAGAACGTTGCGAAATGCCGTCCTTTTCGGCGCTCCGGGATTTGCCTACGTTTATTTCATATACGGAAACCATTTTTGCTTAAACGTCTCGTGCCTACCGGATGGGACCCCGGGCGGAATCCTTTTTCGCGCGCTGGAGCCGATTGCTGGCGTCAATAAAATGGCGCGCGCGAGGGACATTACGGTCACCGAAGAACGCGACCTTAAAAAATTAACCAGCGGGCCGGGCAGGCTTGCGGAAGCATTCGGAATTACTCGAGAACGTGACAATTGCAAGGACCTGACAAGTTCAGAGTCCGATCTCTTCATTACACAAGATGGTTATCATTCGCCGGAAATATTAGCGACCCCGCGCATCGGAATCAGCAAGGCTTCTGGACTGCCGTTGCGTTTTGTGATTGCAGGGAACAAATTTGTGTCTGGCTCGGCTAAATTTCTGCCGCTTACGTTGCCGTCTTGAGCATGAACCCCGATTCGCTCACAAATCGGGGTGTTCGTCCCGTCCATTACCCCAACACGAAGTTATCAATAAGGCGGGTTTTGCCGAGGAATGCTGCGACTGCGACCAGCGCAGGCCGTGATATCTCTTGAAGGGGATCAAGAGTTTCGGGATCAACAATATCCAAGTAATCAAGGCGGACTGAAGGGTCCATCGCGAACTCTTTCATTCCCTCTTCAATCAGCGTTGCCGACCGCCGTTCGCCGTGCTCGAACCGCTCTTGCACTCGCGTGAGCGAGCGATGTAACACCAGCGCAGATTGTCGTTCAGCGGTGCTCAGATACGAGTTACGGGAGCTCATCGCAAGTCCATCTTGCTCGCGGACAATTGCACCAACGACGATCTCTGTGGGTAGACGCAAATCGCGTACCATGCGCCGGATTATCGCGACTTGGGCGGCGTCCTTCTGGCCAAAAAATGCGCGGTCCGGCTCAACAATGCTGAATAGCTTCGCTACAACGGTGCTCACTCCGCGGAAATGTCCTGGGCGCGATCTGCCACACAGCTTGTCACTCGTGACTTCGACAACCACATAGGTTACGGCGCCAGCGGGATACATCTCCTCCACTGACGGAGCGAACAAAATATCCACCCCCTCCATTTGGAGCAGCTCACAGTCGCGCTCAAACGTTCGCGGATATTTGTCCAGATCTTCCTGCGGTCCAAACTGCAGAGGGTTTACGAAAATGGAAACTGCTGTCAGATCGGACTGCGCTCTGGCCATCCTGACCAGCGAAAGATGGCCCTTATGGAGAGCTCCCATGGTTGGCACGAAGCCGACGCTCTTGCCATCACAGCGGGAAAATCGCGATGCCGCCCGCATTTCTTCAATGCTACGAACAATTTTCACTTGGAAGTTATCTCACGGGTTTGAGGAGTTCCTAAGCTGCCAAA
Organism: Acidobacteriota bacterium; assembly: GCA_030775785.1. Classification (GTDB taxonomy): domain Bacteria; phylum Acidobacteriota; class Terriglobia; order Terriglobales; family Acidobacteriaceae; genus JALYIM01. The sequence goes on from JALYIM010000176.1 coordinate 24,753, forward strand.
AACCAAGCCGTCGTGCCATCAAGCTACCGCACCATGACACGCTTGCGTTCGAGGACTGAGTCCAACGCCGCTTTGGTATCTTTTGGTAAGTGGTATGACTCAGCGTCAGAGGGATATTGTCCAGAGGTTACATCAGCACGAAAAGCCTGTACCGCCTGGCTGATCGTGGATGCCACGTCCGCATACCGTCGAACAAATTTCGCGGGGGGAGCAAACGTCAGACTCAGGATGTCGTGGATCACCAGCACCTGCCCATCGCATTCCGGTCCCGCGCCGATGCCGATTGTCGGAGCTTTTACTTCCGCCGTGATCATCGCGGCCACTTCCCGAGGAATGCCTTCCAGATAAATGCAGGCCACGCCTGCGCGATCAAGCGCCACCGCGTCCCGCATTAGCTGTTCGATATCAGTCAGTGACTTCCCTTGCACGCGATAGCCACCCATGACGTTCACCGATTGCGGAGTCAATCCAATATGGCCCGCCACCGGAATCTCCGCATCAATTACGCGCCGAATGAGGTCTGCTCGTTTTTCTCCACCCTCGATCTTGACGGCCTCAGCGCCGCCTTCTTTCACAAAGCGCGCGGCATTGCGCACAGCCTCTTCCGTGCTCACGTGGTACGAACCGTAAGGCATGTCCGCGATCAGCATGGCGTGCTGGACGCCTCGGCGGACAGCCTTGGTGTGGTGCAACATCTCGTCCACCGTGATCGAAAGCGTGTTCTCGTAGCCGAGCATGGTCATGGCTAGAGAATCGCCGACCAGCACTATGTCAATGCCAGCGGCATCCACTAACCGAGCGGTGGCGTAGTCGTAGGCGGTAAGACAAGAAATAGGGTCGCGATGAAGTTTTTTCTCGCGAAGGGATGTAGGGGTAATCCTTTGGCGAGGCTCGCCAATCGGAACAAGACTCACAACGTCCTCCAGTGCCCCTCCGCCTTGGCGGATAGAGCCCGAATGCATCTTGGTGATGCTTTGATGATTGTAGACCTACGGGGAGTCTTAGTCGAGAATTTTGCGGAGTAGCTAAATTCAGATGTTTTCAGAAGTAAGACGTAAGCTAAATTGACTTACCTTATGGTAAGATAACTGAATGAGAGCGTATCGAACAACTATAAGTTCCAAGGGCCAAGTAGTCATCCCTGCTGAACTAAGGGAACAATTCGGTCTGAAAAAAGGGACAGCCGCATCGTGGAGCGAAGAACGAGGAAAGCTGGTACTTACTCCACTTACCGAAATGCAGTTGGATGGTTTGATGGGATTCTTGAAGCCCGTGGATGGCGTCTCGCTATTTGAGGCTTCATTTGAAGAGCGAACCCGGGAACGCCAGGGAGAAGAAAGCGGAAAGGAAAAGTGAAGTATCTGCGCTCGAGCGCCGGAGCTCGGACTAGGCAAATACGACGTTATGTTCTCGATGCTAATGCTTTGATCGGGTTTTTCGAAGGAAGGGCCATCGTCGCCGAGAAGGTGCGCCACCTCTTAGCCGAAGCCCTGCATGGGGACGTTCCACTTCTAATGTCTGCAATTAATTGGGGAGAAGTTTTCTATCTTGCGTGGAGACACCACGGAGAGGCTAGGGCTTACGAAACAGAATCCAAGCTGCAGCAAATGCCCATAGTCGTAATTGGGGTGGACCGCGAGCGCGCCACACGCGCCGCCGGCCTGAAGCAAAAACACTCACTCGGATACGCGGATGCCTTCGCCGCGGAACTGGCGATCGAGAACTCTGCGTGGCTGGTAACGGCCGATAGCGAGTTTGCGAAGTTGGGAAGAGCCCTTTCTATTTACGAACTACCAAGATTCGAAAGATAATATTGCGAATGGAATTTTGCGATCGAACTGATTCCAGATCGAATAATCCTCTGGCTGACGCTCACTACGCGTTCGCGGCTTCCTCACTCCCCAGCGGAAGGAAGTATTGCGTCCCTTTAATCGGCTCGGAAACTTTTCTCAACAGTTGCTGAAGGTCTTCATTCCGCTCCACGAAATCAATTTCTGAGGTATTCACAATCAGCAGATCCGAGGACGTGTAATGGAAAAAGAAGTGTTCGTAAGCCTTGATCACTTCTTCCAAGTAATCTTCATTCAGGGATGTCTCTCCCGGAGCATTCTTCTTTTTCAACCGTTTCTTAAGGACTTCAGGGCTGGCCTGTAAATAAATAACGAGGTCGGGAGTGGGAAGCTGGTCGCGAAAATGGTTGTAATAGCGGTTGTACGTGTCCAGTTCCTGGTCGGTGAGGTTGAGGCAAGCGAAGAGCTTATCTTTTTCAAAGATGAAATCTGTAATCACGGTTTTCTGTGATTTTGGACCTAAATCGAGCGCCTGCAGTTGCTCGAAACGGCGAATGAGGAAAGCAAACTGTGCCTGAAAGCCTGCGCCGCTCTGGCCCTCATAGAAATTCGCCAGAAAAGGATTATCTTCCGCTTCCATCACCCTCTGGGCATTTAAGCGGTCGGCGAGGATGCTCGCCAGGGTACTCTTCCCAACTCTTATTGGACCTTCTACTGCGATGTAGCGGGGTAGTTCGAAAAGATTGGCCATGGGAGCTTCGCATCGCAGGATATCCCGCCTGAGCGAAGCTGGCAATTGAGTGAACAGTTAACAGCTTCGACGGCGGCAACAATATCAGGCCCTGAAACAGAGGAGGCCATCTGCGACGGCGTGGCGGAGGGCCAGCGGATTTACAATCCCCTGATGATTGCGTCACTACTTACGGCAGCCAGTTTGGCGACTGCGATCTCCACGGGCTATCAGAGCATGGCACCGACGGGGAGATGGTTTGGGGCCGCCTTGAACAATTTAGGCCGGGGATCGAAGCGTCTGGCGCTGACCTACGATGATGGGCCCAACGATCCGCACACGCTGCGGTTACTGGAAGTCTTGGCGCGGCATGAAGTTCGAGCGACATTCTTTTTGATAGGACGCTATGTTCAGCAGCGGCCCGATATCGTCCGCGAGATCGTGGGGGCCGGACATGTTGTCGGAAACCATACCTTCAATCATCCGCTGCTCATCTTCAAATCGGGCGCACAAATTCGAGAAGAGATCACCGCCTGTGACCGCGCATTGTCTGACGCAGTCGGCGAACATTCCAGGCTCTTCCGGCCTCCATTCGGGGGCCGAAGACCAGCGGTCTTTCGTATCGCCCGTCAGTTGGGTTTTGATCCAGTGATGTGGAACGTCACGGGCTACGATTGGAACGCAACTTCCGCCGAAGAAATCGAGCGCAAAGTTGGAGCCGATATTCGGGGCGGAGATATTATTCTTCTGCACGACGGAGGACATAAGAACTTCGGCGCCGATCGTTCGCACACCGTAGCTGCCAGCGACAAATTGATAACGAAATACAAGGCAGAGGGATATCAATTCGTTCCTCTTCCCTAAAAGGTAGATAACGATTCAGACTAAAAGGAGGAAATCATGGCTCGCGTAAATCACATTCCCGATGGCTATCATGCGGTCACTCCGTACCTGGTAATAAAAGGCGCGGGTGCCGCAATAGAATTTTATAAAAAGGTATTTGGAGCAAAAGAGGTCATGCGAATGCCGCAGGCTGACGGACGAATTGGACATGCGGAACTTAAGATTGGCGATTCTCACATCATGATGGCGGACGAATTTCCCGAGAGAGACATTCGTGGACCGCAATCTTTCGGCGGTTCCCCCGTAAGCCTGATGGTTTACGTTGAAGACGTGGATAGCGTCTTCAAAAAGGCACTGGATTCCGGTGCGAAGGTGAAGAAGCCAGTGGCGGACCAGTTTTATGGCGATCGCAGTGGGACACTGACGGATCCGTTTGGGCACCAGTGGACTGTCTCGACCCACACCGAAGATGTCTCTCCAGAAGAAATGCAGAAGCGCATGGCAGCCCTATCAGCCGGATAATATCTCTGCCTACCCCTGGACGGCTGCGAAAGCCTGTTTCGCGGATCGGATGGTGCGGTCCACATCTGCTTGCGTGTGGGCGGCGCTCAGAAATGCGGCTTCGTACTGAGATGGAGGGAGATAAATTCCGTCCACCAGCATTGCGCGAAAAAAATGCGCGAAGGCCTTGGTGTCGGAGTTCGAGGCCGAGGCCCAGTCCGTAACGGGGCCCGCAGCGAAAAACCAGGTGAACATGGATCCCACCTGATTGAAGAAGAGCTTTACGCCGGCAGCTTCCGCTGCGGTAGCAACGCCCGCCACCAGTTTTTTACTGAGCGCATCGAGGCGAGGATAAATTTCCGCTTTACGTTTTTGTAAGTAACTCAAGGTGGCGATTCCGGCCGCCATCGCCAGCGGATTTCCAGATAGCGTTCCTGCCTGATAGACGGGTCCGAGGGGGGCGACCATGTCCATGATCGCCGACGGGCCGCCATACGCTCCCACTGGCAAACCTCCGCCGATGATTTTGCCCATGGTCGTGAGATCAGGCTGAATTCCGAAAAGTTCTTGCGCGCCTCCAAAGGATAGGCGAAATCCGGTCATGACTTCATCGAAGATGAGCACCGTGCCGTCACGGTGGGTGATACTTCGCAAAGTTTCGAGGAATCCGACAGCGGGCGGGACGCAGCCCATATTCCCTACTACCGGCTCAACAATCACACAAGCGATCTGATTCTTAAACTCATCGAATGCGCGCTCAAGCCCACCGGGATCGTTAAAGGGCAAGGCCAAGGTGAATTGCGTGAATTCTTCAGGTACGCCGGCTGAGCCTGGAATCCCGAGAGTCGCTAGTCCGGAACCCGCTTTAACCAGCAATGCGTCAGCGTGTCCGTGATAACAGCCCTCAAATTTCACGATGTAGTTGCGTTGGGTATAGGCCCTCGCGAGTCGTATGGCGGACATCGTCGCCTCGGTGCCAGAGCTGACGAAACGCAGCTTCTCCACATGCGGAAAAGCCGAAATCACAATTTCCGCGAGGTCGGCCTCTGTAGGAGTGGAAGCCCCGAAGCTGGCTCCGCTGCGTGCTGCAGCAGTGATTGCCGCTACGACGGAGGGTTCTGCGTGGCCGAGAATTAGCGGCCCCCATGACCCAACATAATCAATGTATTCGTTACCGTCGGCATCCCATACGCGAGCACCTGAGCCGCGCACGATAAACGGAGGATCACCCCCCACGGAACGAAAGGCCCGCACAGGGGAACTGACTCCGCCCGGAATCATTCTTTCCGCTCGTGCCTGCAGCTCACGCGATTTTGCGAACTTAAAAGCCATTGGTTTGCGCTACTGCCGCAACTAGTTAATCCACAGGCTGCTTGAATTGCGGACAATTCACCGTAAATTAATCGTTTTGCAATCGTTGTGAAACATGCGCCAGCTATGCTGATTTCACTACACCAGCCCTTCTAACCGGGAGGGACAGGACAGCTCCGGGGGCTCCGGGCTGTCCTCAGGTTTTTAGCGGCAGGCGCGAGAAGAATCCGGACACCCCACTACCCATTCGTATTAGATCGCCGTAAAGCCACGCGATGAGCGCGGCGTTTCTTTTTCTTACGGGCGACGCGCAATTCTTCTCTTTTGTCGGATGACTTCCCCGCCGTGCTGGATGAAGCAGCTGATTTCGGGGGGCGAGCCGTCTTCTTTGGTTCTGCCTTCGCACTTGACTTCGGTGCTTCGGACGCGCTCGACTTACTATTCGTTTTCTGCTCGGCGACCGGCTTATCTCCTGTTTTAGACTCGGCAGAACGCTTATCCCCCTTCGGCTCTGCAGTCTCGCGCTTGTCGCTGCCTTTAGCTTCGTCCTCAGGCTTGTCAGCAATTTTGGATGCCGTGGATGCAATTACTCCAGCGGCAGTTCCCACTACGCGGGCGGCTACTTCCAGTATCGAGCCAGACTCGTGACTTTTCTCGTCGTCCGCATGCTGTGATGAGCTGTCTTCTTTGTTATCGGCCATCTGTTTTAATTCTCCTTGAGTTTTAGCCATTCATTCTAGAGGGTACACGGTTTCAGCGGAGCTGCAATCGGTACGATTCCTGATAAGGCCGTATAATTTATCAGTCGCGTCTGATAAGTATGTCGAAAATTCCTCCCGGCCGAAGCTTGCAAGATGCGGATTTTTGGCAGATCGGCTACGCCATTACAGGTTTTTTCACAGCCGGTACTCCGGGCGTTTCTCCCGTTGCCTCGACCTTGCGCCTTCTGACCGACCGCCTGGGATGGAATGTTGGCGCTTTCTGGATCATAAACGAGCTTCAGATGGCCTTGGAATGCGCCGAGTTCTACTCTCAACCTGGTCCAGCGATAAATTTTGGGACTGTTACACGAGCGCGGAAGTTCAGCATTGGAGAAGGCTTGCCCGGCAGCGTGTGGCTGAAGCGCGAGTTTATTTACATACCGGACGTATGCAAAGCCGAGAATTTTCCCCGTGCGTGGGTGGCTGAAAGCGAGAATCTGCGCTCCGGGATGGCCTTCCCTGTTCACGTTGGCAAGACAATGTATGGAGTGATCGAATTCTTTTCTCATGAAGTACAAGAAGTCGCGCCCAGCGTCCAGGAATTTCTGGTGGCGCTGGGTGGACAAATTGGAGTCTTTTTGGAAAGACTATCGGCGGGAGAGGCGCTGGAGGCGGCCAAAGCAGAATTGTTACTGGTGGCGGAAGCCGCCTCGCTGGCCATATTCACCATTGACGAGCAAAGCAACGTCGTCTTTGCCAACGCGGGCGTGCAAAAAATCTTCGGTTATGATCCGCAAGAGTTGATTGGTGCAAAGCTGACCATTGTCATGCCGGAGTACCTCAGGCGAGTACACGAGCAGGGATTTGCCCGTTATATTGCGACCGGCAAGCGCCATGTGGACTGGAATGGGGTTCACTTGCCTGGCCTGCACAAAAATGGGTCAGAAATCCTTCTAGAGGTTTCGTTCGGGGAATTTCGTCGGGCTGGAAAGCGTGTTTTTACCGGATTCGCCCGCCTCAGACAGCCTTCGTGACACCTCTGCGCCGCAGAGTGTGTTAAAAGCGAGTATCCTTAATTCCTCCACGCAATGCGGTTAATTATTCCGATACCTACGGTAAACCACTGATCGCTTTTCAATTTGGATGAACATTATCTTTAATTTCTCTGAAGAGATTAAGGTCTAAAACGGTACAACGCGAGTTTCTTTTCCCCGCTTCGGTGAAGTTAGTTGAGGTCAGGTTAAAAAAGAAAAGCCTAAAATGGCATGAGGTAATTTTCAGTGATGGATTCTAAAAGGCGTGCTTTCGCAACGGCTCTGATTTTCACGGCATTTACGTTGTCTGCGTTCGCATGGCAAGGAGTATCCGGCGACCAGACCAGCGGCTACCACATGAAGGTAGTTTCTCGCAGTACCCAGGCGGTGGATTACCGGCGCCGCGGAGCTACGAGAGTAGATCTGAAGGGCACCGACCTTATGCCCGCTGTCACGGGCGAGGCCAAAGTGGAAAGCAAATCAGGGCGCGTCGAAGTGGACGCCAACGTGAAAAACTTGCGTCCTGCGAATAGTTTCGGCCTGGCATATCTCTCCTATGTGCTTTGGGCGATAACTCCCGAAGGGCGTCCTGACAACCTGGGCGAACTGATTGAGAAAGATGGTAAGGCATCTTTGCACGTCACGGCGGAGGTCCAGGCCTTTGCGCTCATCGTCACTGCGGAGCCCTATTTTGCAGTGACGCAGCCGAGTGATTTAGTCGTCGCGCAGAATGAGGTCCGCAAAGACACGCTCGGAGGAATCGAGCCCGTCAATGTTAATTTTGAAATGCTTCCGCACGATTTGTACTCTGCCCAAGTTGCCCCGATTCCTGATCCCATCTACGGGGTAAACAACAAAATACCCTTGGATCTCTTGGAAGCGCGAAACGCAATGCGGGTGGCAAAGGATTCAAAAGCTGACCACTATGCCAGTTCAACCTACGACCGAGCTCAGAAATTACTTGACCGGGCGGAGGACTATTTCCGCCGCAAACAGGGTGTAGGCCCGATCGGCACCGTTGCACGCGCTGCCTCCCAGACTGCGGAAGAAGCTCGCGTGATGTCGCTCAAGCGCCAGCAGGAAGAAACGGCTGACCAGGAGCGGCAGGCGGCCGCGCAACGAACATCGGACGCCCAGGCACAAGCTGAAGAACAGCGCCGTCAGGCTGAGGAACAGCGCAAAGCCGCGGAACAATCGAAGGCGCAAGCTGAAGAAGCTCAATCGCGTGCCCAAACCGAAGCCCAACAACGCCAGCAGGCAGAGGCGCAGCAACAAGCCGCGGAACAGGCAAGAGTTGCAGCCGATCAGGCTCGCCAGCAGGCGGAACTCGCCACCCAGCAAGCCAACCAGCAGGCGCAACAAGCCGAACTGGCGCGGCAACAGGCAGACCAGGCGCGGCAGCAATCTGAGAACGAGAAAATCCAGATGCGGGCGCGATTGCTCCAACAACTGAACCAGGTTTTGCAAACGAAGGACAGTGCGCGTGGACTAATTGTCAGCATGCCTGACGTTCTTTTCGACACCGGCAAAGCCGATCTGAAGCCCGTCGCACGCGAAAGGTTAGCTAAAGTCGCGGGAATTTTGCTTGCTTATCCGGACATCCGTGTCGAAATTGATGGCCACACCGATAACACCGGGACTTTGGCGTTCAATCAGAAATTGTCCGAGCAACGGGCCGAGTCAGTGCGAACATATCTTGGCCAGCAAGGCGTCGTGCAATCGTCCATGAATACGCAGGGATTCGGCCCCAGCCAGCCAGTTACTTCCAATGACACGGCTGCGGGACGCCGGCAGAATCGACGCGTGGAACTTATCGTTTCCGGCGAATCAATCGGAGGCGCTCACGCACTGTCCACGAATCCTCCGACGGGCGAAGATCAGAGACCTGCGTCTGCTCCAACATCCGCACCACCGCAGTAGTTGCTTTCACTAGACACATAAACTCGTCAACAGACCGGCGGCACATGCCGCCGGTTTTATTTTGCAGACATTTCTCTTCTGTCGTAGTAGCCCAACGATCACCGGCAATTCTGCCGTATACTTCCGCGTTGCTTCGCTCCCGGAGCCATGCTATGCCAATCCCCAATCGATCTCGCCTCGCCTTCATTGACTGGATGCGAGGGCTAGCATGCATTTTGATGTTTCAGACCCACTGCTACGATTCGTGGTTAAGTGCTGAAGCGCGGAAAAGTACTTTTTTTACGCGGTCGCAGCTAGGTGGCACGCTGCCTGCCCCGATGTTTTTATTTCTTGCCGGCGTATCTTCCGCATTCGTGTTCTCCAAGTTGGTGCAAAAGGAAATTGCGCCCGCTGCGATCGCGCGGACTCTGATCTATCGGGGAGCGCAGGTGTTTGGATTCGGACTGCTCTTTCGGCTCCAGGAATACATAATTGCGTGGGGATGGGCTCCGTGGACCGACCTTCTCAGAGTGGACGTTCTTAACATCATCGGACTTTCCATGATGCTGATGGGCCTACTCTGTTGGCTAGTCCTTTCGCTGGCCGATTCTGCTCGCCTGCGTTTTTCGCTTGCGGCGGGTGCGATGACGGTTGCTGTGGTGATCGCGATGGTTACTCCGATGCTTTGGACGAGTTGGCGCCCTCGATGGCTTCCGTGGTTTATCGAGTCTTACATCAACGGAGTGCATACTTTTGGTCAGCCGCAATCCTGGCTTTTCCCGATTTTCCCTTGGAGCGCATTCGCGTTCACTGGTCTCGCATTCGGAGTGATGCTGCTGAGCAAATGGGCGAGCAACAGAAGTTCAGCTTTTTCTGCGCTTTCCGGTACTTGCGGTGTTGCTGTGATTTACCTTGCACGCTGGATGGATGCGAACTCCGTGCATCTTTACGCCGCGGACGACTTCTGGCACACCAGTCCCAACTTCTTCTTAATTCGCTTGGGGTTGCTGCTGGTGATTCTCGCGGGAGCATTCTTCTGGTGCCGATGGGGTTTGGGCCAATGGAAATTCAGCCCACTGACTCAACTCGGGCAAACCTCGCTGCTGGTTTACTGGGTGCATCTGCAATTTGTTTACGGACGATATTCAATTCTGACGAAGCGGGCCGCGGACATTCAAACGGCCTCCATTGGACTATTGATCATCACAAGCACCATGCTGATGCTGTCCATTGCACGCACCAGGGCGAAAACCGTTTCCTTTCAAAAATCATTATCTTGAGAGTTGCAGAATCGCATTCTGCACCAGCCGCACGCCTACCTCCCATCGCATTTGTGCCTGCGCTAATTCATCGCCGAACCCAAATAAATAGAACGTGAAGTAGAAACCTTCAGTGATATCGGTCTCGGAATGGTAGTAGCAGCGTCGGATCAGGAATTCTGCGGACGCGGGCATTTCCGGAGCGCGTTTCAGCAGCTGTGTGAGATGTTGTGCCAACTGCTCGTGTTTCGAGAAGGAAAAGCGGGGCTCATGCTCCGAAAACAATAAATCCACATAGGAGCCGAATTTAATTGGCAGATCAAAGATTTCGTCCTGCGGATTAATGTCGGTCGTGGACCACGCATCGCACTTGGCCGTTTCCAGAATACTAGGACGAGAATTGATGGCGCGGAGAAAGTCCCGCAAGCTTTCCAAGGTCCTGGCTTCTGCTATTTCGGATAGGAATTCCGGATGGCTTCTTAAGTCAAAGTAGCGCGGGCCGCCATCTGCGACGGCCCAGGGAAAATCCAGCGTGTCGTCATCTTCTCCAAGTTCGACTGCAAAATCTACATCCACACTACCTCGCAGGCGCGGGTTGAGGAGAGGATTGCGGCGCTGCGTCGGGAGAAAAATTCACCTTAGGCACAGTGCGCGATCCCTCGGATGCCGCAAAGTAGGCGTCGTTGGGCTTAAATCCCGCCCAGCCCGCATAGATATTATTGGGGAAAGTCTTCACGTAGGTGTTGTAATCCTGAAGCGTATCGTTGTACCGCTTGCGCTCAACCGCTATGCGGTTCTCCGTGCCTGCTAGTTCATCCTGCAGCCGCAGAAAATTTTCGTTCGATTTAAGCTGAGGATAATTTTCAACAATTACCAGCAAGCGGCCCAAAGCGCCATCGAGTTGCTGGTTGGCCGCTATTTTCTCGCTTGGCGAACCGGCGTTGAGCAAAGCGGAACGCGCTTTTGCGATGTCTCCGAAGACCGTCTGTTCCTGTTTGGCGATGCCCTTCACTGTTTCTACCAGGTTGGGAATCAAATCCGCGCGGCGTTGCAGCACGATGTCCACTTGCGACCAAGCTGACTTGACACTCTCATTTTTGCTTACCAGGGTGTTGCGGACACCCACATATTGCCCAAAAACGAGCAGTGCGATTACCACGATGACGATGACTGCTATCAAACCCTTGCTCATGTTTTTCTCCTCGAACCTGCCCCGCGATCAGCGCGCTGGAGCATCCAGCATCGCATCCACGGCGGCGGTTACTTTCTGAATCGCTTCCAGGTAGCGGTTGGCGACATCCTTTTCGTCCAATTTCGCTTGCTCCACTTTGTGCTCGCGAATATCCAGCAATTGCGAAAAAGCAGACGGATCAAATTTTATTTGCAGCGCCAACTTCTCAATGGCTTCGCGCTTCGAACTTGGCGCGGCATGTCCCAAGGCTATCAGCGCATGGCGAAATAAAGTAGCAAATGCCGAAACCGAGCGCAGAAGGAGATCCCACAGGAACTTCTTGTTGTTTGAGACCAACAGAAGATTTTGCCGCAATAAAATCAGTTTTTCCCGTAGTTCGTATTCCACCTGAGCGCGGTGCAACTGCATGGGTATCTTCAAACCGCCCAGGACGTCGTCCCCAAAGAGCACCCGATGGCGCTGTTGCATATCCAGAAATTCGATGGAAAAAACATCGGCCGACCGCTCCAGTTCTTCCCGAGTCATCATGAGAGGCGCGCGGTGTTTGCGCTTGTCCCACCATTCAACGTCGGACGAAAGAGCCGTAAGTTTGGCGAACGAGGTTTCACGCAGGATGCAAAGCAGATTGACATTGGAAAAATCGGGATGAAACTCGCCCGTGGCTGCCGATCCAAACAGAATTACGCTCTCCAGATTCTCTCCGGCGCTCTGCCGGATGCGGCTCACAAACTCGTCAATTTGTTTTTCAGGAACCATGACTGCCTCGCTGGCTACCAACTTCCGCTCGCGCCGCCTCCGCCAGAACTACCCCCGCCAAATCCCCCAAAGCCGCCGCGCCCACCCCCACCAAAGCCCCCTCCACCGAAACCACCCCCGCCGCGATAGCTGCCTCCACCGCCACCGAACAGCAATCCCCAGAACAGCAATCTTCGCAGCGGAGTCAACAATACGACGAGGGCGATAATTATATAGACAATAATCCTGGCCAACGACGGCCCTGGTTGCGGCTGTTCCTGAATTTCAGGACGAGCCCCCGTCAACTCCACTCCCGCATCTTTCGCTATGACATCAGCAACTCGGGAGACCATCAGCGCAATCGCGCCGTTATAATCACTATTCTTCAGCAGCGGAACGGCTTCTCGACCGAATCCTCCTACCTTGCCGTCGGGCAAAATCGGCTCGAGGCCGTAACCCACTTCCGTGCGATATCGGCGGTCTTGTGTGGCCAGCAGTATCAATACGCCACGGTTCGTGGACTTGCTGCCAATTCCCCACTTTTTGAATAGCTCCACGGCATAGCTATCAATGTCAGCGCCATCAAGCGATTTGATCGTGGCCACTGCAATCTGAGCATGCGCTTTTCCATCCACCTGCTGGCACAGATTGTTGAGCTGAGCAACCGTGTCTGGGTTGAGGACACCGGCGAAGTCATTTATATAGTTGGTGGGACGCAACTGCGAAATTGGCTCTGCGTGAAGTGCGAACGCAGCTAGCAGTATGACAACCGGCAGTGCGAGGCGCAGTTGAAGGTTATGTTTCACGCGTGAGCGATTGTATAGGACGCGTAAGCCCCGTGGTCGTTGCGAATCTGACGACATACTCTGTTGGTGTTAAGCGCTCTGGAATTTCTTCAGGAAATCCAGAACCTGGCGTTCCGCCCAATAACCATCGTAGCCGTCAACTTCTCCGACGAAAGAACAGTGGCCACCGTCCTCCGTCTCAACGAACGTGATATTCGGATTAGAGAGAATCTTTTCCCGGGTTTTGGGCAAGATGCGAATGAATGGGTCATTGGCGGCATGCAGTATGTAAGCTGGCACTGCGATCCGATCCACAACGTTAGCTGCGGCCGCTCGGGCGTAATAATCAACCGCTCCATCGAATCCGCAATAGTACGCCGTGATCCTGTCGTCGAACTCGCGCAGAGTGGAAACTCCCCGCAATCTTGTCACATCGTAAACCCCGGGAAACAACCGCGCCTTAGCACGCAGACGGCGGCGAAGTTTCCACATAAAGTAATACTGATAAAGACGGTTTCTGCGCATGTTAAGCGCGTCGGAGGAGGCCGCAAGGTCCATCGCCGGACAAACCGCCACTACGGTTCGAAATTCACGTGGGCCTCGATTTTCCCACTCCCCAGCGAGTTTCAGGACAATATTGCCGCCCATGGAAAATCCGACTAAAGCCAGATTCTTGATGCGATCCTGACTTAGAAGATTTTGCGCGACCGCTGCTACATCTCGCGACAGACCGGAGTGATACAAAGTGGGCGCGAGATTTTCGGTGCCTCCGCAGTTGCGCTGATTCATTCGAACTACATTCATTCCGGCCGCTACACCCTTGGCAGCAATCGCGAGCATGTAGTTCGATTCACTGGATCCTTCGAGTCCGTGCAACACAATCACGGTTAATCCATTCTGGCGCTCAGGCTGCCAATGGCAGTGGCAGAGCACTCGAATGCCAGGCTCGACCTCAATAAGGCGCTCTTCGGATGGCGGTACGACTATATTTCGCGATAGGAAGAAACTGGCAAGGGTTTGAAGATGCCCACCGCGTAGCCTCCGGCGTGGCAAAAAGCCGTTATCTTTTATTTCAGTCTCCGAAGTTACCGTTTGCGAAGGGGCCACATCTGATTTTAAATGGTTGTAACGGCCCGTGCCGTTTCCAGAAGGAGTCCGATGCCTATTTTTGAGTACGCCTGCAAGCGATGCGAGCATCAATTTGAAGCCCTAGTTTATGGGAGTGAAAAAGCGGAATGCCCGAAGTGTCACGGGACGCAACTTTCGCCTCTGCTCTCGGTATTTGCGGTTTCTGCAAAGGCGTCTTCGTCCCCCGCTCCTTCCTCGGGCGGTTGCGGTAGCTGCGGCGATCCTCGCGGCCCCGGAGCCTGTTCGATGCCTGATTTCGATTGATAACCCCTGCTAACAAAATGGTTTATGAGTATCTCCAGCGGTGACCCTAGGCACCTTCGCCGAGTAACGGGCGTAAGTTTCATTCGTCGCGCGACTCTCGTAGCATCGTAAAAGTTCACCAATCAAATCTGAGATTCCAAGCAAGGATTCACATGGACCGCCGCCGTTCTCCACGAGTTGAAACACATCTGCCGGTTAGGGTCTGGGGGTTGGACGCGCATTCCCTGCCTTTTATCCTCATGGCAACCGCCAGAAATATCAGCTCCAGCGGAGCCGTGATTCAGGGCATTAGGCGGCAGATGCGCCCAGGCGAAATTATCGAAGTACAGATGGAGAATGTGAAAGCAGAATTTCGCATAGTTTGGGTTGGACGCTCCGCCAGCGAACGTGAAGGAGAAATCGGGATAGAGATGATGCCCACTGAACAGTGCATCTGGGACGTAAATCTGAATAAGTGTTATCAAATGGCCGCACAGGGGTAGCTCTTTCACCTCAGATACCCGGCTTTGCCATCCAACCATTCTAAGATTGCACGCCGCTAATCATTCCGCTATGCTGCCCATCCGCAGGAAAATTTGAGCAGGTAATATCCACACTTATGCGTCTGCTTCTTGTAGCGTCAATCGCTCTGTTCTTCGTATCCATGTCTACTTCTTTGTCCCATTCTCAAGAGCGGCCACGGTTGAATCTCATGCCGATGCCACGGAGTGTGCGTCTTGGGACCGGAAGGCTCGCGATAGATCAGTCATTCTCGGTGGCGATCAAAGGCTACACTGACGCTCGCCTTGTGCGCGGAGTAAATAGATATCTAGACGATCTTCGACGTCAGACCGGAATGCTTCCGCTTGACATGAAGGTGGTAACAGATGCCCCGGCCAGCCTCATTATCCACTGCGATCGAGCAAACAAAGAAATTCAGGAACTTGGAGAGGATGAATCCTACTCGCTTGAAGTAACCGCATCGGGTGCGACGCTGAAGGCGCCAAATCCGCTCGGGATTTTCCATGGCCTGCAAACATTTCTGCAACTTGTCACCGTAACTTCCACCGGCTTTGCCGTGCCAGTCGTCGCGATTGAAGACAAACCCCGCTTCCCTTGGCGCGGACTGATGATTGATTCCGGACGACATTTCATTCCTTTGGATGTCATCAAACGCAATCTCGATGGAATGGCAGCCGTGAAGTTGAACGTTTTCCACTGGCATCTTTCGGAAAACCAGGGATTCCGCATCGAGAGCAAGAAGTTTCCAAAGCTTCACGAATTGGGTTCGGACGGCCTCTACTACACGCAAGCGGAGGTGCGCGACGTCATCACCTATGCGCGCGATCGTGGAATTCGCGTGATTCCGGAATTCGATATGCCCGGGCATACTACCGCCTGGTTTGTCGGATATCCCGAACTTGCCAGCGCCCCAGGCCCCTACCAGATTGAGCGCAAGTGGGGCGTCTTCGACCCGGCTGTGGATCCCACGCAGGAACACACCTATAAATTTCTCGACGAAGTTATCGGGGAGATGGCGAAACTTTTTCCCGATCAGTTCTTTCACATTGGCGGAGACGAAGTAAACGGCAAGCAGTGGGACGCGAATCCGAAGATCCAGGAATTCATGCGTTCCCGTCAGCTGAAAAGTAACCAGGACTTACAGGCTTATTTCAACGAGAAGATACAAAAAATCGTGAGTAAGCATGGCAAGACCATGCTGGGGTGGGATGAAATTCTGCGGCCAGATTTACCGAAGAGCATCGTGATTCAATCCTGGCGGGGACAAGAGTCGCTGGGTCAGGCTGCCAAGCAAGGATATCGAGGTTTATTGTCCGCAGGCTTTTATCTGGATTTAATGCAACCTGCAGCGCAACATTACGCGGTGGATCCGCTGTCGGCAGCCCCGCAAAAATCTGACCCGGCTAATCCGGGCTCAGCAATTTCGACCCTGACCGCTCTAAACGATCAAGAAAAGGAACGGATTCTCGGCGGTGAAGCCTGCATGTGGACAGAATATGTTTCGCCGGAAAATATGGACTCCCGGATATGGCCCCGGGCGGCCGCCATCGCTGAGCGGCTTTGGTCTTCTGAAGAAGTCCGCGACACAGATTCCATGTACTCTCGTTTGGAAGGGATCAGCAGATGGCTGGAGGAGCTCGGACTCACGCACAATTCGAGTTACGATCCGATGCTGCGACGCATTGCAGGAACCGAGGATATCGGAGCGCTGGGCGTTCTGACCGATGTCGTCGAGCCCGTCAAAGGTTACACGCGCGAAGAAACCGCTACAGTCGAGCCTACCGCGCTAATGCCGCTGAATCGCGTAGTGGATGCCGCTCGTCCGGAGAGCTCAACCGCGCGACATTTCTCCGAACTGGTGAATTCACTAAAGTCAGGTCAGGGAACTCCCGAAGAAACGAACCAGCAAATACGCCAGTGGCTTATGCTCTGGCGAGACAATCAAGCCAGGCTTCAACCTCTAGAATCTCAATCTCCTTTCATAAAAGAGGTCGCCCCGCTTTCGCAGAATCTCTCTACGATCGCCGGTGCCGGCATTCAGGCAATGGACTACATTGACCGCGGGGAAACCGCACCAGATAGTTTTCGGACGGAACAAACCGCATTGATCCAACAGGCCGCGAAGCCCCAGGCGCAACTTCTGATTATGATTGCCCCTGCGGTGCAAAAATTAATTGACGCGAGCGCTGGATCGAGGACGAACCCGCAAAAATAATTCTCCTCAGGGTTCCTGCTTGTAATTGCGAGTTTCGCTAAATCGCGTGCTTTTTTGCGTGATTGGTTACAGCCGATTCAAAGCATCGAGAAAGATGCCGGGCGTGAGCACTTCTGGCAGCTGCGCAGGCGGATCGTTAGGATTTTTCCCGTACAACAGATAGAACGGAACGCCGGTTCTCCCAAAAGATGCAAGGGTTTTTGTGATCACCGGATCTTGAGAAGTCCAATCCGCCTTCAACAGCACCACGTCTTTGCTGCGGAGTATCCTGCGAACATCTGACGACCCGAATACGGCGCGCTCGTTGACCTGACAAGCGAGACACCATGCGGCAGTGAAATCCACAAATACTGGACGTCCCTGCGAGCGATATTGCTCAACACGCTCAGGACTGAACGCCTCCCATTGAATCTCTCCGCTTGCCGTGGAGGTACTTGTCGCCCCCGAATTCGCGGCGCGCACCCCATCATCGCCTCGCGCACTGCTTAACGGAATCCAAAGACCAAGTGCAAACAAGAGAATGGCGAGGGCGGCAGCAATTGTCGTGTGGCGAACGCGTCCCAGCAACCATGCCCCGATCCCGATGATGAGTAATCCGATAAGCAGTCGGGCGACAGCATCAACTCCGACCTGCTTACCAAAAACCCAGATCAACCAGATGACTGCCGCAAACATTGGAAACGCCATCGCTTGCTTGAAGGTTTCCATCCATGGGCCGGGTTTCGGTAGAAAGTGCGCCCATTGCGGAAACCATGAGAGCAGAACGTACGGCAACGCTAACCCGATTGCCAGCGCAGTGAACGCCGCGAAGGCCACTATGATGGATTGCGCTAGTGCGAATCCAATTGCAGTGCCCATAAAAGGTGCTGTGCATGGAGTCGCTACGACCGTTGCTAATACTCCGGTAAAGAACGACCCGCTGTATCCGGAGCGCGAGGCCAATGAGCTTCCCAGCCCCATCCACGACATCCCGATCTCGAATAGTCCGGCGAGACTCAATCCCATCAGGAAGAGTAACGCAGCCAGGACCGCGATAAATGAGGGAGACTGTAATTGAAATCCCCATCCAACCTGCTGTCCGGCACGGCGCAACAGAAGAAGCAATCCGAGCAAAATCCAAAAGCACACCAACACACCAAGCCCATAGGCGAGTCCATGACGCCGAAATTCGCGGCGATCCCTATGGCCGTTCATCAACCCTAGAGCTTTTAGCGAGAGGACCGGAAAGACACACGGCATGAGGTTGAGAATGAGGCCACCGAGAAAGGCAAACGCAGCCATGTTTCCGAAGGGCATCGAATTGTTGAGAATTAACATCGGAGCCAATGATCGCCTATCACCGAATTGCGTTTAACCATAACTACATAACTATACGATGAGTCAGGTGGAGACGAAGTTACGCCCGGCAGCTCGAATTGCACGCATGTCTTAGAATAGCCAGTCTTGTTATATCCAGCCGAGTTCGATCGCCTCCGCGTGGTTCTGGTGGCGGCCCGCAATCCCCTCAACATAGGGGCCGCCGCTAGAGCCATGACGAACTTTGGTTTCGAGCACCTCGGGGTTGTTAACGCCTATAATATTGGATTCCGCGAAGCACGCTCCGCTGTTGGAGCCGCAGATTTACTGCAGAACGCTGTGGAGTACACGAGTGTAGCCGAGGCAGTCGCCGACTGCACACTCGTCGTAGGGACCACAGCGGTTAGACATCGCGATGTCCAGCATCCGGTACGACAGCTGGAAAATGGCGGACGCCTGATTCGCAAAAGGCTCGCGGCCGGCCGCGTCGCGCTTCTATTCGGATCGGAAAAATTTGGCCTCTCCAACAAGGACCTCAGCCACTGCGACTGGCTGATGCGAATTCCCACCCACGAACAAAACATTTCCATGAACCTGGGGCAAGCGGTCGCGGTTTGCCTTTATGAACTGGTGCGCGACGCGAAATCTGCTCGAGCTCCGGAGAAGTTGAAGCTTGCCACCGCAGGCGAACTGGAGCGGATTACTTCAACTCTTCTGAACGTAATGCGGGCAAGCGGGTACCTAAACCGGAGACCGATTGCTGACGTAGAAGAAAGAATGCGCCGGCTAATTCGTCGGATGAATTTGCCCTCCAGCGACACCGTAGTCTGGCTAGGAATCCTGCGGCAAATCGCGTGGAAATTGAAAACAGCCAGTGACGCGAAGCGGAAATAGATCTCGATCACAAACCTCAAAACGCCGCCCGCCAATAAATCTATGTCAAAGTATTAATGCATGCTTGCCCAGCAGAAGCGACTGCCCGACGGTCGGGCGGCGTTCGCCTATCCGGACTTCGTTTTTTACGAGTTGGCCCGGCTCTTCATCGTGCTATCGCTTGAGATGGAATCTGTTGCCGTCGCGTGGCAGGTTTACGAGATTACTAAACGTCCTATCGACTTGGGATACGTAGGACTGGCACAGTTTTTACCTGGGTTTGTATTGTTTCTTTTCGCGGGCCATGCGGCCGATATATTCGACCGGCGCAAGCTGTTGACCTGGTGCTATGTAGGCTTTGCGCTCTGCTCGCTTCTGCTTTTAGTCATCAGTTGGAAAGCCGGACGCTCCGTCCACCTCATATATCTGGTTTTAGTCTTGCTCGGTTCCATCCGTGCACTGAACTGGCCCGCGAGCCGCGCCCTTCTACCGCAATTAGTGCCGCAGGAACACTTCGCCAGTGCGGTTGCCTGGAATTCCATCACATTTCAAATTGCTGGCATTGCGGGTCCGGCGGTCGGAGGCGTCTTGTATGCATGGCTGCGTGGTCCGCAGATCGTCTACTCTTTTGCACTCGTTTCCGCAGTGCTGGCCGTGGTCTGGACGATCCGAATAACGCCACGAACAATCGCGCGCGCAAAAGAGCCGGTTAGCTTCAAGAAATCCCTGGTGGGGCTCCACTACATCTGGAAAAGGAAACTGATCCTTGGAGCAATTTCGTTGGATATGTTTGCCGTGTTATTGGGCGGCGCTGTTGCCCTTCTTCCTATCTTCGCGCGCGAAATTCTGCACTGCGGTCCGTGGGGGCTCGGATTACTTCGTAGCGCCCCGGGTGTGGGTGCTGGCATCGTTGCCGTAGCCATGGCCCACCGTCCAATTCGACGTCACGCTGGAATGAAAATGATGTGGTGCGTAGCGGGATTCGGAGTCTTCACCATCCTGTTCGGACTTTCGCGAAGTTTCACCCTCTCGCTGATCGCATTATTTCTGGTCGGTGCCTGTGACATGGTGAGCGTTATCATTCGCGCGACTCTCGTGCAGGTTGCCACTCCCGACGAGATGCGCGGACGCGTCAACGCCGTGGATATGCTGTTCATCGGAGTATCGAACGAGTTGGGTGAATTCGAATCCGGCCTGACCGCGCACTGGTTCGGAACAGTCCCAGCCGTCGTCATTGGCGGCATCGGAACGCTCATCGTGATAGTAACTTGGGCTTTCTCCTTCCCCGAGGTGAGGCGCGTGGATCAGCTTACTGAAAACAAGTTGTAGTCAACGAGACAGGGCCAAGTGGCGTTACACAAACACCATTGCGATTTTCGCAACGAATATGCCTGCAGGGTCATCCAAGAAGTGAATAGAACTGTAAAGATCTTTATCCTACCGACATTGAAGGAGTTTCCATGAGTACTACCTTGTCTGAGAGCCGAAATAGAAGTGTGATCACTGAAAATGTGAAAGAGGTCCCCGCCTACGCAGCGGCTTCCGCCACCGCTCCAATCGCGCCATTTACGATCCAGCGTCGCGCACCAGGACCAAACGATGTTCTGATTAACATTCTTTTCTGCGGAGTCTGCCATTCTGACATTCATCAGGCACGCAATGAGTGGGCAAACTCGATTTACCCCATGGTGCCGGGCCACGAAATTGTCGGAACTATAACTGAAACCGGCGACAAGGTAACGAAGTGGCGAATCGGCGACACCGTCGGGGTCGGTTGCTTCGTTGACTCATGTCGTAAATGCAATGCATGCAAGGCCGGCGATGAGCAATATTGCGAGCTCGGCATGGCTCCGACTTACAACGGCTACGAGCGCGATGGCAAGACTCCGACTTACGGCGGCTACTCGACGCGCATCACCGTGGACGAAAATTACGTGCTACGAATTCCCAAAGGACTTCCCCTCGAAGGCGCTGCTCCACTTTTGTGCGCCGGAATCACGACTTATTCGCCGCTGAAACACTTCGGCGTGAAAGCAGGGGACAAGGTCGCGGTTGTCGGTCTCGGTGGGCTAGGTCACATGGGAGTGAAGTTAGCCAAAGCTTTCGGAGCCCATGTCACTGTCCTCAGCCGCTCTGCAGCCAAGCGCAATGACGCCAAGCGACTGGGCGCGGACGATTACGTCGTGACCGAAGATGCCTCGGTTTTCGAGAAAAATGCGGGACGGTTTGATTTCATTCTCGATACAGTATCAGCGCCTCACGATTACAACGCTTACCTTAACTTGTTACGTCGCGACGGCACCATGGTGCTGGTGGGATTGCCGGATCCTACGCCACTGTCCGCAGGCCCGCTGATCTCTGCTCGCCGCCGCCTCGCGGGATCCATGATCGGAGGCATTCGCGAGACGCAGGAGATGCTGGATTTTTGCGCAAAGCACAATATCGTCTCCGACGTGGAAGTCATTCCCATTCAGCAAATCAATGAAGCGTACGAGCGCACGGTCAAAGGTGACGTTCGCTACCGCTTTGTGATTGATCTCGCCAGCCTGAAAAAGTAGCTCGTGTTGGATAGAGGGCGGTGATTGGATCACATCGCCCTCATTTTTCTTAGTAGATATCATCCTCTCCGATTCTAAAATCGCTTGAAATCCACTCGCTAAATACATCCCAGAAGATGATCGGCAAAAGTAGTATCCTGTGCCGACAAATAACTTGCACCGGAGAGGGACCCTTCGTGAACAAACTTTTCTGGATTCTGATCTTCATTCCAGTCGCAGCCTTTGCCGCCCAGCAGCTGGATTCGAACAGTGCAAACTTAACGGTGATTCGCGCAGGATCGGTAATAGACGGCAAAACCAAAGCCGTAAAGCACGATCAGATCATCGTTATCAGAGGCAACCGGATTGACAGTATTTCCGACGCGGCAGCTGCGAGGGTTCCAGACGGAGCCGCCGTGATTGATCTTTCCAAGTCCACCCTTCTTCCCGGCCTGATTGATTCCCACACACACATTTTTTTGCAGGGAGAAGATCCGGCCAAAGGCGGATACGACGCCAACATTCTGACCGCGCCGCTAGCAATGCGCGCGGCCCGCGCCACAGTGGCCGCCAAGCGAGCGCTCGATCAAGGGTTCACAACCTTGCGCGACGTTGAAACCGAAGGGGCAGGCTACGGCGATGTGGGCATTAAACAGGCCATCGAAGCAGGGTATATCCCCGGCCCGCGCCTCTTCGTTTCTACTCGCGCCATTTCCACGACGGGCGGTTATCCGCTGGAGGGATATGCTCCTGAGTTGGAGATGCCCAAAGGCGCGCAGATCATTGATGGCCCGGTCGAGGCCCGAAAAGCCGCGCGCGAACAGCTCGACCACGGCGCAGATTGGATCAAGGTCTACATGACGCATCGCTCGTGGGTTGGTAAAAACGGCGAACTGGTTTCTCAACCCACGCTCACACTGGAAGAACTACGGGCGATCGTGGACGAGGCCCACGGATGGGGAAAAAAGGTCGCATGCCATGCCTACAGTGGCATCGGCTTGCGCCGCGCACTCGACGGTGGATGCGATTCCATCGAACATGGTCTTGATCTCAATGACGCGGATATTTCTCAAATGCTGAAGCAAGGGACATGGTACGTGCCTACTCTCAGCGTGTATTACATCGAATGGGCGCCCGCTGAAACTTCCGATGGAAAACGCGATCGCTTGCGTGCGTCCGTGCACGAACAGTCGTTCAAAAAGGCTTTGAAAGCAGGAGTGAAAATAGTCTTCGGCACGGACATGGGCGGCATCCCGTGGACGGAGTCAATCGCGCAAGAATTTTCGCGCATGGTGGAGTTCGGCATGTCACCTGCCGATGCTATCGAGAGCGCAACCTCGCGAGCGGCCGGGATGCTTGATATGGAAGGAAGGATTGGAGTCATCGCACCGGGTGCTTACGCAGACATCATCGCGGTCAACGACGATCCGCTCAAAAACATCAAAGCTCTCGAGAATGTTCGATTCGTAATGAAAGATGGCAAAGTTTGCAGAGACGCTCGGGCGACGTCAGGCACGCAATGAATTTTCCCGCCAACGAGATTGTCGCTTTGTTGATCACGACCAGCTTCGCTGCTGGATTGAATGTCTATGCGACCGTGGCCACTCTGGGGTTGCTGGCGCATGCGGGAATGCTGCCGCTTCCCGAGTCGCTGCACTTGCTTACGAATTGGTGGATCATTGCCGCCAGCGGCTTTCTTTTCGTAATCGAATTCTTCGTGGACAAAATTCCCGCCTTCGATCTGATATGGAATAGCGTCCAAACATTTGTGCGCATCCCAGTTGCCGCGCTGCTGGCATACGGAGCGACTTCTCATCTCTCGCCCGGCAAACAACTGCTTGCCACCGCAGTTGGCGGGGCAATCGCACTGGCTTCGCACAGCGGCAAAATTGCCGTGCGCGCGGCCGTGACTCCTTCTCCGGAACCGTTCTCGAATATCGGACTCAGTCTTGGTGAAGACGCCGCCGCCATCTCATTGACATGGTTCGCCACGCAACATCCCTATGGAGCAGCTGGGGTCGTAATCATTCTACTCGTGGTTTTTGTCGTGCTTATTCGCTGGGTTGTGCGAGCGGTACGCAGCATGTTTCGCGGAACCCGGCAGGTATTGGCAAACTGAAGACCAACCGCACCTTCTTCTTTGATTTTGCGCAATTCGGATCATCGTAGTGTGGTAATTTAAGAAAATCTTCGACGCACTGTCGAGTGTCAAACCCCAATCCCAAAAAATGAAGGTGAAGTATGCCACGATTTCTTACGAATCCGCTGACGACAATTCATTCACGAAAATCGATCCGTCAATTCGCCGCACGCAATGCCGCCACCTGGACCGCTATCTTTATTCTTAAAATCGCATTATTGATTGCAGCCGTTAGTTATGCATCGCCCGCAAACGCAGAAACGACAATCAACTGTCCGGCTGGAACTTACGACATGCTGGATTGGATGACCCTCGACTCCGATCTGCGAGCTACCTATCACCTCGAAGGCAGTTCGAACAGGCTCTACACCGTCATGCAGCCCGGCAAGTTCTTTTGGATCAAAGGAGCACTCGGCTACCCTTGGGACATTCAGCTTTATGACAACAGCAATGTCTATTTGTGGATTACCGAATTGGCCTGGAATGTCCCCGACAGCTATAAAAAATTCACCAACAATAATAATTTGCCGCTCACCGCGCGGTGCGCTTCAGCAGGCTTTCCCGGCACCACGGTCAGAGCTTCAAACACTAACTACGATCTGCATACCAACTGCTCGCAGAGTTGCTCCGTCACGCTGGGTTTGCAAACTTCGATCAACGAGGTCTGGGGACCTTACTATCTCTCGCTCGGTGGTAACTTGCCTGGCAATCTGAAGACCCTAGTTGTCAGCTACCGCTACAACTGCGACGCAAACTATCAGAATTGTCGCGACAAAGAGGAGTATTACGTCACTCAGCGGTACGGACTTGTGCAGTGGATCCATTACGTCTTTGCGAATGGAAGCTATGCGCAATTGCAGAAAAGCATTTTTAATACGCTGGTTCCGGGAGTCGTAAAGCCGTACTTCCCGTGCTTTTAACAATCAGGGCCAGAGGCTGAGTCTGTCTCTGCTCGATTGACCTCAGCGGCTTTTAATTTATTATGCTGTGGCGCAGGGCGCGGGAGGTACGGGCATGCCCCGAAAAACGTCGCGACGAAACTTTCTGGGACTTTCAGCTGTGGGACTTGCGACAGCAGCCGCTCCGAAACAGTTATTCGGCGCGGCATCCAAATTGAGCGCGCTGCAAGGTGATACTTCAAACGTCAGCAGTGAGATCTCGATGTGGGTCACGGCGGGCGGCGCGCATTTCGAGCCTGCTCCTAAACTAACTTGGAATTCGGGTCCACAAGCGTCCGAACGCGCATCCGAGAGTAATCAGATCACGCTGAATCCCGGCACAAAGTTTCAGGAGATTTTAGGATTTGGAGGTGCTTTTACCGATGCCACCTGCTACATGTTCAACCAACTTTCGCCGGCGGCGCGTGATCAGTTGTTCCATGAGCTATTTCATCCATCAGAAATGGGCCTCAGTATCGGACGCGTCTGCGTGGGATCGAGCGATTACTCGACCAAGCTTTATAGCTACGACGATGGCGAAGCTGACCCTGATCTGAAGCGATTTTCAATTGAGCACGACCGCAGCTATATCCTTCCTATGCTGCGCCTCGCTCGCAAAGTTAGTCCGGATCTCTTCCTTTTTTCTACGCCTTGGAGTCCGCCCGGTTGGATGAAGTTCAACAGCAGCATGCTAGGCGGAGCTATGCGCAACAACTATTTCGCCGTTTATGCGCAGTACTACCTGAAGTTTTTGCGCGCATATGCCGCTGAAGGCGTGCCGATTCAGGCTTTAACTTCGCAGAATGAAGTGGACACCGATCAAGACGGCAGGATGCCGGCTTGCATCTGGCCACAGGAGTATGAAATTAAGTTTGTCCGCGACCATCTCGGCCCGCTACTACAGAAAAATGGGATTTCGACCAAAATCTGGTTCCTGGACCACAACTACACCCTGTGGGGACGGGCCGTTGACATGCTTGAAGACGAAGAATTTCGCAAGTATGCCAGCGCGATCGCATGGCATGGTTACTACGGCACTCCCGAGATGATGAGCAAAGTACACGCCGCTTTTCCGGATATCGAGATGCATTGGACCGAGGGCGGTCCAGACTATACCGATGCTGGATATCTAACGGATTGGTGCAAGTGGAGCACAAACTTCACCAAAGCGATTCGCAATTGGTGCGGCTCAATTACGGCGTGGAACCTGGCGCTCGATGAACGTGGGCGTCCAAACATTGGACCATTTCCCTGCGGTGGAGTGGTAACCATCAACTCGCAAACGAAGGAGATTGCCCGTAGCGGCGAATATTGGGGTCTTGCCCACTACTCACGCGTGGTGCGACGAGGCGCTCGCCGTTTTGATTCCCAAGCCTCGCTGGGAGACCTGCAACACGTCGCCTTTGAAAATCCGGATGGTCAACATGTGCTGGTAATTACCAACCCAGGGCCTGCAAGAACGGTTGAACTGCGGCTCGCTGATATGACGGCTGCGGTCCCGTTGAAGATGGATTCAGTGGCAACGCTGACTTGGAAATAGTAGGCCAGCTTGGCTCGAGGCGAAACTCAAGTACTTAAAGATTTTCTTTCTCGACAGCGCCTGGGACTAGATCGCTCTCAGATTAGGGTGAACCGCGCAACTTGCATCGAGTTAAGGACGAAGTAATAAGCGAGCGGAACTCGAGAACAAGAATTCAGCATTTATTCGATTTGGGAGCAAGTCTAAAATATGCCGCGGTTTGACGTGACGGTTGCCGGAGAACTGAATCTCGATTTAATCCTGTACGGGCTGCCGGACGAAATGCCGCTGGAGCGCGAACTACTCGCGGACCCCATGATGCTGACGCTTGGGGGGTCCTCAGCGATTGTGGCACACAATCTCGCCGCGCTTGGCAGCCGCGTGGGTTTCCAAGCCCGCATCGGCGACGACGAACTGGGCCGTATTGCTCTTCAGTTTTTAACAGAGGGTGGAGTGGATGCGTCGCGAGTTCGGCGCGTACCCGGAAACGTTACAAGTGGATTAACCGTCATTCTGCCAAAAACACTTGGGCGTAACATACTCACTTATCTGGGTACGATGGCGGAATTTACTCTAAGTGATCTTGATCTTGCTTACCTCGCGGACTCAAAACACTTCCACCTTTCTTCGTATTACTTACAAACAAAATTGCGACCACATGTGACCACCCTGTTCCGGGAATTCAAAGACGCCGGTCTGACGATATCGCTCGACACTAATGATGATCCGACTGATCGCTGGGAGGACGGACTGCGAGAGGTACTGCACTACGTTGACGTCTTCCTTCCGAATTCGCGCGAAGCCTGTCGCATCACAAACACCCATGATGTAAAGCTCGCTGCGGCTCGGCTCGCCGAAATGGTTCCACTCGTAGTTGTCAAGCTTGGTCGTGAAGGCTCGATGGCGCAACGTGGCTCAGAGATTTTTGTGAGTGAGCCGTTGCAGGTGGAGGCAGTGGACGCAGTGGGAGCGGGTGACAGTTTTGATGCCGGATTTTTGAACCAATTTGTGCGGGGAGCAGATTTAACCACTTGCCTTCGCAGCGGAAATGCCGCCGGAGCCCTCTCAACCACGCGGCCGGGCGGTATCGAGGCCTTCCGCGACCGTGAACATCGCGAAAGCTTTTTTCGCCAACAAGCCGGGATATTGGGATGAGGCGAAATTACTGCGCGCTTACCTCCAGAAGAAGATGCTGTTTAAACTCTGCTTTTAATCGCGGAGGCTGACCCTGCGACGCTTGCACTGTTCCCAAGTCCTGAGAATTGGCATAATCTTTCACGTGATAAGTACCGGGCTTCAGTCCACGTAATTCGACTTCGCCTTTCCATCCTTTATCTTCCTCTGTAAAAAACGCGTAAAACATCTTGCCGTCTTTCACAATTGCGTATCCCTCAGGCGAGTCATAACCCACACTGTAAAGATTGAGAAACTCTCCCTTAGAAAGCATTTTCTGGTTATAAAGCGCGATCCATTTCTTCCAGTGCGCATCTTTTTCCGGAGTAAGATTCACAGCTTTAAACTTCGGGCCCGGATCTGGCCAGACGAATTTCGTTCCCACCACTCCTCCGGTACCGATGGTGGAAGCAAAGTCGTCTCCATGCTCGCTCCATTCCTTGCCTTTTCTCGTCATTGCGGAAAGCTCCACGTGGTCTCCATAAACCGCAGCCTCGGGCCCTAGCAGCGCCTTATACATCTTCAGGCGCCGTCTCACTTGCAAAGCGCCCACAGGATCTGCCGTGACTGCCTGGTCCATGTATGGCAACCATGCCAGAGACGGAGGTGTTCCGCAGGGACAACTTTGCGTGACGCTCTCGGGTTTGATCGCGCGCGTGGTTTGAAAAATTGTTTTGTAAACCTCGGACATGGCGTTCACGGAGTCTTGAGGTGTCTTATGGTGATGGGCAGGGTTGTAACAGGCAGCGACGGTGTAGATATTGTCTAACTTGGAGCCGTCAAATCCCCATTCGCCGATAAATTTCTCAGTCAGCTTTTTATAAAAAGCTTGTACCTCTGGCACGGCTGGACAAAGTGTTGCCAGATTGCGGGTCATGCGCGCGTGCTTGCCATCTTTATTCAGAATCAGCCAGTCTGGATGTTCTTTGACCACGTCGGACACAGCGTATCTGTGCGACTCCCACTTACCTTGTCCATCTTCGACGCCTAAGGGCAACCACCAGAGTTGTGCCAGAATCCCCTGCTTATGGAAGTCGTCCACCATGGTCTTAATGGAATCGCCGGGGAAGGTGTCTGATCGTGGTTGCCAATCGCCGTAATTATTAAACCAGCGATCGTCGAGCGTCGCCCACTTGATTCCCAGCTCTTTTAGTTTTGGCACTGCGCCCAGCATCTGTGCCGGAGTTACGTTGAACTCGTATCCCCATCCGCACCAGCTCACGTTGTAGGCCTCGCTGGAAGGCTTTGGAATCTCCCATCCCTCTGCCTGCAACACACGCGACCAGAGATGAAGCGGCTCGTAGTAATCGCCCGAGTACACGGCGACGAAGCTGCGTGGAGTGGAGTAAGTGTCCCCAGGCTTTAAGGTCGTATTCACCGGAATGTTCACGCTGGCACTCACCCGCCCATCGGTTTCCGATTTGGTCGGCAGGGACAACACGAGCGGCAGCGTCTCCACGTGACCGATAGCCTCGCCAACGGAGGCAGTCCAGAACGCGACCACGGGAATTCCGCCACCGTATCCGCTTTTCACTATTTCTCCCATCGCGTTCGGCTGCGAAAAGTTTCTTCGCAACTTCAGTACATCGTCCTTGCCCCAGTCATAACTTGATCCTTGAAACGTCCACATATCAAATGGCTGTGCACCTGGGTTGGCTGAGGCTGCGTTAAAGTGGTGCTGTTGTTCGACTGCGCGCTCGATACGAAAGTTGGATGTGCCAGCATTTCTGTATTCCGCACTACTCAGTAGCAGATTCGGAAAATCGTCGTAGACCTCGACCTGCACGGTGCGCTGTAGCCCCTTGCCGGCAGGTCCAAGTGGAGTCGTAGGAATTTCAATCCGCTTTCCAACGCCTAGTTTGCCGGTGGCTTCAGAAATCTTCGCGCGATCGAATTCCAGCGCAAAATACACCTTCTTTCCCTCATGAATCACATAGTCGCCGTCGGAATCGGGCGCCACGCTGGGTTCATCGAGCGAAAGCCTCTTTCCATCCCTCGCAAGGTGAGCTGTGACATATCCATTGCCTAAGATGTGAAATTCACCCGAGCTCGTTGTTATGACTGCCATTCCCGATTTCAGCTCCCACTTGATTGCGGATGTCTTGGCGGCTGGTTGTACGGGCGTGGAATTTGTTTTGTTGCACCCAAACCAGGAGAGAGTGAGCACGAGGATGGAAAAGAAAAGCACAAGCCGAAATTTCGCTGAGCGGAGAGAAGAGCGTGATTGCTGAGTATTCATTGCGGGTCCTTGGATGCTTTAGTCTGGGTCTAAAACCGAGAGATACCCCTCTCGAGTTCTGGTAGTTGCAACAACTGAGTGAGAGTATCCACTGAGTTTCTCTTTGTTTCGTATGCATACTTCTACTTTCGTTTCCGGGGAGCTGTCAAGCGTGAAACAAACGAGCGGTAGTTCATAGAGCGAGCGGTCGACAGCGTCGGACCGTCCGCGCAAAGTGCCGAAACCGAGAATAAGCACGAGGCTAGGTATCGCCATGTGACGCCGACCATTCCCTTGCAAGCCCACCCTTGTTGGCGTAGGATTCGCAGCGGTGGTGGGCGGGAATTTCCTCCAATTCGTCAGTTCCTTCTGCATAGCTTCGTTTTTTCTAAAATCGCCACTCTGAACGTTGTTGTGGTCAGACGGTAAAAGGCACACCCAGCGGGAAAGTGAAAGCTCAACAATCGAGGGCCAGTGAATCAACAACTGACCGCTAAAAACAGCATAACGGTGGCGGTTCTGGCAGCCGCCCTGGTGTTACTTGGGACGAGACCTTCGACTGCATTGCAGGCTGAGACGGTGTCGTCAGTTACGAAGAACGGATCGGGCCTCGACATGGATCAGATTCCGCGTACACCGGAGCGGCTCGCGCGCGGGAAATATCTGGTCGAAGGACTTATGCAGTGCCCTGCGTGCCATTCAGAGAATGACTTTTCGAAGCGTCCCTCCGAAGTATTTCCTGGCAAAAAGCTGGGAGGCTTCGTCTTCCCAAACGCAGAACTCGGTTTGCCTAAGCCGAACCGAGTGGTCGCGCCAAATATTTCGCCGGACCTCGAATATGGCGCCGGTACCTGGAAGGACGCTGATTTCGTGCGCGCCCTTCGGCAAGGGGTCGGGCACGATGGGCGTGCGCTATATCCCTTAATGCCATATTCCTACTTTCGCAACCTATCGGATGAAGACCTGGCATCGGTGATCGTGTATGAGAGGTCGGTGCCGCCGGCGCACATCAAGCGTCCGAAGACCCGCCTGACGGAGAAACTCAAGAAGACATTCCAGCCCTTGCCGCCGCTGGCGCATGTTTCCGAGCCGGACCGATCAGACCCGGTGAAGTACGGTGAGTACTTGGTGGCCGGAGGACACTGCGATGGTTGCCACACGCCTACGGACGAGAAGGGCAATCCGCTCCCCGGAATGTATCTTGCAGGTGGAGCGCCGTTAGTTGGGACTTGGGAGGGCGGAAAGGAAATCAAGACCGTAAACGCCCTGAACCTGACCCCGGATCCGTCGGGGATCTCCTATTTCGACGAAACGATGTTTATCGAGGTCATTCGCAATGGAGGCTTTAGGACGCGGCCACTTTCGAACATCATGCCATGGGAGTTCTTTCGAAATCTGACGGATGACGATCTTAAAGCGATCTTTGTCTACCTGCGCACGCTGAAGCCGGTGCGCCATCACGTGGACAACACTGAGCCTCCTACCTACTGCAAGCAGTGCCGGACAAAACATGGACTGGGCGCAACGAACTAATTGGAAATGGTTAGGCCCGGGATGCATTCGGTCATCTCAAGGCAATTGCCGCCGATAAGGGTGCGCAAGCGCTTTTGAAAGTAGCCAATATCGGACACGATGCAGGCGTGGTGGGTGCCGACGACGAGACTGCGTTTATTGCTGCGGCAAAGACGAGACAGTGGAACAGAGAAAAGTCCGTGCGGACGTTAGCCTGAACACACTCCCAGAAGCTGCGCCTCGAATCTTATGGGTTAAGGAAATGTGCACGAGAATCGGCGAAGAAGACAGGGGTCTTGCGGAAGCCAAGAGTAAAGGCGGCAGGGAGAAGGCGATTATCTTCACCGAGCCCACCTGGACTCAGGAATACGTTCGCTCTATTCTTGAGGAAATCCACCGCTATAGCGGCAAAGTCGTACTGTTCAACGGTTCCAACAACGATCCGAAGTCAACGGAAATCTATCAGAACTGGCTGAAGAAGCACGAAGGCACCGACCATATCACGGGTTCCAAAACCGCCGACATGCGGGCTGCGTTGGGCGAGTATTTCCGTGATGAAGCGATCATCATGATCGCCACTGAGGCTGCCGCACAGGGGATTTTCGGGAGTAGTCCGCGCCGAGATTACAGATTATTCGGTACGGGTTGATCTCCGAAAAACACCGGTCGTTAGTTGCGGAAATGTATAACGTC
Organism: Acidobacteriota bacterium; assembly: GCA_030775785.1. Taxonomy (GTDB): domain Bacteria; phylum Acidobacteriota; class Terriglobia; order Terriglobales; family Acidobacteriaceae; genus JALYIM01. Next base: position 56,540 of record JALYIM010000176.1, read on the forward strand.
TTTATCACAGCAAGTCGCACACGAAGCTGGTCTGGTTTTGAAATACGAACCAATCTTCCCCATAGGTTATTACAAATAAATGGCGGAAGCGAGTGGGAGTCGAACCCACCGGCGACGGTATAAGCCGCCGCCCGCCGGTTTTGAAGACCGGGAGCATCACCGGACACCACGCGCTTCCGTTTCAGTAGCTTTTGTATTTTAAGGTGCTTACGGCGATTGGCGGCCGCATTCCGTCGCGCTAACGTGCACTCGCGCTTGGACGCAGCTTACCATGAGCGGTTTCCAGTGCGGTTTCAATGCAACGGTTTCAGTCTTCCCTGCGACTGCTTAGGCGTTGTCACAAATTGATGAATTCCGCCGTCCGCCTGCTCCAGATAAGGATGCACCGTATTGAATCGTTCGTGACTGCTAAATTCACGCGGCGTTAATCGTACTGAAACACGCTAGCAATATTCATCCGCGATAATCCTCGCACTGATCGTGTGCGCTGATTACATTCCGGAGGGTGTAGCTGCGGGCTCTGGAAACTCTGCAGCTGAATCAATCAGCGGCAAACAGCTGATTTTTGTCGTCGAGGATGATCCCGACATCGGGCGATTGATTTGCCACTGTCTCTATATGCATGGCTACGCCACGCGCTGGTTTGCGGAGCCTTCGACACTCATAGCGCAGGCCAACGCAGACTTCCCCGCTTTGATCCTGCTGGATATTATGCTTCCCGGAACAGATGGCTTTCAATTGTGCCGGCAGATCCGCCAGTCCAAAACTCTGGAGGAATGCCGCGTAATATTCCTAAGCGCGAAGACCGGCGAAAACGAACGCATTGACGGATTGGAGCTGGGTGCGGACGCTTACATAACCAAACCCTTCAGTCCGGGAGAACTGGTGGCCCGGGTGCGAACAGTTTTACGGCGGACGCATGGGCTCGAGCCGATCCGCATCGCGAAATTCGGCCGCCTGGAAATTGATTCTCTGGCAATGACGGTCAGCGTGGATGGCAAATTGATTAAAACCACCACCCGCGAGTTCCGCCTGCTGGAATATTTGGCGCACCATCCCACGCGGGTATTCACTCGCAATCAACTGCTCGATGCAGTTTGGTCAGAAGGCGCCTTTGTCACACAGCGATCCATTGACGTTTATATCCGGCGCTTACGAGAAAAGATCGAGATTGACCCGGAAAATCCGAAATATCTGCTAGCCTTACGTGGAGTTGGATATCGTTTCGTAGTGCCGGAATAGCAACCCCCATGGGGAGTCGCCTGTCAGTGAAAACTTTCCCGCCGCTCCACTAGTCGACTCTTCCTTAGATGATCCCCTTCCTGTCGGCGATACGCCCGAACTTACCGCCTTGGTAAGTATCCTCCGCAGGTCTTGCGCCACTTTTGACCTATATACTTTCCTAACAAGATTGCTCTCTAGTGAGCCAAAAGACTCGCGTTATTGACATGTGGTCGGCAGCATTTCGCAGGAGGAATAAATTGCGACAAGCACTGAAGATCGGCATGAGGACATTAGCATTGCTCGCTGTGACGGCTGGGGCGCAGGAGAAGCTACCACTGAAACTGGTTGCGACCATCCCGATGCCCGGGTTCACGGGTGATTTCGACCATTTTGGACTCGACCTCAAAGGTAACCGTTTATTCCTTGCGTCCGAAGATCAAAAGACAGTCGAAGTGTTCGATCTCCGGACGGGCAAGCGGACTCACAGCATCACAGGTTTTGGCCAACCTCTGACGATGGCTTATCTGGCTGAGTCTAACCGTCTGGTTGTTACGGACGGAGGCGCCACCAATGCCGTCGAACTGGTGGATTGTAAACACTACAAGATCATCAAGAGTTTAAAGCTGGGCCAAGGCGTTGACCACGGGGTTTATAACCCCACAAACAAATACTTTTACGTGGAGAACGGCGGCGGTCCCGAGGGGAAGACTCATGCGCTCACTATTATTGACACAAAGTCGTTTAAAAAAGTCGGTGAGGTCGCTGCGCTCCCTGGAAACTCTAATGAGGGCATGGTCATTGACCATGCTGGGAAAAAACTATTTGTGAACCTCACGGGCACAGATGAAGTTGGGGTCATTGATCTACCCACCCGTCAGCTAATTGCCAGATGGCCTCTGCCCGATGCCCACATCGCCCATGCAATAGCCCTGGATGAACCCAATCACCGATTGTTTACCGCAACCCGCAAACCCCCGAAGTTTATCGTTTTCAACATGGACACGGGCACAGTTGTAACTTCTCTGCCTTGTGTTGGTGTTAACAGCGACATGTCGCTCGATGTCGCCCGCAAGCGAATCTATGTAACTGGCAGCAATACTGCATCCGTTTTCGAACAGCGCGATGCGGACCATTATGAACACATCGCCGAAGTCCCGACAGCATTTCGTGCCAAGTCGTCAATTTTTGTCCCCGCACTGAACCGGCTTTACATCGCCAATTCAGGCAAAGGAAAGCCTGATGCGAAACTGGCGGTGCAAGTTTTCGAAGTTCAATGACCGGATGAAGCTTATGGCCGTCCTTTACCGCGAACTTGCGGGCTGGTTAGTCACCATTATCGAATTAGTAGTGACGCTGGCTGTGATGGCGCTGATCTTTGCTCGCCAACGCGAAGATAAAAGATCAAGATTCGCGGCCGCGGGTTTGTGGGTTCGAACCTTGGCGCGAAGGAAGAAGCTCTCGATTTTGGTGGTGGGGCTGTCCGTGATCGTGCTTCGAGTTGCGCTTATTCCTCTGCTGGGAATTCCGGCTCCGCGCTGGAACGATGAGTTTAGTTACCTGCTCGCCGCTGACACCTTTGCGAATGGCCGCATAACCAATCCCATTCACCCAATGTGGAGGCACTTTGAGAGCTTTCACATCATTCAATATCCCACTTACATGTCAATGTATCCGCCGGGTCAGGGGTTGGTACTAGCCGCCGGCCAATTGCTTGGCCACCCGTGGATCGGCCAGTTGTTGATCACGGCGTTAATGTGTTCAGCACTCTGCTGGATGCTGCAGGCATGGCTTCCGCCGGAATGGGCGCTCTTAGGCGGAATGTTGGCCGTAACACGGCTTGGAATTCTTAGCTATTGGATGAACGGATATTGGAGTGCCTCGGTCGTCGCGCTGGGGGGAGCATTAGTGATGGGCGCGTTCGGGCGAATCCTAAAACATGCGCATATGCGCGATGCGATCATCCTGGCGATTGGCTTGCTGCTGCTGGCGAATACTCGTCCTTATGAAGGCTTGATTTTCAGTTTGCCACTTGCAGTGGCGCTGTGGGACGGCACCCGGCGAAAACGATTTTTGCTGTGGCCCATGGTTGCGGTTTTTATTGCAATACTAATTTCAGGTGGCCTTGCTACTGGATACTATTACTACAAAGTTACGGGGAATCCTTTTCGGATGACTTACCAGGTAAATCGTGACACCTATGCCACCGCGCCGTATTTCGTCTGGGAAACTCCCCGACCCGAACCTCCGTATAACCACATCGTGATGCGAGATTTCTATCGCTGGGAACTTCGGCACTTTCAGGACACTCGAACGATTCGAGGCGCGCTGCGGAACTTTCTAAGTAAATTGATCGGACTCTGGAAGTTCTATCTTGGACCTGCGCTGACGATTCCGTTGCTGGCGCTTCCAGCAGTGACCCGCAGCCGCAAAATGCGCCTGCCCCTCGGGATTCTTGCGGTCTTTACGGCCGGACTAGCGGTGGAAACTTGGACTCTGCCACACTACTTCGCTCCCGCGACGTGTCTGTTGTATTTGATAAGTCTTCAGTGCTTGCGTCATCTCCACCTGTGGACGTGGAAACATCGCATGACAGGCCTAGCATTGGTCAGGGCAGTGCCCATCATCTGCTGCACCATGATAGTTATCCGCTTGGTGGCCATTAGTGCACATGCCCAGATTGAGCCCGCATGGCCGCGCGGGAACCTCGATCGCCGGCAAGTCACGGAAGAATTATCGAACCTTGATGGGCGACATCTTGTCATAGTTCGCTACGGCCCAATCCACGACGTTGATCATGAATGGGTGTACAACGAGGCAGATATTGACAGCGCCAAGGTCGTATGGGCGCGCGACATGGGGGTACAGAACGAAGAGCTATTACGATACTTTGGAAACCGGGACGCGTGGATTCTAAACGGTGACGATCCGGCTGCTAAGCCAAGGCCTTACGTACCCACTGTTCCTAAAACTCGCTAGGCTCGTGCACATCGTTAAAAAAGGAGCGAGTGTGTACCCGCTCCTTCATGGATTCAAAACATACTGCTAGTCGCGATCGCGATCCCAGTCACGCTCTCTGTGCCATTGATGCTCGCGGCCATTCCACCAGCCGTGGTACTCGTTCCAACAGCGTTCGCGTTGATTGTTGAGGTCTCGGCGTCGAGCCAGAGCTTGCCGACTGCCTCTTCCATGATGCCGAACGGCATCCTCGAGCCTCTCTTCCGCCCGCTCAATCCTGCGATGGCACTTTATTGCCTCTTCCCGCCGCTCATTTTCAGCTCGAGCTTGGGGGACAACCCCGAAGAACATAATGCCGCTCAAGGTGGCGGCAGCCAAACTGGCCGTTACCAGCTTCCTGCTTCTTTGCACAATGTTCATAATGCCTCCTGTATGTTGAACCCGACCGGTTGGGAATTGTTGCAACCTCAACTGACATTAGACAGCGCTCACCATATCAGTTTGAACTTTCCCGCTCAAGGCTTGAGATTGGTTCCTTCGCACATAGGATTGTCACTTTGGTTGCGGCACAATTCGTAGATATGGCTTCAAAGTCTTCCATCCACCTGGATATTTCTTCTGCGCCTCTTCATTGGACACCGCGGGCGGAATGATGACGTCACCGCCCTGCACCCAATTCGCTGGAGTCGCAACTTTATGTTTCTCGGTGAGTTGGATGGAATCGAGCACTCGCAAAACCTCCGGGAAATTGCGCCCCGTGGCCATCGGATAAACTAGCATCAGCTTTATCTTTTTATCGGGACCGATAATGAACACGGTGCGCACAGTCGCATTATCGGCAGCAGTCCGTCCTTCTGACGTATTACCACTTTCCGCCGGCAGCATATCGTACAGCTTCGCCACGTGAAGATCAGTGTCCGCAATCATTGGAAAGTTCACGGCGTGGCCCTGGGTTTCTTTGATGTCATCTGACCACTTGCTGTGATTGCTTATAGGGTCAACGCTGAGTCCGATGACTTTGGTATTTCGCTTAGCGAATTCGGGCTGCAGGCCGGCTACTGCTCCGAGCTCGGTGGTGCAAACGGGAGTGAAATCCTTGGGGTGGGAAAACAAAATTGCCCAGCTGTCGCCGATCCATTGATGAAAGTCGAGTTTGCCCTGTGTGGTTTCGGCTGTGAAATTGGGCGCGGTTTCATTGATACGTAAGGACACGGTGTGCTCCTTTTTCTGTTGAATTTTAAGATTTTGGACTTGCTTTGACGGCGCGGGGTGGATGGAATCAGCGGCTAGAGCGCTACGCACACACCTGCGCCCAAATACAACAACAGAGCGCGGCAGCGATGGAACTTCTACGCATGCGTTACAGGATACCCTTCGAGAAATGGCGCGTCAAACCGCAAGCGACCGATAATGCTATCCGCGCTTCGGCCGGTAAATGTGAGTGCTGGTGCCAAAAAAAACCTCGGCAGTTTCCATCACCGTCTCCGACAGTGTGGGATGAGGATGAATCGTCATGGCCACGTCGCGCGCCAGGGCCGCCATCTCGACCGCAAGCACGCCTTCCGCGATGAGCTCTCCGGCACCAGCGCCGACAACGCCCATTCCCAGAACCCGCTCAGTTAGCGGATCAATGAGCAGCTTAGTCATACCTTCAATTCGATCAATGGTCACTGCGCGTCCGGACGCCGCCCACGGAAACTTTGCGACTTTCACTTCGCGATTTTCGTTCTTTGCTTGCGTTTCGGTGAGTCCGCACCACGCAATCTCGGGGTCCGTGAAAACAACGGCGGGAATCGCATTGGGTTCGAAGGCAACCTTGTGACCCGCGATAGCCTCGACTGCAACCCGTCCTTCATGGGAGGCCTTGTGCGCCAGCATAGGCTCCCCGACTACATCTCCAATCGCATAAATCGCGGGATCGGTGGTTTGCAACTGTTTGTTGACTTGAATGAATCCGCGTTCGCCGACTTGGACTTGGGTCTTATCGAGTCCAGGAATTTGCGAATTCGGTTTACGTCCCACTGAAACGAGAACTCGGTCAAAAACTTTCTCGCGCTCTTTGACTTCGGGACCTTCAAAACTGACGCGAATGCCGTGCGATTCTTCTTTTACTCCCGTGACTGTAGTGTTTAGCAGAATTGAGTCAAAGGTTTTTTCGATTCGCTTGTGCAGCGGAAGAACGAGATCGCGGTCGGCGCCGGGAAGCAATCCTGCAGTCATCTCTACCACGGACACCTTCGAGCCAAGCGCGGCGTAGACTGTGCCGAGTTCGAGTCCTATGTATCCACCGCCGATTACCAGCAGAGTTCCGGGGACATCCTGCAAATCCAGTGCGGAAGTGGAATCCATCATTCGCACCGAATCTAATTTCAGGGTTGGAATCACCGCCGGCCGCGAGCCGCTCGCGATAATGATGCGGTCAAAGCTTAGAGATTCCTCTCCGCCGCCGACTTTGGCAATGTGAAGAGTGGTGGAATTCTCGAATGACGCCCTGCCCCGAAGATATTGAACTTTTCTCTGCTTGGAAAGTTGGCCCAAGCCTCCCGTCAGTTTGTTGACCACACCTTCTTTGAAGGAACGCAGGCGCGCGAGATCAATTTTGGGCTCGCCGAATTCGATGCCCCAACTTTTCGCATGGCGGGATTCACCGATCAACTTGGCCACGTGCAGCAGAGCTTTTGAAGGGATGCATCCGCGATAAAGACACACGCCGCCCGGATTCAGTTCCTCATCAATCAGAGTAACTTTCATTCCCAGGTCAGCGGCGAGAAAGGCGGCGGCGTAGCCCCCGGGGCCCCCGCCGACGACGGCAATATTTAAATTGGAATTTTCAGACATTTTTAATAGGAAGAAGTCTCGGAAGGTCAGGGAGTCATGAAAAAAGTATCTACCCCTGTACCGACAACAAAAATGGTTGTTCGAAAGCCTCTGCGATCCAGCGTAGAAAACGGGCTGCGTCAGCGCCATCAATCAAACGATGATCGTAAGAAAGCGAGAGCGGCAGCACCAGGCGCGCCTCGAATTTTCCATTCAGCCATAGCGGTTCCATGCTCGAGCGTGAGATTCCCAGGATTGCGACTTCGGGAAAATTGACGATGGGCGAGAATCCCGTGCCCCCGATGCCTCCCAGATTCGTGATGGTGAACGTACCCCCTTCCATCTCTGCCGGAGTGAGTTTTTTATCTTTTGCCTTCTTCGAAGCTTGCGTGAGTTCCGCCGCCAGCTCAACAATGTTTTTCTTATCCACATCGCGAATTACTGGTACTAAAAGGCCGCGATCCGTATCCACCGCAACGCCAATATTGATGTATTGCTTGTAAACAATTTCTTCGCAGCCCAGATCAATGCTGGCATTAAATTGCGGAAATACTTTCAATGCAGCCGCACATACCTTCAAAGCGATGGCGGTGACTGTCATTTTGCCGCCGGCCTCTTCCGCCTTCGGAGCAAAGCGTGCGCGCAACTGTTCAAGTTCGGTGATGTCCGCTTTGTCCTGCTGCGTGACGTGAGGAATGGTAGTCCAGGCTTCCCAGAGATGTTGCGCCGTCTTGCGGCGCACTCCTCGCATGGAAACGCGCTCGATCTTTCCCCACTTCGAAAAGTCTGGCAGCGCGGGCTGGGCAACATGCGTGCCGGCAGTCTGAGCGGCCGAGGCTCTCGCCAGCAGCAATTTCGCATGGGATTTCACGTCGTCTTCGCTGATCCGGCCGCCTGGTCCTGTCCCCTTCACCGCGTGGATGTCAACCCCAACTTCCCGCGCCAGGCGCCGCACATGTGGCGCTGCTGGAACCGGTTCCCGATGCTCGGTCCCGGACACCTTACCAAGTTGAGCGGGCATGCTGAAATCCGCCGGACGCGTTTGCGGAGGATCTGGTGGCAGCGCTTCAGCTTCGGTTTTGCCCTCAGCCTTCATAGCTGCCTGGAATGAAAGCCGGGCGCCATGCTGTTCGGAAACGTGCTCGACAGGTGCGTGTTTGGCTGCTGGCGGCTGCGCAACGCCACCCGTTTTCAATGTAAAGATGAGTTGACCTACTTTGACTTTTTCGCCTTCCCTTACATGGATGTCGGCGACAGTTCCACTTACCGAAGAGGGCACTTCGATTACCGCTTTATCGGTTTCGAGCTCCATCACGGGCTGACCTTCAGACACAGTTGCGCCCGGTGAAACTAAAAGACGCACAAGATCGCCTTGCGTTATGTTCTCGCCCAATTCTTGCAGTTTGAACTCGGTAGCGCCAAGAGAAGATGGCTTGCGGCGATCTTGCGTGGGATAAGCTGCAACGTCATCAGTCGCTGCTTTCTTCTCCGATTTATGCTTATCGCCTGTTTTTTCGTTTGTTGTTTTTTGTTCTGGTACTACCGCGTTCTGATCGCTTGCTGATTTTTTCGGAACTTTCGCCGGTGCACTTCGGACGGATTGCTGCTTTGAAACCTCGGCATCCGCCACCTTTTCTAGGGTTCCTTTATCTCTTCCTCCCGCTCCATTCTCGAGAGTGAAAATTACCTGGCCGACTTTTATTTTCTCTCCTTCTTTTACGCGCACTTCCTGAATCGTCCCGCTGACCGAAGAAGGCACTTCGATGACAGCTTTGTCGGTCTCGAGTTCCATTACCGCCTGACCCTCGGCGATGGTGGTTCCGGGGGAGATCAGCAGACGGACCAGGTCTCCCTGAGAAATGTTCTCGCCGAGTTCGGGCAACTTAAATTCAGTCACTAAAATCTCTCTTCCTTAGATGTTGGCCTAACTACAGGCCGGATTCGGCTTTTCCGGATCAATTCCCAAATCTTTGATTGCCGTTTTCAGGACGTCAGGCTTGATCTGTTTATCACGCGCCAGCGCGGTTAAAGTAGCCAATACGATGTGCTTCGCGTCCACTTCGAAAAAGTCGCGAAGAGAGGGGCGGCTTTCGCTTCGCCCAAAACCATCCGTACCTAAAACTGATAGCGGACGTGGCATCCACTGCGAAATGGATTCCGGCAGCACCTTCATATAATCCGATGCTGCGACCAAAACCCCGGGCACATCTTTCAAGCTCTGGGTCACAAATGGCATGCGCGGAGCCGCCTCTGGATGCAGCAGGTTCCAGCGCTCGCAATCATTGCCGTCATGATAAAGCTCCTTGTAGCTGGTCACACTCCAAACGTCCGCCGCCACTTGATACTTTTCTTCCAATATCTGCTGGGCTTTGAGGACCTCGTACATGATGGCGCCGCTTCCTAAAAGTTGCGCACGCAATTTCGATTCTGCCTTTGAAGACGGCTTGAAGAGATACAAACCTTTCAGAATGCCTTCGCGGATATTTTTGCCATTCGGCATCGCGGGCATCGGTAAAGGTTCATTGGTGACCGTCAGATAGTAAAAGATCGATTCCTGATCCACATACATCCGCTTAATGCCATCTTGAATGATGATTGCAATTTCGTACGCGAACGCTGGGTCGTAGGCCATGAGGTTCGGCACCGGAAGTGCGAGAACGTGGCTATGGCCGTCCTGATGCTGCAGCCCTTCGCCAGCCAGCGTAGTTCTTCCTGCAGTGCCGCCGATAAGGAACCCGCGAGTGCGCATGTCGGCAGCGGCCCAGATCAAATCGCCGATGCGTTGAAATCCGAACATCGAGTAATAAATAAAAAACGGAATTGTGTTGATGCCATGATTCGCGTAGGCGGTTCCAGCGGCGATCAGCGAGCACATGGATCCAGTCTCGGTGATTCCCTCTTCAAGAATCTGGCCGTCTTTTGCCTCTTTGTAATAAAGCAGCGTGTCCATATCTACCGGTTCGTAGAGTTGTCCCACGCTGGAGTAAATACCGACCTGCCGGAAGAGAGCCTCCATCCCGAAGGTGCGGGCCTCATCCGGAATAATGGGCACGATGAGCTTTCCAACTTCTGGATCGCGCAGCAGTTTCGATATCAGCCGCACGAAAACCATGGTGGTCGAAGCTTCGCGGCCATCGGTACCTTTATAAAATTCTTCGAAGTGCGCTTCCGAAACAGGCGTCAGCGCGGACGCACGAACCTTTCGCTCCGGCATGTAACCGCCAAGCTGTTTGCGCCGTCCTTGCATGTACACAATTTCAGGACTGTCATCAGCTGGGCGGTAGAAAGGAGCCTCGTGCAGTTCCGCATCGGGGATCGGGATTCCGAAACGTGAACGGAACATCCGCAACTCGTCGTCATTCAGTTTTTTCTGCTGATGGGTGATGTTCTTACCTTCACCCGCCTCACCCAGACCGTATCCTTTAATAGTTTTCGCAAGAATGATGGTTGGCGCACCCTTGTGATCCGAGGCCGCACGATAAGCAGCATGGACTTTTATGGGGTCGTGGCCTCCAAGGCGCATGCGCGAAAGCTGTTCATCGGAAAGATGCTCAACCATCTTCAGCAGCCGCGGATCGGTACCGAAAAGATTGTGCCGGAAGTAGGCTCCGCTCTCGACGAAGAACTTCTGATACTGTCCGTCGCTGACCTCGCCCAATCTCTTTACCAGCAATCCGTCACGATCGTTCTTTATAAGGTTGTCCCAATCGCTGCCCCAGATCACTTTGATTACATTCCATCCCGCGCCGCGGAAAATTGCCTCAAGTTCCTGAATAATCTTGCCGTTGCCGCGCACCGGACCATCAAGACGCTGCAAGTTGCAATTAACGACGAAAATTAGGTTGTCGAGCCGTTCGCGAGACGCCAGCGTGATAGAGCCGAGCGATTCGGGTTCGTCCATTTCACCATCGCCGAGAAACGCCCAAACCTTTCCGCCGGTAGTTTCCTTCAGTCCTCGATTTTCGAGATACTTAATGAAGCGTGCGTGATAAATCGCCTGGATGGGGCCTAGTCCCATCGAAACGGTGGGAAACTCCCAGAAATCTGGCATCAGCCACGGGTGCGGATATGATGACAATCCGCCACCGTTTTTTAACTCACGACGGAAATTCTCTAGCTTCTCCTTCGGCATTCTGCCTTCAAGAAAAGCGCGCGCGTAAATTCCCGGAGCGGCGTGGCCCTGAAAATACACAATGTCGCGGTCACCCTCTTCGGTGCGGGCCCGGAAAAAATGGTTGAAGGCGACTTCGTAAAGCGTGGCTGCGGAGGCGAATGTTGAAATGTGGCCGCCAATTCCCTCCTGGATCTTATTGGCACGAACCACCATTGCCAGAGCGTTCCAGCGAACCAGGCTCTTGATACGGCGCTCCATCTCCTGACTTCCGGGGAATGGTGGCTGTTGTTCAACTGGAATCGTGTTTTGGTAGGGGGTTGTAGCCGTGAATGGAAGGTTTACGCCCGCCGCGCTGCGCGCATGCAAAGAGAGCTGCTGTAGTAAGCGGCCTGCACGCTCCGCTCCACCTTTTGACAACACGTAATCCAGCGAATCCAGCCACTCACGCGTCTCTAGAACTTCCGAACCGTTAGAACTGGTCTCCGCCACTTTGTAGGTCTCTGCCAAGTCTGATATCTCCTAAAGATGAGAACTAACATCATAACAACAATGCGGCCTTTGCAGACGAGACACACGCGATAGTCTGAGCCAGCTCAGGAATACGGAGTTTAAAGAAATGAATTCCGGAAGCAAAAGACACGTTAAAGTCATCTAACCACTCGAGAAGTGAGTTCGCAGCATCTTCCCAGAAATCATCAGGAAACATCGAGAAGGCAAAAGAGGAGAAATTAAATGTCCAAGAAAAGCTCGAATGGCAATCAATTTTCCAAAGCTCGCGGTTCCATAAAAATTAACGCACAACCTAGACTGCATCAGAAGGCCCGCCAAATTCAGGAATATGGTACCGTCACCCACGCTCTTCCTTTGGATCTGGAAGAACCTGTCCGCCTGGAAATGACAGAACACCTCAATCAGTTGCTCGCGGACACGATGACTCTTCGCGATCTCTATAAGAAATCGCATTGGCAAGGCGCGGGACCTACTTTTTATCAATTGCATTTACTGTTCGACAAACATTTCGAAGAGCAAGCTGAGTTGGTAGATACGATTGCCGAACGAATCCAACTGCTCGGCGGGATCAGCCTTGCCATGGCACCCGATATCGCTGAAACCACAAAGCTGGAACGCCCTCCTCGCGGACGCGAAGAAGTCCCCGTCCAAATCTCACGTCTTATAGATGGCCACCAGATCATCATCTCGGAATGTCGCGAGCTGGCGAAGCGAGCCGACCAACTTGGGGACGATGGAACCAATGACCTAGCAGTCAGCGACGTGCTGAGAGCTAACGAATTGCAAACCTGGTTTTTGAGCGAGCACCTGGTAAACATGCCGTTAGTCCACGCTATTGAGCCCGACAGGTCAGATGACTGAGTGGTACAGGCTACGGTGAATTGTGAAGAGGCCAGCTTGAAGCTGGCCTCTTTATTTAGTCTGATAAGTATAGTATTTTCTGTGACATCCAAATCTGGACTCGCGAACTATCCGAAACTTAGGCGACCAACCGTCCCAATCTGCGTAATATTCAGATAGCTAAAGTCCATCAAAAGCAGTTTTGTAAGAACGTCTTAGAGTCTAATGACATCCAAGCAAACGAATTAACGACTATTAGAGTTGTGATGGAAAAGGATGACCGCCATGGACGAATCCACTATTTCAGAGATCGCCAACTCCCTTACTGAGCAAGTCGCGCAGTGGACGCAAGCAGCAGGACAGGCAGTGGATGAAGTAAAGGGCCGCACAATTCGGGCGTTTAACAGCGCGGGCAGGACGGTGGATGAGACTTTGGCGAACGCGAAATACCACCTCCAGTCAGCGGCCGGGAATGCCCGATATCACGTGCGCCGAACCGCCGACGAAAAACCGTTACAACTGATCGCAGGCGTCGCAGCTGCGGCTTTTGTTGCAGGCGTCCTGCTGCGGGTGTGGAGGTCGAACCAACATGTATGAATCTAGATACACGGGGGAAGATAGAAATCTGGCGAGCCTTGTAGCGGAAATTCGAGATGAAGTCAAAGAGTTCGCGGAAACTCGCATCGCAATGCTGAAAGCGGAGCTCCAGGAGAAGGCGGCGGCGGCAAAAGTTTGGGGTCCGTTGGCAGCAGGCGCATTTCTGCTTCTGGGGACAGCTTATCTTTTGATTACCTTGGCAAGTGTAAGTCTGATCGCAGCCGTGTTAACCAATAATCCATTTCGCTGGGCCATCGCCTTCGCTGTGATCGCCGTCCTCTGGGCCCTGACCGGGGGTTTGCTCGCGTACCTCGCTAAAAAGAAGCTCGCGAATTCAGGCATGTTCCCGAACAAAACGGTGGAAGTTCTCAAAGCTGACAAGGTCTGGCTGCAACAAGAGGCGAAAAATCAGATATGAGCACATTGCCAAGTTACGAACTTGAATTAAAGGCCGCCGCGGAACGCCAGCGTTTACATAATTCCGTGACTGAGTTGAAGACTCGGGTGCGCGAAACCTTGGATGTAAAGCGAAACGCCCGCGAATACGTTGCGCCCGCTTCAGGTGTTGTGGCGCTGTTGGGGTTGGTTGTGGGTTACGCCTTTGCGGGAATGTTCACCAGGCGTTAGAAAAAAGAAACCAGGGAGCAAGAAATGCCGCTTACAACTTCCGTAGCCAATGTCCTCACGAAACGCCTGCCAAAAATCATGACGCCGAAAAGTCACGCAATCGCAGATTATCTTTCCATTGCCGGCTTTTTTGTGGCTGGAGCACTCTTTTGGCGGCTGAACCGACGGGCTGCGCTGGCTGCATTTGCATGCGGTGGAACGGGACTTGCGGTCAATCTGGTCACGGACTACCCCGGCGGAATCCGCAGTCTCATCAGCTTTCCGCTGCACGAAAAAATGGACCTTGGCCTTGCCGCCATGGCTGCTACTATTCCGGAATTCATGGGCTTTGCCGATGATCGGCAGCGGGGATTTTTCCTAGCGCAGGCGGGGATAATCACGGCGACCACCAACCTGACGACTTTCTCCAGCCCGCGACTGGTGTTCGCAAAACCGAAGGTAGCCTGAAGGCGACTCATCCGCAACTATTTTCATCTGGCCCTCCAAATTTCAGGGAATCTTAATAAACTTTTGCTAAGATGGTGGCGGTCTTCCTCCTAACTCTCAGTTCTCCGCTAGTCGTACGTCGCGGGAGATTTCGTATAAATGTCCACTGCGGCGGAGCTTTTTGTAGCATCATGGATTCTAAGATTTGTTACGAATCGCGAACAAGTGAAGTCTTAGCGATGAGACTTTGATTATCCAATTAGCTGACTGAGTTCTATCAGAGAGAGTGGGCACTTGTGCTTCTTGGCGGCCAGAATCTAAGGGTGTTGCGTGAACGGCTCGGCTTAACGATGAGGGACGTTGAGAGTGCGAGCGCGCAAATTGCGCAGAGACACCGTAACGACGAGTTCTCCATCCCACCCAGCAGGCTCTCAGACATTGAAACCAAGGGAGTGCTGCCTAGCATTTATCGCTTCTATGCGCTTGCGGCCATCTATCGCACCGACATCCGAGAGTTATTATCTTGGTTTGGGGTTGACCTAAACCTGTTGCCGGGCGATGTTGCCATTTCGAACCCTGCGAAGTCCCACTTTTCGGGAGCGCTGGTAACCGTTTCTTCGATCAAAATGCCCGTGCATATAGATCCGAGTTTCGACACTCGTCACACTGCAAATTTTGGACGCATGGTGGAACAATGGGGCGCGGTGCCAATGTCGTATCTAGAGCAGTTTGCGAGCCGCGAGTTTACCTACGGTTACATCGGCAGCGAAGACTTCACCATGTATCCTATACTGCCCCCCGGAACTTTCGTGCAGGTGGACGAGACTAAGAACAAGGTTGCTGAGCGAGGCTGGCGGTCGGAATACGAACGCCCCATCTACTTCGTGGAAACCCGGGGCGGTCACACCTGCTGCTGGTGCACCTTGACGCGGGAAGAAATCATTCTTCAATCTCATCCCTTGTCGCCAGTCGCGCCAAAGGTGCTCAAATATCCCCAGCAGGCTGAGGTAATCGGCCAAGTGGTGGGAGTAGCTATGAGACTCGGCGAATGGAACCCGGTTTACGATTCTTCAACAGGCTCAAAAGAGCCTGCAGCACTGAATTAAGGTGACGAGCCGATCCTGGACCAGGGCCGGGCGGTAGTAAATCCATCCCGTGATTGGAAAGCCTTTCGATATAGGCGCTTGGTGGCAAGCCGGCTAACCGGCTCGACTCTCGTGCATCGTCCATAAGATCTCGAATTGGGGTCGAAAGAACTTCTGAAATCTGAGACCTGTGAGCTTGGATTAAAGCCCTCCGCGCGGGCGAATCGCCATGCAGGCGTGCCAACCCCCAATGCTCGTAATCTCCTTCTTTCTGCTGTAATCCCGCGAGATATTCCAGCCTCTGCAAACAACCATGTAAAGCCTTTAAGGTGCTCGCATGGAGATCTTCCAAGGCCGATTTCAGCTTCATTCTCGTTACGCTTTCAGAAAGTCTAAATTTTCAGGCGCGAGTGCAGGATAGGAGCGTTTTTCGGACATTATCACGGTCAATTCACTTTTGAAAGGAATTACCACCGTGAAAAAAACGCTCATGATGTTCGCCGCCGCCTTGTTGTTAGCTTCTTTAGCCGCACCAACCGCTTTAAGAGCCGATGGCAATCCCTGGCCGCATGTGACGGCTGTTAGCAACTAGTCCGATCAAAATGCCGGCATGATTGTGGGCTATCTCCGAAACAGGTATATTGCCCGTCAGGTATCCCACAGTCATGTCGCGGTCTCTCCTGATATTGTTTTATTACCTCTGGTTCGCACCCCACATAATCCAGGTAGTACTGGCGGCCTTAATGCTGCGCCGTCAGCTCCATCGTAAATTCCTGATGTTTTTTTTGTATACCCTGTTCGAATTATGCCAGTTTAGTTTCTTACTTTATCTGGCCCTTTCCAAATCATTCATACACCAATCTTACTACCGCGCTTTTTCATTTGGCTTGACGATCAGCGTAGCGCTTCGCTTCGGAATTATCTATGAAGTCTTAAAAGACGTGTCCCGGCGTTACACAACCATCCGGCATGTAGGGGCTCGTGTTTTCCGCTGGGTGGCGGCCCTTCTACTACTACTCGGAACGGGCCTGGCAAGCGGAACCTTGACGTCTTCAATCACCACGCATCTAGCCGCATTAACAGTCATAGACCAAACCGTCGGTATCATGCAGTGTGGCTTGCTCCTTTCTTTGTTTGTCTTTTCCGGCTTCTACGGATTGCCTATGAGGGGCATTTCCTTTGGAATCGCATTAGGCTTTGGGATTCTGGAATGTAATGCCCTGGCCAGCTCGGCACTCAGGATGCATGTTGGCTCGAAATATTTCTGGGACTTTTTTTTGATGGGGGTTTACCATGTCTGCGTGCTGGTCTGGTTGTTCTACCTATTGACGCCAGAAAAGCCCGATTCCCCTCCCTCGGCCCCTCGGTTACCCGATCACAATCTTGAGGTTTGGAACGAAGAGTTACAAAAGCTGATACGCCAATGACGATTTCAATTGCTCTCGCAATCCTCGCGCTGATGGCCCTCATTTTTCTTATACGAATGGCGAGTGGACACGGCGGGCAGCACAAAATGGCGCTGGAAGATCCAACGTCGCAGATTCAGGTGGTTGACGTGAATGCTTTTAGAAATCTGGTGGATCCCGCCGAAGAACAATACCTGCGCGACAACCTGACGAAAGGCGATTTCACCCGCATCCAACGCCAGCGCCTGCGAGCTGCGATTGAGTATGCAGCGTGCGCCTCCCGTAACGCGGCCTTTTTATTGAGAGTCGGGGATGCGGCACGCAGCAGCTCGGACCCGGCCTTGGCGGACGCAGGAGAAAAATTAGTGGCGAACGCGCTGCACCTGCGGTTGTATGCCGCTCATGCCATCGCCCGGCTCTATCTGGGAATTCTCTTCCCTGGAACTCGTATCTCTCTGGTGAGCATAGCCGAGCGCTATGACAATGTCGTGCGAATGGCTGTAGTGCTTCAGTGTTTCAGCCCCGATGGACGCCCCGTGTCCCCCGTTGGCTAATTAGATTTTGGCAACCCGGAGGACTTCGACGATTGTGGAGCTGCGGCGAATTGTGAGGGCGGATCGAGAGAACACTTTTTGAGGAATGCGTCCCTCGATATTTTACCGGCCAGCCACAAGCGTATGTTTCCAAAGCTGGCCGCCGCGACCCCACCGCCTTGGTCCAGAAACACAATCACAATGCCCTCAAGCGTGGTACGCGAAGCATGCAGAGTCTGGCGGCCGCGCTCGCTAAACATGGTTTGAGCAAATCGGAGCTTGTTGACCGGCGAACTGTTTAGGCTAGAACCCACAGGCCTCACAAAAATATAACGTGAAGTCTTTCCCTTCAAACTTGCCCAGTCACCTTCAAAGGGTTGCGTGTTTTCGCGCAGGACTGTAAATCCATCCAGGCTGGTCTGAACTCCGGCACGCGGAGTGTGTCCGTTTGTAGAAGCAGCTTTTGCGCTGCGGACGAAGGACTGTTGAATCCAGCCGGTGCGTGCTTCGTCCATTTTTAGCTTTAGCCATGGTCCACGCTGTTCGACGATTTCAAACTCATCCTCTGATTGGGCGCGCATCAACACATTAGCTTGCGCGACCGGCGAACTTAGAACCGGCGCGTTAGCTTTTACCACTGTGGCGAACTCTGCCGAGTCTGGGCGCGCCGTCGCTTCCTCGCGAGTATTCGCGTTCTGTTCTATGGCGGAGATACGTTGCTCGACCTCCAGACGCTTGCGGTGCACTTCGGCGATCTGGCCGGACAGTTCCTTGGGTTCGACCACAGGCGAACCATTTTTTTGGAGAGACTCTTCTAGGCGATCCAGTAAGTCAGCCTCGAGTCGTCCATTCGTTTCCAGGACTTTATATCCGGGCGGCTCTGCTCCGCCTGCATACCAGGCAGAAATCTTTGCCGCGACCCGTACCATTGTTTGATCGGTTCCGGAAGGCACAAGGTCAATTTTGAATTCGTAATAGGGACGCTGGAATTGCTCCAGCTTTATGCTGTCAGTTTTCACAAAGCCTTCGAGCGTGGGGAGACGAGTTCCGCCATATGCTCCGAGTTGTTGTAGTGCAGTCTTTGCCGCCAACAGCGAGACTGGGTATGCTCGCTCCGCTTGTTTCACGTCTTGCGAAAAACCGCGCGCTGCGGATAGCAGAATTAAGAATATGCAGATGGTACTTCGCTGAACAGCCGGCCCCGAGAAAAACATCGGCTTCACTGCGAAACCTCCAGCATGAGGCGATAGATCCAGCCTCGTTCCCCGGAGGCTGTCTGGACGCGACACCAGTTTTGCGTTTGTAGCAGGACTGTCACGAAATCGCCTTGCGCGAGTTCTTGCACCGTTTTCGACTGCGTATAAGGTGACAACTTCACGTCTGCGCTCTCAGTGCGAACAGTGGCAGGGCGTCCACCTTTCACCTGTTTGGATTGCTGCAGCAATTGTTGTTCTCTGGCGTTGGCCTGCTCGAGCGCAGCCTGCTCCTGGGCCAACTGCTCTTGCAACTCTTGGACCTTGCGCTCTTGTTGTTGCTGGGAAGATTGCTGTAGGTCCTTCTGCTTTTGGTCGGCGAGTTCCGTCATTCGGTCGGAGATGGCCACGAATTCCTGATCTTCCACTTTGCCGTCGGAGGGATGCTGATGGTGATGGCTGTCCTCGTCAAAGACGGCATCAATTCGCAGCCTGGTCGTCTTCGGGCCGTCCGCCTCCAAAATGTACCGAACAGCGACGGTGCCTCGGTCCGCGCTGTCATAAAAATGTTCGGGGGCTACCGTCCCCGGACGCACTTTGTAGAGAACAACGCCATGACCATTCCAAGGCTCAAATCCCGAAGCCGACGTGGCAGCTTGCGCTCCGTCGAGCTCACTGGAGCCTTTGTATTCCCAAGTACCGCGAATAATTCCGTCGCTCGCAACCCCTGTCATCAGTTTCACGGCTTCGCCAAATGGCAACTCGAGCTCCACCGACATCCCAGCGCCCCAATGTTTTTCGTGTTTTTCTACGCGCGCCTCGGCGGGCATTGAAGCGAAAAAGCAAAGAAGGCCACTCACGATAACAATCGTCAAACTAGCTGTCTTAAAACGGTTAGCGTGCGGAAATTTCTGCATGCGACGACGGACAGAAAGATGATTAACTGGCGCAGATGGGCAAACGCCGATGCGGGTCCGACTCATGATAGCAAGACGATTAATTGCGGGACTTCAGGGCAATCATCAATCCGAGTACCACGGGCAAATAAATTATCGAGGCATGCAACAGGCGGCTCGCTAGTGCCTTGGAGCTCGATTGCGCAAGTTTCGCCGAGTGATAGAGTAAGAACGTTCCCGCCAATAGCATTCCAATTGTGTACGTTGAGCCGCCACGATCAACAATAGGCAATGCCGTTGTGATAATCAGAGCGATGGTGAAGGCAACAATCTCAGCACGAGTGAAGCGGGAATCCGCGTCGAAACCGGGCAACATGTGATACCCCGCACCCGCATAGTCTTCGCGATACATCAAGGCGATGGCAAGAAAGTGTGGAAACTGCCAGAGAAAAAGGACAGCGAAAAGATACCAGGCACCGCGATCAATGCTACCGGAGCTTCCGGCCCAGCCGATCAAAGTGGGCATCGCTCCTGGGATGGCGCCCAACATGGTGCAGAGTGCCGTCTTTCTCTTGAGTGGTGTGTAAAGCAGAAGATAGGAAAGCAGCGTTGACACTGCCAACGCGGCCGCGAGTCCGTTAACAGTGGCCCACAAATAGGCTCCGCCGGCAACACTAAGGGCAACGCCGAATGTAAGCGCTTCAATCGGACTCACTCTGCCGGAGGGCAACGGCCGATTCGCCGTCCGACGCATTTTGCTGTCCCAGACCCGCTCCATCCACTGATTCAAAGTAGCTGTACCGCTAGCAACCAGCAGAGTGCCGACCAATGTATGGATGAGACCGGCGACCCTGAATGCACCTCTTCCCCCGAGATAGTATCCGGTGGAGGTGGTCATCAAAATCAACAGATTCACTTCGGGCTTGGTTAGGGTGTAGTAATCCCGAAGCTTGGAGCTGTAGGAAGTAACTCGAACCGGATCTGCTAATACTCGCGTGGTTGCCATTTATATAAAGCTTCGATGGATGAAA
The DNA here is from genome assembly GCA_030775785.1 of Acidobacteriota bacterium. Classification (GTDB taxonomy): domain Bacteria; phylum Acidobacteriota; class Terriglobia; order Terriglobales; family Acidobacteriaceae; genus JALYIM01. Next base: position 76,794 of record JALYIM010000176.1, read on the forward strand.
GTCGAACTAATCATGCTACACGATAGGATCGGATTCAGCAGTCGCATTTTCATCATAAAACTGATTGCGTTTGCGGTAAGCGACTCCAAAAACGGCGAGCGTCATCAACATAGGCGGAGCTACAAGGACAATGATGCCGCTGCGCAAGGCTTGAATCATTCGCGCTCCGGCCGACGAGGCCTGCGTGTAACACAGCGCGCAGCTCTGCGAAAAAGCCGGCAATGGAGTTAGAAAGAGCGTCATCGCTGCCAAGAGTAGAGTCGCGAAATGTAATTTTCTGTGAGTCATTACCCGCAAATTTAATGGTAGTTGGAAAATGGCGCGCCCACCAGGATCCGGAAGCTGTCTGGCCATAAATAATTCATCGTGGCCAACACAAACAGCGTGAAAACCGCCACGAAGATCAATAGACGGCGGGTTTCCATCCACAAATGCATAAAGAACAAGACAGCCAGCCCGGCCTCAAGCATCGCCAGAGCGAGCATGCGCGCAAACATCTGCTGCCCGTCAATGTGTTGGTAGGCGATAGCAAATTGAATGCCGGCAATGACCAGTATCAGGACGTAAACAATTAAATCTTGACCTAGTCCGCTTGGTTTGATCTCGCGCTGCTTCTCCGCTGGATTCATAAATGTCTCTCCGCGCAAATTTTAATGCGCAACGTTCAACAGGTAGACAAATGGGACCACGAACATCCAGACTAGATCCACAAAGTGCCAGTAGAGTCCGAGGATTTCGATATCGTCGGAATTGTAGCGGCCGCCCTTGTAACGCAGGCCGACAACGATCAAAGCTACAATACCTCCGGTGACGTGAAGCAAGTGCAATCCGGTGATGCTGTAAAAGCTCGCTCCAAAGGTCGCGGTGCCCCAGGGATTGTGAAACATGGTCGCGCCTTCATCAATCATTCCCAGCCATTCACGAATATGCAGGATGGCGAAAAGCATGCCGCCTCCTGCGGTGATAAGAATCCAATTGAAGGCCGACGCTTTATTTCCATTTTGAGCCGCGCGCACCGCGATCAGCATCGTCAGGCTGCTGGTAACCAAGATAAAAGTCATCACCATGGCATTGACTACCGTCGGCGAAAACTGGAATGGATGCGGCCAGTTCGGGGTGGCATTTCGCAAAAATCCGTAGGCCATCAGACACGCGGCAAACGTCATGGCGTCGGAGATGATGAACAACCACATCACTAGTTTCTTGGTCGGGACGGAAAACGGCGATCCCTCGGACAGCGCTACCGGATGCGCTCCCATTGCTAGATTGGCTTCGCTCACGAGAACTCCTGTGCTCGGGGTTTCATATCTTGCTCCATAAGAGGAAAAGCAGATACAGCCAGAGAACATCCATGAAATGCCAGTAATAAGAAGTTGCGTCCAGCGTGCTTCGGCGAAGTGTGGAATTGCCGAGTTTTCTGATCACGCGAACAAGGCCACCTAATCCCCCGAACACGTGTAGCGCGTGCGCCGCTGTGAGCACGTAGAAGAAAGAACTGCTTGGATTGGTCGCGAGAAATAGTCCTTGGGATTTGAGCTGCAGCCAAGCCACATACTGTCCTACCACAAAAATAAGTCCAAGGATGAGCGTCGCGTAAAGCCACCGGGCCGGGCTTGCCACCTGATTTTTCAATCCGCCCATGTAAGTTGCGACCCGGCGGCGTCCAAATTCGAGGGTCGCGCTACTGGCGAGAAGAGCCAGGGTGTCGAAGTACAAGACAGCAGGCAGTGAAAAATGCCGCCAGTCCGGCGAAGCGCCCTGGCGCACGATAAGCGCGCTAGTGAACGCCGCAAACGACATGGTGATGCCCGCCATGCCAACCCACACGCCCATGCTTGCAGGGGGCGGCGAGTATTGCGGGATCGTCCGCAAATTCCCGTTACCGGGAACGAGATTGCCCCAACCGCCGCCTCCATAATTAGAAGGCTCGCGTCGCTCTCCAAGTGCCGCCGGTTCAGGTGTTGTGGTTGCCATACTCAAATTCTACTTTCATGGATCGCGAACTACTTCTCATCCCTCACCGTGTGAATTCCTTCCGGTGAGTCCTGCATTACATAGTCGTTAGTCGAACCTTCGATTCCATACTGATAAGGATCGTGATAGACGACAGGATGTTTGCCTCCAAAATTATCGAATGGAGGGGGCGAAGGCATCGTCCATTCCAGCGAAGTAGCTTCCCACGGATTAGGCGGCGCGGGCGCCCCTCGGAAACGGCTGTGAATCAGGTTGTAAAGAAAGATGAACTGGGCAGCGCCCGTTAGCAAGGCAGCGATGGTGATGAATTTGTGGACCGGAAGTAACGGACCCATGAAGTCATCTACGAATGACGAATAGCGGCGCACATTTCCGGCCATGCCCAGATAGTGAAATGGCATGAAGATGGCGTAAGTGCCCACGAACGTCAGCCAGAAATGTGCCTGTCCAAGTTTTTCATTCAACATTCTGCCGGTCATTTTCGGGAACCAGAAGTACGTTCCCGTGAAAATGCCGAACAGCGCAGCGACCGCCATCACCATGTGGAAGTGACCTACGACGAAATAGGTGGCGTGGAGATAGATATCAAGGGAGGGCTGTGCGAGAAAGAATCCACTCACGCCACCGGCGACGAACATCGAGATAAATCCTAAGGCAAACAGCGACGCGGAATTAATGCGGAGCTTTGAGCCGTAAAGGCTGCCAATCCAGATTAGAACGATAACTGTCGCAGGAATTGTGATCACCAAGGTTGGGAAGGAGAATACGAGTCCGGAGAACGGATTCATCCCGCTGACGAACATGTGGTGTCCGTAAACCATGTAACTCAGGAACGCGAGCGTCCCCATAGCGCCGATGATCACTTTGTGGCTCAGTAACGGACGCCGCATACTGGTGATCAGCACGTGAGAAACGATACCCATGCCCGGTACGATTGCGATGTAGACCTCGGGATGTCCGAAGAACCAGAACAGATGCTGCCAGAGAAGTGTGGATCCGCCGGAGTGCGGAACCAGTTTGTCATTGATCACGAGACCCGAAGGAACGAAGAAACTCGTACCTGCGACGTGATCAAGAATCAGAAGAATGCAAGCCGGGAGCAGTACCGCGAACGCGGTAAGCCCCATGCATGAGGTAATGAACCACGCCCACGCGCTCAGGGGCAGGCGCATCAGCGTCATTCCCTTAGTACGAAGGTCGAGTGTCGTGGTGATGAAGTTCAGTGCCCCCAACAACTGGCCTATACAGAAGATTGCAATTGACGCTGCCCACAAAACCTGGCCCGTCCCTTGTCCCGGACCTCCAATCGCGCCCACTGCACTCAGCGGAGCGTAAGCTGTCCAACCGGAAAGTGGTGGGCCGTCACCCACGAAGAAAGCTGCTATCAGAACTACAAAGCCGATAAAAGTAATCCAGAAGGACATCATGTTAAAGCGCGGGAACGGCATATCTTCCGCACCGACCTGGATTGGCAAAAAGTAGTTTCCAAAGCCGGCAAAGGGTGCCGTAGTCAGCACGAAGAAGACCATGATGGTGCCATGCATGGTCATTAGCTGCAGGTAGTACTCGGGAGTCATTACTCCGTTGGGAGCGCCGGTACGCGAGAGCAGTTGCAAGCCCGGAATCGAAGCATTCGTCCATGCCAGGTGAATTCGCATGAACCAAGAGAGCGCCATCCCCACAAAAACGGACACTAGCGCGAGCGCATAATACTGCTTGCCGATGACTTTATGATCCAGACTGAATACATGTTTGCGAATGAAAGTGGTCGGCTCATGATGGACCGCATGGGCAGAAACGTCGTGCATTGTGCTCACCTCGGAGCTGTATGACTCGCCCGCTTTGCTTCGCGGACATCGAACGAATTACTGATTCGCTATCTGCTGCTTCATCCAACTATTGAAATCGTCCTGCGACATGACTTCCAAATATGCCTTCATGTTGTAATGTCCCAAGCCGCAGAGCTGGGTGCAGACGATTTCATATTTGCCAATCTTATTGGCGGTAAAGTGTAGAGAAAGATCGAGCCCTGGAACAAAATCCTGCTGCACTCGCAACTCGCGCACATAAAAAGAATGACCAAGATCTTTGCTGTGCATTAACAGATGGACTTCTTTGTTGACGGGAATCGCCAGTTCGGCAGTAACTACGTCGTCTTTTGCTTCCGGATCATTTACGGGATCAAGTCCGAAAAAATTCTGCGCGCCTTCGTCAATCTTTTCAGGATGGATAGGAGCAAGCTTTCCGTCCGGTCCCGGATATCGAAAGTAGAAAGCAAATTGTCCAGCCTGCACTTGAATCGGCATCGAGTCTGCAGCCGGAGGCGTGAAGTAAACAGCGGCCCAAGCCTTGGTGCCGAAAACACCAAGAGCCAAAACTTCAGTTCCCACGAGAAGCAGTGCGGCAACAACGAGCCCCAGCGCGCCGCCAGGAAAGTGCCCGATCTTCGCATCCTTCGGCCGGCTGGAAAATATCCAAATGAAAGCTGCGAGAAGAATTTGCGCCGCCAGGAATGCGATTCCGGCTTCGGCCATCGTGCTGGCCATTTGCTCATCAATCAAAGGCCCATGGGCCGAGATGTCAATAGGCATCGGCCACGTGTGCATAAGGATGGGGACTGCGGAAGCAACTGCGATTAAAAAAATGGTGGCCGCAAAGAACTTTCCCATGGTGTTGCCTCTTTTTAGCGATGAATCAAAGACAAACTTCGCGGTGAAATCCTGCGATCTGATACGGAAAATTCAGGCGGCTGCGTGTTTTGCCCGCTGCAGCCGCCTTTTGTAGCACGAACTATTTTGCTTTAAAAGTGAATGTGACGCTTGCGGGCTTGCCTGCGGCTACAGTTACTTTTTGCGTTTGAGTGCCGTAAGTCTCCTGCCACGCGGTCACGGTGTAATTTCCGGGAGGCACATTGCTCAAGCTGAACGCGCCGCTCTCATCGCTGACTCCGTAAGGTCCTTTCACGACGGCGACCCAACCGCGCATCCAGGGATGAATATTGCACTTCACCGGGACCGCAATTTCCGGGTTCGCCCAGGTGACGTCGAAAGGCGCTGAGCCGGGAGGCTGCGACTTGTTCCACTCGGGATTTTTGGTCGGCTGAGGGTGAATGTTATGCGAGGTCTGATCACTGTTGACTACCTTCATGTGCTGTCCGGCGTCCAGGGCCACAACGTGCGGTAGATATTGGCAGCCCTTCTGGTTGATTTCCACCGGAGTAGAAGGAGCCGCTACAGCCTCATTTCCAGTCAAGCCCTCGGAAATGTAGACCACAACGTTGGCCAATCCGCCGTTCGCGCCAGCCGTCACCGATTCAGTCGTTACCGGTTTATCTTTGTGGATGGCGGCACAGCTCGGCTCTTTGGACATATCAATTGGCTTCTGGTGAGGGGCTTGTCCATCGAGCTTAACGGTACCGGTAATTTTGCCTTCGGCCGCCGCTGTGACCTTCTTTTGTCCAAGGAACATTATGGCGAATGCGACAATCACTATGGCGCACAAAATTCCTGCTACCTTCGAGGTATAGCTGGTCTTCATAAATGCTTTCTCCTAGTCCGGGCCTTTATTTAGTTTCTGGTTTAGGTGCTGCTCCATCCGGCGTTGCAGGCTGAGTTGCCGGCTCGGAGGGCTGGGCCGCCGGAGCGGTCGCGTCCGGTTGAGCAGCTGGAGTTGCCGGTGCGGCAGGTTGCGCCGCCGGCGCCTCTGCTTGCGGAGCCGTTGCCGCTGCCGCATTTGGATTTATTGGCTTCAGACCGAGTTGCTTAGCGATCTGCTTTTCTTTTGATGGCATCGGCTGAAGGGTACGCAAGTAGAACACAAGGTCCCAGGCTTCGTCAGGCTTTACATTGTCGGCAAATGACGGCATTGGTGTGCCGTCCAGTCCAGTCATAAAAATCTTATAGAGATCGTGATTGGTGGTGCCGCACTTGAAGCGCGCGCTGTCGTGGAAATTAAAAGGCTTGATTGGGCGGTTCTGGTCGTCGGTCAGGGTGTCCGCGGATACGCCATTGGCTCTGCCTTCGACCCCATGACACTTCCAGCATTCTAGTTTCTGGAAAAGAGCTTGGCCCGCCTTGATTCTTTCCGGCGTGACCTGCGGCTCGGCGGGAACTTCGATCGGAGCTCCGGGCTTTTCTGTTTTCCACTTGGGCGAGAAGTGCTTCACGTACGCAACTAGGTCAGCTCGCTCCTGCGCTGGCAGCGGAAACCATGCTGGCATATTGGAATTCGTAATTCCCCGTCCAACTGTGTTGTAAAGATCCTCGTCGGTAGGCAACGTCCCGGTCGGAGTTGAGCGGCATTTAAATTGGGCCAGGGTGAAGTTACGCGGTTTGGGCTCTAGCCACGCGGCATTTTCTCCTTCTCCATCGCCTGCGACTCCGTGACAGCCGAGGCAGTACCTTCGATAATTCTCTTTTGCCTTGTTGGCATGGCCAGTCAGATTCCCGATGTGACTTTCCACGCCCAACTGCTGCTCTTGGTCGAATTGAGTCACCTGCGCCGGCGAAACAGCTGATAAAGCCAGAACGGCGGCACAGCCTAGCAACAGTTTGAGTAAATCAGTGCGCATCGGTATCCCTCGTTTAGAAGTCGAAATCAAATCCGAAGAACAAACTGCTGCTGGACAAATCGCCGCCTGTGACCGGCGCCATGCCTCGTGCGCGTACCCACGAGTACTCGTTGTGGAAGGCAAATCCCGCCCGGCTGGTCATGATTGGATACCAGCGGTAACCGAAAGTATAAGCATCTATGTTACCGAGATCGGATGGCGTGCCGGGAATCGCTTGCTGCGACATTCGGACCCATTCCGAGCGCTGGAATAAGACCAGTTGTGGTGTCACCGTGTAATGCGGTTCGATGAAGGCGCCGTTCCATGCGGGATTACGGGCCCCCGCAATCAGTGGTTGATTTGCCGGAGTCGCCGCACCGAAATGCGCGTCATCCGAGCCATGCTGGTAGTACATCGCCACATCGAACTTCTTGATGTAGAAGTCTCCAAAAACACCTTCACGACTGAAGGATTTATTGCCTAGGCTTGAGCCTGGTACCGGGATTCCCTGTGAAGTGAGTGAGTATGTCGGCGCTTCTCCCACCATGGCATAGGCGCCAATTCGCTGAAGCCCGAGTCCGCCGAGGTCGAATGCTTGACTGGCAGTAAAGTAGCCGCTGTAAGTATTAGCGTTGACCAAATTCGGGCTGCCATCACTCGAACTGAACAGAGCGGCCGAGACGCGGGTACGGTCGCTCGCTGAATGCCCCATCCACTCTAGTCCAAGCTGGTTATCACCGAGCGCTGCAAACGAATTGCTATCGCCGACGGGCACGAAGTGGTAGAGCTGATACGGGCCTCCATTATTCGAAAGCGTGTACGTGCGTTTTTCAGAGATGAAATTGTCGAGTTCAAACTTTCCCATCCTGACGTTTATCCAGGGACTTTTAAACAGGTTGTCAAGGCGGACCCACACTGACTCAAAATGGAAGGCGCCGGTCGAGTCCGCAGAGGGCACTAGCAAGAACGAGATATTCTTTTCGAGTGTGCCGGCGGTGAGAATATCTAGTCCAGAATTGTCAAACCCGTGCGATGTGATGGACGTTTCCCCTTGAGGGAAGAAGCCAGTGATGGGATCGGGTGCACCGTTGTCAACGCTCACCTTATTAGTATTCTCGCGATGCCAGCTTGGCGTAATTCGGAGAGTGATCGGCCAATAGCCGGGATTTTGCCAGATCGGTGCGTCCCGATCATTCATCAGCTGATAGCCATTGTCTTTAAAACGCCAGCCGAAATCATTGAGCTTGGGCCACGCTTCGTGGCAGGCGGAACAGCGCAGTCCGTACTTACGGGCGAAGGCAGGAATGGCGAGGGCGTTCTGAAAACAGCCCGCTACAAAGAACAACAGCAGAAAAAGGCCCGCGACACGGCTACGGGATGAGCTCATCGGTTCCTCCTGAAACAGGTTCGCGGCAATGACCCAGAGAAGAACGCACAGTTGCGCGTCCACGCACTAAGTAACATGTTCGTTTTAACGTTGTCAAGAAAAGAGTTACTGGCGTGTTTAATCACGCGTCAACTTTCTTCCCAGATGAAAATTCGTTAATCAGATTGAGGCGGGTAAGACTCCAAATTGAAGTCTCCCTGCTGAATTTCTGCAAGCCCCTTGGGTGCCCGGACCATTCGTGTCGCCTTGGTGGTTTCGAAAATCTGATCGCTGGCCGGATTGTGGGATGGCAGTTGCGGATGAGTGAGATGATATTGAATTACTTTGTTCCGTAAATTTCGTATTCGCACGCCGCTAAACTGCAATCTCAGTCCAAGTTCCATGTCTTCTTTTCCCCACCCCTCGAACGCTTCGTTGAATCCGTTGACTGCCTCCACGTCCTTTTTATGAACGGAGAAGTTGCTGCCTTGCAGGCTGTTATTCGAGGACTCATAAAAAAATGGCGAAGCAATTCCGTGTTCAATCACGCGCGCTTTGCCTCGAAGCCAAAGCCTTAGAAGAGAAAGCGGACCGAATCCCATGCCGTTCTTAAGAATTTCGGATGGAGACGGAATGACATCGCGGGAGAGATGAACCCTTCGTCCGGCAATCACGGTCTCGGGCGCAAGGTACTTTAAATGGGTTTCGACAAAGTCATTGCGCGGCAGGCAGTCCATATCCACAAAAATTAAATTCCCAAATCTGCTGACTTGAATCGCGCGATTGAGAATGCGGGCTTTACGAAAGCCTCGTTTTTCGTGGATGACATGCTGAATTCCGTGACTGAACCGAGGAGCCCATAATTTCAACGCTGGAACATAGTCCTGATTGGAACCGTCGTCCGCGACAACGATCTCGAAATTGCGAAAGCTTTGGACGGCGAATGCTGCGAGACTGGTCTCAAGAATGTCGAGATCGTCATATGTTCCGATGATTACGGACGCAGCTTCGAACATTCAGGGTAAATTATCATTCGCTCCTTGCCTCCTGCCAACACTATTCACTTGTCTATGCGAATTGCGGATTGATATGCTGCACGATTCTCACCCGCGCTGAAGTTAGCAGGGAAACGAATGAATAGCAGAGTTGCGAAAAATCGTTGGGCGAAATTTCTGGGTTGGGGCGTCACTAGTCTGATCGTGATTCTCGCCATCACTATCACTTTTACAGTTGGATGGCGCCCATTCTTAGGACCCAGGCATCGAGCATTGACCTCGCGCCAATTCGAGAGTACGGCGCAACGACACGCTCGCGGAGAATATCTGGTGCAAAACGTTACCGGATGCGCGGTCTGCCACTCTGTCCGCGATTTCACAAAACACGACGATCCGGTTACGCCCGGCACTCTGCTAGCTGGCTCGCACATAGATGACCCCGGAATGCCGGGAACCGTGTACGCGCCGAATTTGACTTCCGATCCGGAGACCGGAGCAGCTAGTTGGAGTGATGATCAACTGGCGCGCGCAATCCGCGAAGGTATTGGTCATGACGGGCGCGCGTTATTTCCCATGATGCCCTACATGAATTACCGTTCCTTGTCCGATGAAGACCTGGAATCTATCATCGTCTATCTGCGGTCCGTCCCACCGATAGTCCATTCACAGCCTCAAACCAAGTTGAATTTTCCCGTTAATCTTCTGATTCGCTCCGTCCCGGTGCCCTTGACGGAACCGGTCGCAGAGCCCGATCGCTCAACCTCGGCACAGAGAGGCGCCTATCTGGTAAAGATCGCAGTATGTGCGGACTGCCATACACCTAGTAATCAGAAGGGGGATGGACTCCCCGGCATGGAGTTCTCGGGCGGAAGCACATTCACAGGAAATTGGGGTAATGTGGCGTCCGCCAACATTACTCCCGATCCGTCGGGGATTCCCTATTACGACGAGAAGCAATTCATCCAAGTTGTACGCACAGGGTTCGTAGGGGCGCGGAAGCTTAATCAGATCATGCCATGGAGCACCTACCGGGGCATGACTGACGCTGATCTCGCAGATATTTTCGCGTACTTGAAGACGTTGAAGCCAGTGCGCCATCACGTGGACAACAGCCTGCCTGCAACCTTCTGCAAGCTTTGCCGCCAACGCCACGGCGGCGGCGATCAAAACTGATCGGGACGGCGCAGTCAGCGAGCGGGGACGGATGGCCTGAAGTTATTAACTGCCGGCGGATTGCGAGCGAGACAGTTCTTTTTCCCGTTGGGCAGCGAGAGAGGATTTTTCCGTGGAACGCAGTTGCACCATTGTTTCCCTGGTGAAATCCTTGCGCTTGGCGCCCTTCTGGCGGCGATGTGGTTTCGTAACTCCGTGGTTCTGCGACATGTACTCTCCTTAGGGTTGGCGAATCTCTGCGCTCGCCTATATCTAGTCTAATATGAGTGGCGTCATTCGGCGAATGGCTTGTCAGAAGCGGGGTCTGGCTGGAATTCTTGCATTTGACACCGTTTAAGGTGCGCGCCTACACTGCCAGCCAATGATTTCTTAGGAGACCTCGTTATGTTCAAACGTTCGCTCGCCATCTTATTGACAGTCGCCTTTGCCGCACTAGGCTTCGCGCAGGAAGCAAAGAGTCATCAACCCAAACTTACCCGGCAAAATAGCGGCACCAACCAGGGACTGATAGCCGTGAGCCCAGTGAACTCGCAGGTGGTCTGGGCATCGGGTCGCGGCGGAACTTTTCTTTTAACTACTGATGGCGGGAAAACCTGGAAATCGGGGATAGTTCCCGGCGCCGAAGCTCTCCAGTTTCGCGATGTACAAGGCGTAAGCGAAGAGGTTGCGTATCTGATGTCCATTGGAGCGAACCCGACGGACTTTCGAATTTACAAAACGATGGACGGTGGTGCGAATTGGACACTGCAATTCCAGAACGAAAATCCGAGCGCGTTCTATGACTGCTTTGCGTTTTGGACTCCCAAGCGTGGCATCGCGCACAGTGACTCGGTAAATGGACAATTCCCCGATCTCCGCACCACCAACGGGAAAACGTGGAAGGACATCAGTAGCAACTTGCCGCCAGCGCTCCCCGGCGAAGCGTCGTTCGCTTCCAGCGGCACTTGCGTCGCAACCCAAGGTAAAGAGAATGCATGGATTACCACAGGCGGTTCGCCGATCGCGAGAATTCTGGCCACGCGAGACGGCGGAGACACTTGGAACGCTTACCCCACTCCGCTAGAAAGCTCCCCCAGTTCGGGGGGATTCAGCGTAGCCTTCCGCGACGCCTGGCATGGAATTGTGGGCGGGGGAGACTTGGATCCCGGCGACACGGATGACGCGGCGACGGCCACCTCCAGCGACGGCGGTAAAACCTGGACACTTACGAACCAACCTCCTGTGGTTGGCGCTATTTACGGTCTCGCTTACGTCCGTGGAATCAACGATCATGACAAAGACGATGCGAATGTGGAGCTTCCGCTCGCAGTCGTAGTAACAGCTAACACCGGCGGAGCCGCGTGGACTCCCGACGAGGGATCTACGTGGTTCAAACTTCCGGGCGTCAGCGGCTTCTGGGCTGTGGCCTTCGCGAATCCCGAGGCAGGGTGGCTGGTCGGAAACGAAGGACACATTTTGAAGATCAGCTTTTAATGATCTTTAATTAACCTCAGTTTTGAATCCCCATCTGGGTAAGGAAATATGCATAGTCGAATGCAGTTTCCTTCAGACGGTCGTATCTTCCCGAGGCCCCGCCATGTCCGGCGGGATCCATGTTCGTTTTCAGAATCAATGTGTGATTGTCAGTCCGCATCGCACGCATCTTTGCCACGTACTTCGCCGGCTCCCAGTACATCACCTGACTGTCGTTGAACGACGTCCTAACCAGCATGTTTGGATATGGCTTCGCCTCTACGTTGTCATAGGGCGAATAGGTCAGCATGTAATCGAATGCCGGTTTTTCCTTGGGATTGCCCCATTCTTCAAACTCGCCGACGGTCAAGGGCAGGGTTTCATCCAGCATGGTGTTCATTACATCTACGAATGGAACTCCTACCAGCGCTGCATGGAACAAATCCGGCCGCATGTTCAAAACCGCACCCATCAAAAGGCCACCTGCGCTCCTGCCTTCAATAACCAATCGGTCCTTCGAACCATAGCCGTGTGTCACAAGGTATTCAGCGGAGGCTATGAAATCGGTGAAAGTATTTTTCTTGTGCATCATGCGACCAGCATCATGCCAGGTTTTGCCCATTTCGCCGCCGCCTCGAATGTGAGCGACAGCCACCACGACACCGCGATCAACCAGGCTGAAAAGATCAGAGTTAAACCTGATGTCATAAGAAATACCGTAAGACCCATAGCCGTTTAAAAACAGTGGCCCTTTGCCATCCAACTTCGCGCCCTTCAGATGAACAAGGGAAATTGGGATTTTGGCGCCGTCCGACGCCGTCGCATAAATTTGTTCGACCTGATATCGCTTGCTGTCGTAGCCTCCCGGCACTTCAGTCTTCTTTAGCAGCGTGGAACTGCCATTCGCCATGTCGTAGTCGTAAACAGACCGCGACGTAATGAACGACTCGTAGCCGTAACGGAACTTCGTGGTGTTGTATTCCCGATTGGAGTCTGGATAGCTCGCGTATGCAGCTTCAGGAAACTCGATTCTGCGGGACCGACCGGTGTTGAGGTCAGTGACCTGAAATTGCGGCAGACCGTTCTCACGCTCGCTCAACACGTAGTAGTCCCGGAAGAAGTCAGTATCGTCGAGCATCACGTTCGCACGATGGGGAATGATTTCCTGCCAGTTTTGACCGCGCGGATCTTTTACCGGGGCCTTGACCAGACGGAAATTTCGTCCGGTATCGTTTACTCGTATATAGAAAAAATCACCGTTGTGATCGGGATAATATTCCACGTCTTGCTTGCGCGGTTCCATCACTTTCCACTCCGCTGACGGCTCATCCGCACGGATGTAGCGTGCCTCAGTAGTTGTATGACTTGCGGAGATCAGGAAGATGTAAGCTTTGCTGCGCGTCTTGCCCGCATATACGTCAAATTTAGGATCTTTCTCTTCGTAGATCAGCTCGTCGGATCCGTTGCTACCAACGACGTGCCGATAAAACTGGTACTGCCGCTTTGTTGTTTCATCCTCCACAGTGTAGAAAATGGTCTTATTGTCGTTGGCCCAGACAACAGATCCGACTCTCTGGGCAAGGTTCGGCTGGACTTTGCCAGTCCGCAAGTCTTTCACTGCCAGCGTGTATTGCCGGAAGCCGGTATTGTCGGTTGTATACGCCAGCAAGTTTCCATCGTCACTGACGTTGTACGCACCTAGCGACATGAACTTCTGTCCTTCGGCGAGTTCATTCACATTCAAAACTATCTGTTCGCTAGCACCTGCGTCAGCTTTCTTCCGGCAATGAATTTTGTATTGCTTTCCTGCTTCGGTGCGCGAGTAGTAGAAATAGTCGCCTTCTTTGTACGGCACCTCAATGTCCGTTTCCTTGATGCGGCTGAGAAGTTCCCCATAGAGTTTCTTTTGCAACCCCTCGGTCGGCTTCATCACCGCATCGGTGTAGCGGTTTTCCGCGTCCAGATATGCTTTCACCTCAGGGTTCTGCTTGTCGCGCATCCAGTAGTAGTTATCCACCAGAGTGTGGCCGTTGATCTGGGTGGCCTTGGGGACTTTCTTCGCTATCGGCGGAGCGGCGGTTGCGGGAGAACTATCCTCGGCCGCGAATCCGTGTTCGCAAGCGACGACGAATGTGGCAAGGACGAAAGCACCAACTGACAAGTGCCAGAAGAGACGACTTTTCATAAACAGCGTGCCTCCATAAGAGCTCGCGGGCCCGGGCGGCCTCGGACTACTATACGCAACATTCCCCTCTAACGGCATCCCCGGAAAAAGTAGCGCAGGCTAAAGATCGCTTCTGGACTGGGGCATAGCTCCCCCGACAATCACTAGCATTGTAGTTAGATAGGCCGCTTGGGGACTAGTAAACCTGCCGTCCCCATGAGGGAACAGAAACGCGCGGGGACCGTGTTTAATTACCGCCCGCTACACGCACCAATGCGCTCTCGCGAAAACACATCGCTTGGCCCCTGATGATTATGGAGAAGTCTGAGAACCTAGGAATCGCTCTTCTCGTTACGTTTGTCGAGCATGTTGCACAACTTCTCGACTAGGTTCATCAGCTTCTCCGAATCCGTTCTTGTG
>JALYIM010000177.1 GCA_030775785.1 Acidobacteriota bacterium
TAGCTCTGATCTCCGGCAGGACGGCGAAGGATTTGGAAGATTGGTTCGGAACCATTCGGGGCTTGTGGCTTATGGCCGAACACGGAGCTGAATTTAAGGTTCCACTCCAGTCTTCGTGGCAACCCTCTCGCCCTCAGCCTCCAACGGATTGGAGATCTACCGTGATGCCGATTCTGGAGCACTTCATGGACCGCACTCCCGGCAGTTTTGTCGAAGAGAAGAAGTATGCGGTCGTCTGGCATTACCGCATGGCGGAGCCAGAATTTGGCATTTGGCTGGCGAACGAACTGGTCTCAATGCTGGAAGCCATGCTGGCCGACACCGAACTTCGGGCGTTTCGTGGCGACAAGATCGTTGAGGTACGGCCCGTTTGGGCGAACAAGGGCGAAGCCTTGGAACGCCTTCTCACGCATTACTCTCATCCCGATTTCTTGTTTGCCGCCGGTGACGATCGTACTGACGAAGATCTCTTCGAGCGAATGCCTAGTGATAGTTGGGGCGTCCACGTAGGCCAAGGACCAACTCGCGCGGCATTCATGGTCCCAAGTGTTCAGGAAATGCGGAAGATTTTGGAAGTGTTCGCGGCGCAAGATTTATGGTGAAGCCTCACTTTACACCCTGGACCCAACCACCAATCGGAAAATAATCGGACTTGTACTTTCTGCTCCTCGATTACTTCCTGAAAAGCGATGCCCATGCAGACTTCCATCCGTTTTACGGAATTTTTTGGTGCAGGAGGTTATCTTTCGGAACGTTGCGGTAGGAAGAAGCGAATCGTCTAAAACCTTCCCCCAATTATGAAATAAACGTCGACCCGTTGCGTGTTTCCTAGCTCCAATACGATCCTGTGATCTCAACGTAATCGCATGTCAGAGCCGCCCTTACACGTACCATTACGAACGCCGTAGCATCCACATGACGCTTGCTTTACTGCGTCTCTAAGAACAAGTATTTGGGGAGATGTACTAACAGCACCTTGTCGCATTGCATTTTAGCCCACTAACCTAGCTGAACCCTTTACTTGGAGTCATTGAGTGAAACACCCTGTACAATCTAGACTGAGAAAGACTTCCTCTTCTCGACTGCATCTCGCTGCGCTTGTCATATTTCTGCCGGGCACTTTACTCGCTCAGACCTTTTCGTGTCCCGCCGGCCAGTACGACGTCATGACATACTTCGCGATGGCTGGGCAGGCGAGAAACAATCAATTTATGCACGGACATCCCAACTCCATTTATACCGAGGTTTATCCGAACATGGACTTTGCGACATCCGGATACTGGTTCTGGCTGAAGAGTCCAAGCGCCCATGGGTTTGACGTAAAGGCGTTCGACTCGAATTACGTGTATATGCGCTCGACTGAACGACACTGGACGGACAACACTAGCTTTAAACGTTTCATCAACGACCTCCCAATCGCTGCGCGCTGTGTCACATTTGGGCAGCCGGGCCCCCGCATCAAAGTTGCTGATACCAGATTTCAGTACTACGCTTCGTGTAGCCCTCATAAAACCAAAAATATAGGAACCGCAGTCAACGATTTAGACGCTCCCGTTCTTATGGATGCTGGCGGCAGCATCGGACAGGTCCCGACCCGCGTACTTCACTATCAATACGACTGCGACCAGAATTTCGGAAACTGCAAGGACGAAGAGCAATTCTTCCTTGGGAATGGCTATGGGCTGTGGCAGTGGAAGCACTACAAGAAAGGAAGACTGAAGAAAACAGCATTGATAAATAACATGCAAAAAGGCATCGCGGCCCAAATGCTTCCGTGCCCCGAAAGTTATAAATAGCTAACCGGGACGAGCCTAGAAATGTCCATGCTCAGGCTGGACTCCACTCATCACCTCCGTTCCAACCAGCTGTGCATTCATCCTTCAGCGCCGCAGCTTCAGCCGTTGCTAGTCACGGACCTGAGGTGCTTTGAACATTCGCTGTTGCTGGAACCATTCAGAGGTTTCAATAATTTTGTCACCAGGTGCGAGAGATTAAAGCGATCCGTTAGGATTCTCGTGGTGGTATTGTCCGCCCTGAACTAATTTCTGAACTTTTGCAGACAGCAATCGTTTAAGCCCAAACAAGAGACGTGATGAACGCGGGAACGTCGCAGCTATTAGGTTTATGCCAGTTTGAATCGCCTACCGCACTCCAA
>JALYIM010000178.1 GCA_030775785.1 Acidobacteriota bacterium
CAACAAGTCCTAAGATAAAATTGCGCACTGCTCCTCCAGGAAAGTAATGGGATTTCGCTAGTTCTTACGGCATCCGGTTTCAATTTTTTCGAAGGGAGAAAGAGGATCAGATACGCAGAGACATCAAAAGGGGCGGGATGCTGGAGCCGCGAACATTGTCTTCCGCAGTGAGCGTTAATTCCACAAGCAGTTGCGGGTTGCCCCCTGCTTTGATGCTAGAAAGGTGATCCAGATGAGTTGCGGTCTCGAAGCGATCAAGAACTATTGCTGAACTGTGCCCTGCAATGCAGCATCGGAGATCCGTCGGGGAGTGTCTGGGCAAGTCTTTTTGGTGGCTATGGCATGCACCCGAACCAGGATGCGACACAGATGCCAAGGCAGGAGCAGCAATGGAAGATCCCGCTAAGACACTTATCTCCATTACAACCAACAGCAGAACTGCGAGCGATTTTAAGAATCTAGTTTCCACTCTTCTCTTAGGATGCGCTTCGGCTTTCAAAAGTTCCGCTTGCCGGTTCGTGATGCGGGCCATTTGTAACCCGCGAGTCTCTGATGAACTGACGGTCATCCATATAATGGAGTCTAAATCATGTCCGATCATCTCTATCTAAGTCTTTGGTTTTCTGATTTTCCAGCCGACGAAATGCTGCCGCACGCCCTGAGAGTCATGCGGCAATTCCCTTTTTCTGCTCAGCAGCCCGGGATTTCTTACTTCGCCTTACATCCAGTTTCGTGGACCGAACCCACAATTTTGGAACAGCGCTTCACCCCTGCTCTAAGCCCAGAGGGAGCTATCCTGGTCGCCTCGGAAGTACTTCATCAAGATAATGCTTACATCTTCGAAGCTTTTTGGGACTTATGGCTTCCGGCCAAACAGAAAGAAGATGGCGACTGGGAGCAGAGACCGTCCAAAGTTACATTTATCGTGCGTGGCACGGAGTTTGACGAAGGCGCATCTGAACACGAAGGTCACATCCAGGTAGACTTCGGAATTGACTCGCACTTCCTCCTGGAAGAAGTGCCACTGACAGATTGGTCGGAGCAACGGGTTCGATCCAACATCCAAAAATTGGTTGAGTTTACAAACAACGTGGAGAAACAGGCCGGAGTCTCTACTCGTCTGTTGTGGTCGGAATCTGAAGAAAACTTCGCCCAGAAGTTGATCGCGCGCTTGCAGCGAGTTCAATGAGGACGAGTCGCTTGATCACATTCGCCATGACTCCGGCGCCCGTCGAACAAACTGACTTATGATTCGTCCCGCAACCTTCCTTTCAGCCTTTCACGACGGTAGCAGGATTCAATTCTCTTCGAACGCCAACCGCATTTGTTGCAACCGAAGGAGTTATAGGCTTCGTTTCGCAAAAATGCGGTTGCAAAGACACTTGCGAGGCGCCGCACTAACCCAATGAGGCCACCTGATTAAGGGCCGCGTTCTTTGGGACATCTGCGTCGCCATCAGGTTCGGATTCTGATGCTTCCGCTGATTCGCAATCAGTGAAAGTGTCTATTGCTGTTTTGACCGCAGGGCTAAGTTCTTCGTCATTTTTGAGACTCTGTTCATCGCCGGTGGACGTATACCCATTCTCGTATTCGTCAGCAGTAGTCCCAACTTCTGATGCTTTAGCCCGGTCATGTCGCTTTTCCAGCACTTCCAAATTCTTGAGCAGCGCACGCCGATTAGTGGTGTTGTATCGCTGAATGGTGGGCAACAAACCTTGGGGGTGAAAAGCCCAATCGTTCTTGGCAAGACAGGACATTTCCGCCTCAAGCCCCTTATTCTGTCTCCAATAATCGAGGGCGATATTGTCGATCAGAATTTCGCTTACTACATCATCGGCACCGTAATGGGCCCGCAGCTCTTCCACGATTTCCGCCAAACCGTTGTTTACAGGTTTACCATCGTTGGTAAGCATTAGATGGCTAGCAGTCAGTCCATGTTTTGCAGCGTTGAAGCGGCTTCTATTCTTGCCTTGCGGGCTGGTCGGCCCAGTGGATTTCTTCGAATTGTTTTGGTTTTTCTGTTTGACGGCCGGTGACACAGTTTTCTTCAACTTCATATTCGTTTCCTTTGATCTTGGTGTCAGGCTCCAAAATATCTTCTGCAGCCTGCACCCTACGTTCGATAGTCAAAAACATTCGTTCATTGGTGAACTTCACGCGGCGACGGGCCACGCGACGCCTCGAGTCGCACCGTCCAATTAGGAGGGGAATCCCGTTGAGGGCTCTCGCGGCTGGCGGAGGTACTCTGGAAGCAGGCAACTGGATCCTGACTCCAATCGGAATCAGCGTGCCATCAGCCAAACTTAGGCGGACGACTTTTTTCACTAACCACCACTTTCGTGGTGGATATCCTGAGGTGCAGTCAGTCCCAGCCCGAGGTGTCGTCTAGTTCCGATCAGCGCTTAGTCCAAGCCGCTAAGTGGTTGAGAGGACAGTCTTAACGAGACGTTACTTTAGTAATAAGCGACTTATTTCCAAACCAGTATTAACAGTTTGTGGGCCAGATGCTCTGGCCTTTTTAGCCTGAAACGATAGTCGTTGGCCAGCTCCAGCAGTAACGAGCGGCCAACGGGGGAGGGTGCTGTAACAGCCCAGAGCCCAAGCGACCGAGCGCATCTCGAAAACAATCTTAAGGAGATTTCAATGTTGATCAAGAACGATGTTTCGCAGTGCCCCAGGTGTCGATGCTTCACCTATTGCCGTGAGGTGGTTCCTAACGCCCATATGGAGTGCTGCCTATGTGTTTGGTGCGCGTTTGCCGAGCAAACCAGCTCATATGGCCCTGACGATGTCTATAGCCATAGAACATCCGCGGCGGTCGGCTTATTGAGCTATTCACTTAGGCCGGATTGCATGGCCTTCGAGTCTCTGAAGTCACAAATTGACTTCAAAGCTGCAGAAGGGCGGGTGCTGGACATGAATGTCCGGGGGCCCGTTGGACGAGACTGGGTTTCAATAACCCGCTGGGACGCGGCAGCGAAAAACGTGACCCAAACCATTGGCCACCGTCGCCACCTGCCACATTTGGAGATGTTGTTGTCCACTATGGGTCCCTCGCGTTTTCTCGATCGCAGCGATCAAGAGCAGCGTTTCGTCATCGGGTGGTTAGGCGAGATGCCAGGCGAGGTGCCGGATGTGTTGTACCTGAAGGTCCCGCAGGAAATCGGCAACCGCAGACCAAAGAGGCTTGGCTGAAGTACCGTCGTCCATTGGCCTGGCGGGTGCCAAACCCGCTCGGGCCGCTGGCGGCAAACGCAGCCCTCGCCAGGAAGATGTAGAGTCCGGTGAAGTTTTCACCGCACCTTGCCTGGTTAACAGCGGCCTGAGGTTGCCACCAGCTTTCGAAAACAAGGTCTTGCCGAGCGCGGCGTCTTGCCAGTGAGCTCGGGTTGTACACTCGCGGCGATTCAGCGGACCTGCCGCATGTGCGAAATGCTCAAATCTTATTTCGTTCTACCACCTTCCACTTTCAACTGATCCGTCGCCGCCGCCTGGGCCGCGGCCAACCTCGCAGTCAGAACGCGAAATGGCGAGCATGATACGTAGTTCAGTCCGACTTGATGACAGAACTCCACCGACGATGGCTCTCCACCGTGCTCTCCGCAGATGCCGACCTTGAGGTTAGGACGAGTCTTGCGTCCTCGTTCCGTGGCCATGCGGACTAACTGTCCGACACCGTCGCGGTCGAGCACCGCAAATGGATCCTGCTTCAGAATTCCCTCTTCGAGATATGTGGGCAGAATCTTATTGATATCGTCGCGCGAAAATCCGAAAGTAGTTTGCGTGAGGTCGTTGGTGCCGAATGAAAAGAACTCGGCTTCCGTGGCGATTTCCCCCGCTACGAGAGCTGCTCGCGGAAGTTCGATCATGGTTCCAACTAGGTACTCAACGGTGCGTTCTTTTTCCTTAAAGACTTCGTCCGCTACCCTGCGAACGATCGCCGCCTGATTCGCCATTTCCTTGACCGTCGCCGTCAGCGGAATCATGACCTCCGGAAAAACTTTGACGCCATCTTTCGATACTGCAACCGCAGCTTCGAAAATTGCTCGTGCCTGCATCTCGGTGATCTCTGGATACGTAATCCCGAGCCGGCAGCCGCGATGCCCGAGCATGGGATTGAACTCATGCAACTCTTCCACCCTCCGCAGCAGTGTCTTGAGCCCCTTCAATTTCGGAGAGCGCGGCTTCGTGGCTTCAAGTACCGCGATCTCAACCATCAAATCTTCGCGGCGCGGGAGGAATTCGTGCAGTGGCGGATCCAGTGTGCGAATGGTTACTGGAAATCCATCCATCGCGCGGAACACGCCCGTGAAATCGGAGCGTTGCATGGGCAGCAATTTCTTCAGCGCCGCGCGCCGGTCCTTTTCGCTTTTCGCAAGAATCATCGCGCGCACGTGAGGAAGACGGTCCTCGCCGAAAAACATATGCTCGGTGCGGCAAAGGCCGATGCCTTCCGCCCCGAAAGCGCGCGCCTGAATTGCATCCCGCGGAATGTCGGCGTTGGCCCGCACTCTCAGCTTGCGGAAAGGCTCCGCCCAGCTCATCAGCTTCATCAGCTCCGGATCATCAGGCCTGGCGGCCACCGTGTCGAGCTTGCCCTTTATGACGCGGCCTGTGGTTCCATCGAGCGAAATCCAATCGCCGGCTTTGAGGAGCTCTCCTTTCACCCGCATCTCGCGAGCCTTCTCGTCCACTTCAATGTCACCAGCGCCCGCCACGCAGCAC
>JALYIM010000179.1 GCA_030775785.1 Acidobacteriota bacterium
TAGCTCTGATCTCCGGCAGGACGGCGAAGGATTTGGAAGATTGGTTCGGAACCATTCGGGGCTTGTGGCTTATGGCCGAACACGGAGCTGAATTTAAGGTTCCACTCCAGTCTTCGTGGCAACCCTCGCGCTCTCAGCCTCCAACGGATTGGAGATCTTCCGTGATGCCGATTCTCGAGCACTTCATGGATCGCACTCCTGGAAGTTTTGTCGAAGAGAAGAGGTACGCGCTCGTCTGGCATTACCGAATGGCGGAGCCAGAATTTGGCATCTGGCTGGCGAACGAACTAATCTCAATGCTAGAAGCCATGCTAGCCGACACTGAACTTCGGGCGTTTCGTGGCGACAAGATCGTTGAGGTACGACCCGTTTGGGCGAACAAGGGCGAAGCCTTGGAACGCCTTCTCACGCATTATTCCCATCCCGATTTCTTGTTTGCCGCTGGGGACGATCGTACCGACGAGGATCTCTTTGAGCGAATGCCTAGCGATAGTTGGGGCGTCCACGTAGGCCAAGGACCAACCCGCGCGGCATTCGTGGTCCCCAGTGTTCAGGAAATGCGGAAGATATTAGAAGTGTTCGCCGAGGAAGATTTAGGATGAGACTCCTTTACAACCCTGGACTTAACCAGTTATCAATACCTTGACTTGAACTTCTGCTCCCCAGTAATTGTGTGAGTAGTGCTCACCGGAATGCCTGCGAGAGCGGTGGCAAACAGATTGATGGCGCCGGCGCTTTCGGACGACGGCATAAGAGAATTGCCGAGGCGAGACGCGGCGCAGGGAGCTTACCCAGATAATCCCCGCTCAAATCACAGCTATCCAGCCGTAACAAGCGGTAATACAGCACTCGCAGGTCGGATTGCTTGTTCACGCTCCAACTCGAGTGGAAGAACAGCAGAATTTTTTCGGCCTAGCACACAGTGAGTCTATAGCCTGCTAGAAGTGTAAGGGAAAAACATCTGTTGTCTGCCCTCGCTACACGGTGTAGCGGCCCGCTCAAAAGGCGACCAAAGACGCCTAGGTCGACATTTACTCCGTCTTGGCGCAAAGGGTTTCGGCGGTTGAGCAACACCTGCGAGATTTTCTGATTTACCGATTCGGGCCAATTCGTTCCGTTGCCCTTTTCCGCGGCCGCTCAGTTGTTTCTACACGATTTCCCAAGCATGCCAGAGCCGACAATTCTGGTAGGCTAACTCTCACTGACAGGTGGCGGTGTAATTCACGTTGCTGTTGCCGCCACTTGATGGCACTGTCGCTTGGCCGACTATCACGTCACTTGTGTTAATGCCGTTGGCCGATGTAAAGCTGGCGTTGGGCACCGCAATAAATTTGAAGACGCCGCCTTGATAAAAGAAGGCACGCGCTACCGTACCCTGAAGATCAGCTCCTACAATCTCCCCCGTGTTGCTGATGTCCGAGAGCTGGATAGCGTCGCCATTCGGCATGAAAACCGCTTTATATACTCCCTTGAGCTCAGTAAATCCCTGCGCTGGGCCAGGTGCTCCAGAGGGATTCGTCATGTAATAGGTTCCTGCGACCACCCCGTTATCATTGATTGCCGAGGGCTGCGTTTCGAAGGAGCCTGGATAGGTTATCGAGAAAAACTTTCCGTTTTGCAGCTCGAAGCCGTGGAAAAATCCATTGATGTCCATCCAATAGCCTACGATGCTGTTCCACTTGTTAATGCCGGTCAAAAATGTAGCGGTCGCGCCTGGGTAAACGACACTTTGAAAGCCTGACCCGCTGGCTACGAAGCCTTTGGGGTATATCGTTCCCTGTGGAGTGTAGAAACCTACGTCCACTCCGGTGCTGCTCCGGCGCATGATGGTCGTAGCAGTCGAGTTTGGCGCCGTGTATAAGCTCGCGCCGCCGTTCGAATAGCGCACGAATCCCTCTGAGCGATTGCCTGATTCCGCGACATATCCGACGATCGTGCCCCAGCTATTAATGCCTTCTGGAACAGAAGTTCCGGTTGATGCAAAGACTCGAAAATAATGGAATGTGCAGGAAGCCTGGGTTTGAGAATGGGATGGGATGGAGAGTAGCGTCACTAACAACGCTGCGGCAACATTTAATTTGTGAGATGAATGCACAGACACCTCCATGGTGGTTCGTACCGTCGGGGTTCAGAGGTTCCCGCTGCCCGATTTAGAAGTGACTCGGCCAGAGGCGCTCAAGGCCCGAACTACACGATTCTAATTTTTACATTGGCAGGTCGAATCCTGCAACCGTGAAGCAAAAAAGGTACGTTCTGATCATTCAAGCTGGGTCAGTGAGGAATATTGAGATCGGTCATCCGTTCTTTGTTCTTACGACCACCTTTACCTGAGATAAACGGAGGGTCCCCCACACTGGGTGTGCACCGGACGCTCTCCCATGCTCTGGCGCGAATGTCTCTAATCCACGTCCGGAACTGACCCTAGCCCTTTTTTACTTTCGGATTTGTTGAGTGGACGAAATTCAACTTCTTTGATCTCTTAGTTAAGGTCTGTCCAAGGCCGCAATGAAACTGTCCAATTTGTGCCCTGGTTAGGTCCCTGTGCCGGAAAGGGTCGCCACATGCGGACTGTTAATGTTGAAATCTTTGATTGTGAGCGCCCCGTTGCGTGTTCCAGTCTTGGTGGGTTTAAAGGTTATCGAAATAGTGCATTGACTACCCGCGGGAAGATTGGCTTTGCAGGTGTTAGTACCCACAACGAAATCTCCGCTCACCATAATACTTGAGATACCAAGCGCGTCGGTAGCAGCGCCTGTATTGCTGAAAGTAATGCTCTGCGGCGCGCTAACTGTACCTACTTTCTGCCCAGAGAATGACAAAAGGGACATTGAAAGCACAGGGTTCGTGTGAAACGCAGCTGCTACCAAATCTGCTGCTCCTAGCACATTCAATTTGCCCGCCCCCCAATCGAGGTTTGGCGTTGTGCCCGAGAAAGAATCCGAAATCGCGCTTTGATGAATGTACTGGCGCACCGCAGTGGGAGTGAGCTTCGGGTTCATTTGCAGGAGGAGAGCCACCCCACCTACCGCAATAGGAGCAGATGCGCTGGTCGCGCTATGTCGCCCGTAAAAGCCCTTTCCACCCTGAATCTGATTAAAGGGAAAGAGAGTTACGTCGCCCCAATAACTTGTTGGACTATAGGCCGCGAAAGAATTGCCCCCAGGAGTGGTAAAGTCAACCCCACCGTAAGTAGCAGCGATCGGGGAACGCCCATCCCGTGTCGGGCCACCCGAGGAATAAAGCCAAAGACCGCCAGTCGCACCTTGACTCGTGAAGCTTTGCGGATTGTTATTTATATCGGTCCATTGTGTGCGCACGTTGAAGCACCCATCCACCAAAGCAGCGCTGGTTGAGGAATAGTCATTCAGTCGTCCTAGCGTTAGATTGTTTGTGTAAGAAATAATAGGAGTGGGGATCGTTGCGTCTCCGTAAGCGTCGGCAATTCCTGAGCCGAATTGCGCTGCCGTCACATTAATCGTTCCCGTTCCGCTGTGGCCTTTGATGTTCATCCACACGGCGCGATCCGGGCCAGAGGACGTCCACGGATAGAACTGCTGTCCGGGAAGGGACGCGCATAGCACGATGGTGCTATCGGGACTGCTGGCGCATCCATTTCCAGGGGTCACGACTACGGACGTCGCGGTGTCGTTCATGGTGAGGGTCACGTTTGCTGGTACCGCTCCGGTATACCAGAGCTGAAGGTAAGCAGAACTCGTGTTGGCTTTGACGAAAGTGAAAATGGCTGGTGATGAACTGTAAGCAGCGCTTGCGTGATTGGGTAGCGAGCCTTCATCCCCGGAGGCAGCGACGTACACTCTGCCCTGGGTGTTCGCTCCGAAGTCAGCTGCAATTTTTTGGCTGACGACGGAGGTACCGTCAATCGGTCCCCACTGTGTACCGCTGTCCATGAGCGCCACAATCGGTTCTTTAAGAACTGCCGCCTCCGCGGATACCAAATCAAGAGCCAAACTCATGCAGCCCTGAAACGGATTCTCCGCCGCTTGGCCGCTATGAGCGGGTGCTCCTTCAGAGGTCATCTTCACGATAAGTAAGTCGGCATTGGGAGCCATTCCAGCCCACTGCGAGCTGCCAGGAAGTGCAGCACGACCATTGCCTGCTGCCAGTCCAGTTGAGACAGTTCCATGACCCACGGCGTCGCGCTCGCCCAATGCGGTATGCGACTTGAGCGCCTGGTTAATTTGCGCTTGGGTGTAAACGATCGGCGATGGCTGGCCGGGGTCGCAGATGGGAAGGTTCGGATTGACGTTCGACATATCCCACATCATCCTTATTCGCGTAGTTCCATTAGGGTAAAGGAAATCGGGGTGGGTGTAGTCGATGCCACGATCTAGAATCGCCACGATCACCCCTTTTCCGGTCAATCCGTATTTAATAAATGCTTTATCGTTTTGCGTGGCTTTATTTACGGCGGTGTCGGCAGACGCAAGTTCGAAAAGTGACAAAATAAGCACGAAGCAGAGAGAGGAATGAAGCTTTTTCATTTGGGAGTCTCTACCTGGGTAGCATTGGGGGGAGTCGAAGAAGATCCCAGGGCAGCGGTGATTGTACACAGATCCTCGCTTCGCGGCAACACGCAATACAAGGGCCAAAAATTCGGCCACCGGACAGCCCGGCTCTAACCACCAATTACCGGAGAGCGATTCTGAGTTGTAACCTGCGGTAATAGCCTTCGGCCATGTTGCATGGTGATTCAGATGTGAAGCAATTATGATGGAATTAATCATAATCTGACTCAATGCTGCGTCGAGCAGGTCTCGACAAGAACGAGGAGGCTAATGAAAAACGCGCACGTTTGATGGGCAGCGTCGTTGCGACCCTGATCGCTTTTTAGCGAGCCAGCGGAGGAGGTCGCCTTACCTGTCTTTAATCGACATATCGCTTCAATCCTCGGTTCCGAGTTTGCCGACGGAGTCGCCTGTATCCGCTAATTGCGTCACGCCATACAGCATCATTGCCTTAACTAAAAAACCCTGGCACGTTGCCGTGGCAGGGTTTTTGAAAGTGATTCTTTTGCGTGGAATTTATGCTTTCAGTTGCCGGCGTATCACTCCTGCCAGTCCCAAAAGCCCCGTCGCCAGTAAACTCAGAGTCCCCGGCTCTGGAACTACAGTGGCGGTTGTAGTGCCAGTACTAGTTATAGTGCCAGGAGTGGTCGGAGTGCCAGGAGCGATTCCAGTGCCATGAGGGGTTGTAGTGCCACCGATAGGTCGTGCTGACCCGTTCCAGTAGTGGGTCCCAGTATCGAATGGTAATTGGGTTGTCACCGCGGTTGTCCCACCACCGTAAGATTGCAACGCACCCGTCAATATGTAATTGTGGGCACCGTTTGGACGGGTCACCAGTTCCCAGGAAGCAGGTCCGGAAAGCGTGCCTGCGAACAGAACTCCAGAGAGCGCATTACTGCCGCTTACCCTAATCAAAGTGCCATCTCGGTTAAAGCTACTGCCAAGTTTCATAGACCCAGACTTGGCTTGGAAGGTGCCACTTGTAAAGTTCACCGTACTTAAAGTGAGTCCTGTAAGTAGTGGGCCACCGTTTAGCCCATTCACCGACGTCAGCGTGGGCCCAGTAAGAGTCAGTCCTTTGCTGTTGGGGCTGGTCAATTTGTTGCTTCTGTTGGAAAAGTCAGTCCCACTGCTAACAAATGCCACCACGGGGAGAGCAACAATCAACCCCAGCATTATCATCCTTTTCATCTGTTCTACCCCCTTCACAACGCTGCAGCTATGATCGTCTTTGCGCGGAATCAAAAACTCTATATCAGAGTGTTGCCGTGCAATCCGAGTGCCACAGCGAAAGTTTTTTCGTTTCTTATTTTTCAATTGAATACCTGTCGGTGGCTACCTCCTAAAAGAGAGAGTGCGACAACTATTTTCACTTACAATGATTTTGTTTTGCCCTTCAGACGGCTTCGTTTCTCCTAGGTCCTTTGGGGAGATGCCTACGAACGAAAGTGTTATTGATGATCCATGCCAGCCAGCTGGAGCGTACGAAGTCAGAGTAAAGCTCTTTTTTCCGACTGCATTGCCTAAAAATATGCCTAAAAAGAAGACCGTCCTGCTAGCTGACGACGAAGACAGCGTGCTCATAACACTGAGCATAATTCTCGAACGTGAAGGCTGCGATGTCACAACTGCAAAGAGTGGCGCATCAGCGATAAAGCTTTTGAATGGGCGCGGCTTCGATGCAGTAATCACCGACCTCAACATGGAGAAAGTAGATATCGGTTTAGAAGTCGCGCAAGCTGCGGTGATGAAAAAGCCGAGACCAACAGTGATCGTTTGCACAGGCTATGCAAGTGTCAGTAATTCTCTAGCTGCTCTCAATATGGGAGTTGATTACATGGTGCAGAAACCAGTGGAATTGGAAAGTTTCATTTCGGCCCTGGACAGACTCGTGAGATTAAGAGACCAAAGGAAATGGATTTTGTGAATTGGACGATCGCCTAAACGGGGAAGGCTGAGTCTTTGATATGACCTCGCTGCTCGCCTCGCTGCAAGGACATTATGCCGCAGCGTTGCACCGGAAAGAGACTGTAGAATGATTCAATCGCTATCCGAAGGGCTTCCTCCATCTTGGTTTTCTTCCTTCGCGGCAAGACCAGTCCAACCGTTTTCTTCAGCCAAAACTTACATTCGATTGGAAATAATGGGGGAACCTTCACCGCCTCAGGATGAAATCCTTTCATCCAAACTGAGTTTGTCATTCGCCTTCAACCAAAAGCTATTGAATCGAGCTGGCCACGTTCGAGAATACGGTGTTGGATTTGCCGCCTATTAATCGTACTGTGCCAACCACGAGCACCAAAATCACTGCCAACATCACCGCATATTCCGCGATATCCTGGCCATCTTCCTCGGCCCACAACTTCATGAGATCAATCTGCATATGTTCCCTCCAAGGGAAATTACTGCCTAATTCTGATCGTCTGATGCTTTAATGCGGCAGCAACGGCCAATCAGAAAACATGTCAAGTATAGCCCATCGGTGCCATTCCAACGGATTACTTGGCTTGGCATTATCAATGAGAGCAGGCTCTGGTGGCTGCATTCGCCTATTTCAATCCTATACCCAAAAGACTCATATGTGCCCATATCAGTAAGGTCGCAAAGCAGATTTCGAAGCCGCTTTCGTTGTCTTGAGGGGTGGAGAACGATCACTCGCACAGCATCTGCACATCAGCTCCTACAACGAAAAAGGGCCTGCGTCCAGCGAAGGGGCAGATCTGCAACCTCATTCTTAGAAAGTTTCCGATGAAAAGCATCACTACGGCTTTTTTCACAACAGCCGCGATTTCAGTTCTATTGCTGGGCGCGACGGCCTCTGCCACCACCTATTACGTCTCCTCATCAGGCAATGACAGCCACGACGGACAAAGTACACGCAGTGCGTGGCGCCATATCCAGTACGCGGCCAACCACGTTCAGGCCGGCGATACCGTTTTGGTCCTAGGGGGAACATACAACGAGACCGTCAATATCCCTGTCTCCGGTTCGGCAACTGCCGGCTACGTCACCTTTCATAACTATCCGAGTCAGGTTCCTATCGTGGATGGAACAGGATTAAGCATTCCTGGGGGTCAGTACGGTCTGTTGAACATCTCCGACCAAAGTTATGTCACCGTGCAGGGCTTTGAGATTCGCAATTACAAAACTACCAAAACAAATACCGTGCCAGTGGGCATCTACGTCACCGGGGCAGGCAGCAACCTTCAGCTCCTAAACAATCACATTCACGACATCGTAACCTCGGCGTCTGGCTGCACTGCCAATGCCCTCGGCATAGC
>JALYIM010000180.1 GCA_030775785.1 Acidobacteriota bacterium
CTCCCAAAATTGGGGGCTACCAAAGCGCTTGAGAGCGGACTGTAGAAATGAGATATTAGGCCGATTCGAAATCCGCCGGGCACGTCTACATAACCGCCGAAAGAGAGCTGGTGCGTGCGGTCAAGAAGAGAAGGACCGAAATAGCGGCCAGGATTGTTGTTGTCAGCAGCTTGGAGCACAAAGTCCTGATCGTTATCCGCAGGCGTTCCGGTGAGTTGCGCGCCTCCACTATTCGAAAAGCGCGACAAGCTGTAAGAAATCTGGAAGTTTAGTGCTTTTACACCCCGTATTGGCTTTGCAATGTTGTCCGCTAGTTTCATCTGCAAGGCGTTATAAACGGAGCGGCCCTCGGGAATTAGGAAGAACGCTTGCGATTGATCGGAATTCCTGCCACCGAAAGCACAAAGGCGACCAAGCCCGCCCGCGGAAGAAGGCTGGTTGCAGCCCACGCCTGCCACATCAGCGTCGGTGCCAAGTCCAAAGCTCGCAAAATCGGACATTGTGGCGCCCCCGGAACCGTCTAGCGCAGGGCAGGAGGCGATTGCTGCATCAATGCTGGCAGCTCCGCAGGTGGAAAGGGTATCAGCGATAGCTGCTTGAGCGCCCGCCAGACTGAAGTTCTTGACATCACCCATGTGGTTGACGTCAACACCGATTAGCGTCCGGGTCTCTACGTTGCGTAGATAATCTGCGGTAAAAACCAGACCGTGCGCGATCTCATGCTGAATTCCGATATTAATTTGGATAGAACGAGGAGTCTTATAGCCCGGCGCAAAGAGCGAGACTCCTGCGTTAGTACCTTGCCCGGCGGTAAGAAACTTACCGATAAAACTAGGATTCGCCGCTTGCAGGTCTAATGGATTCCCCGCTAACACCTGTTGCCAGAACGACTGTATTTGCGGAATAACGTCTCCGATATGAACATTGTTGCCGCAGATTCCAACTGGCATCGTTGTCCCGCCGTTTATAGGAACGGCCTGAGGAGTACCGTTGAGACAGGCACTGGTAACCTGGTTGAAAGCACCCGTCCTTTCCCGTAGAGGGCGGTCAAACAAGACATTGTTCCAAATGACGTTTTCGTAATACAGTCCGATGCCACCTCGGAAAACTGTCTTTCCCCTCTTCGAAGGATCCCATGCAAATCCAAATTGTGGAGCAAAGTTCAAGTTCGGCTGCGCCACGCGATTTCCGTAGCCGGGAAATGCAGCATTAATTTCCGGAATCGCAGGTAAATCGCTGTCGGTCCGTCCTGTGTCCCGGTCGTATCGCACTCCCAAGCTCAGGGTGAGATTCGGTTTCACCTTCCACGCGTCTCCCAAGTAGAGGCCAATCCGGTTATCCGGCCCGAGGCCGCCGGCCGGGAAACCCAGAGCCTTCTGTGTAGTCGCATAACCTTGACCATTACCCACCCTAAGGCGAGTTACCGGCCAGTTAAGCGGATTAGCGCTGCCCCCGGGGAACGGTCCGGACGCGGCAAAAAGTTCATTGGCAGTAGAAGTGATGAAGCTAGCGCGTGGCGCGGTACCGTAAAAGTCAGCAAAACCGCCACCCTGGACGTGATTGTACGAGACCCCATAGCGAATCGTGTGGGAATGCAAAGTCTTGCTGCCGTCATACTTAATCTGGCGATTTGATTGAGGAGTGCTCTGAGGCGCCAAATAGTTAGGCCCCACAAAAAATGAACCGGAGCTAATAAGTAGGCCAGTGCAACAATCTGGTAAAGCATTGTTTTTTAGAGTCGCGTCAACAATCTGATTTTGGAACTTCAAATAAGTGAGACGGATACTATGGGAGAGTGAACCAGTATTGAAATCAAAACCAACTACATGCTGACGAGTGATGTCTTTGTTATCGTAAACGGCATAACCCAGCCCGAATGTTGCGAACAATGAATTCGAAAAATAAGAATAACGGTAGAAAGCGCGGGCCCCGTTGCCGAAGTTATAGTCAGCTCTACCGAGCAAGTTATTTTCCCGAAAAGGCTGGCTGAACCCCCCGCCGAATCCTGCGAAGGGTGTGCCGCTCAACACGACAGGGGCAAAACTATCCTGCTTCGTGCGCTCTCCATCCAGGAAGAAAAACAACTTGTTCTTGATAATCGCGCCCCCAAAGCTTCCGCCGAATTGCTCACGCTGGAAAGGATAGTCATGCCCTCCGGCGGCTCGAGCTTTGAAGCTATGGTCGCGAATAAATCCGAACGCTTCCCCGTGATACTGGTTTGTACCCGATTTTGTAGTAACGTTAATCGCGCCTGAAGAGGTGAGGTCGTTTGAAAGATCCAGCGACGACTGGCCAATCTGGAATTCTTCAATGGCGCTGGCCGGTATGTCAGCCGTAGTGGTGCCCACTGTTTCGTCACTTACGTCAACGCCGTCCACCGCAATTCTAGCCGTGCGGCCGAAGCGTCCACCAAATGAGATCGAAGAATAACCCGCCTTAGTAGGATCGAAGTTCTGTCCGTCTTGAATTTGAACGCCAGGCTCCAATTGAGCAAGATCGAGGAAGTTCCGGCCGTTTACAGGGAGGCTTTCGATCTGCGATGCAGTCAGCACTCCCTGAACTTCAGCCTGCTCGGTATTCACTTGCATGCCCGAGCCTTGTACTTCGATGATCTGATTCTCTTGACCTACCTGTAACTTCACATTGGCTGTGGCGGTGTTTCCAACCTGGACGGTCACCGGAGTGTCTACAGAACTGAACCCGGAGGACGAAACATGCACCTTGTAACCGCCAGGCGGCAACGCCCCGGAATTGAACGAACCCGCAGCGTTCGTAGTCAGATTGCTGGATTGTCGGGTATCAACGTTGGTAATTGTTATCTTTGCATTGTTAACCACGGCACCAGATGGATCGGTCACAGTTCCGACGATGCTTCCCGTGCCCACGGTCGTTTGACCCACAACATTGTTAACGAACGCTATGGCAACCAATAAAATGAGCGCGATGTATGAGAATTTGAACATCGAAAAAGACAATTTGGATGTGGGGGTCATGGGGGTCTCCTTTTTCACCAGAACAAATACAGTCAGGGCTTATTGACATGTGCAATCAGAAGTCCACTAAAGGAATCTGACGTGCCTTGCAAAATCATGCGGTTAACGTGCTCTCAGAAACCATGAGGAGTTTTATATACGGAAAATTAAATCTTACGGTTCTAACACATGTGAAAACGTGGATACACCCTTGCCAGGAATCAAGGAGAAGGATTAACCAATCATCGAGGTTTTCGTTACCTCGCATTCGAAGTGTAATATCCCGAGCGATGTCGGATTTTCAACTGAGCCTTTGCGGCAGAAGTGCCGGCGACTTTTACTTCCAGGCGCCGGAATTCGGAATCTGACAACCGCTGCGATGGGTAATATGCCAGAAGATATTGGGTTCGCAGTTCGTCGCTGATTTGGCGGAACGCTTCGTCCAGTTGTGGCACGGAGGTCGCGTAAAAATATTTGCCGCCGGTATCTTCGGAGATCTGGATGAGTGCGTGTTCGCCGCCGGTGTCGCGTCCGGCGCTGGCTTCAATGGGAACCACGATGATACTGTAGACAATCGCTTCGGCTTCTTCGGCGGCACGCAGCGCTTGTTTGTAGTCCACTTTGCTCATGGTATCGCCACCGTCTGTAATCACGACGAGCACTTTCCTCCCCTGCCGCTTTTCCAGTGATTGAGCGCCGAGATATAAAGCATCGTAGAGCGCTGTGGCCGCTCCCAGGCGAATGCGATCAATACCACGGTCTATGCTTCGCGCGTCCGAGGTAAAAGGGACGACCTCGCTCACTACTTCGTTGAAGCCGTAAAGCGATAGGCCATCCACCGGGCGAAGGATCGCGTGCGCGAAGCGACGCGCGGACGACAGCTCGAGTGGAAGGTCTTTGCGCGTGCTCAGACTGGTGTCAATATCCAAGACAATCGAAAGCGGCAGTGCCGATTCTTTATCAAACACCGAAAGCTTTTGCAGTTTGCCGTCTTCAAGCAGCTCGAAATCTTCTTTCTGAAGATCCGAAACCGGCCCACCGCGGTCGTCCGTCACGGTGACGAAAACGTTTACAAGTTTTACGTCCACTTTGAACGTGGTGTCCGACTGCTGCGCCGGACTTTCAGCGGTCGGTGGACCGCTCGAAGGAACAGATTTTCGTGAATCAGTCGGGTTATCATAAGTGTCCGGCGCCCCCCCAGGCGCGGATTTTCCGGTGCCAGCGGTGCCTCCTGCCCACGGCGGCTTTGGGACTTTGTTATTAGGAGCCGGGTTCTGAGGGGTATTCGTCTGAAACGCCTGCCCGGTTTCGGCCCCGGCATGTCCGCCGGCGCACCACACAGCCGCCGCTATCAAGGCAAAAAAAACGATGGGACGTCGCATCTGAAAACTGCTCACTTAGATGCGGGACCTTCTGAATGGGTGCCCGACGCGGCTCGCACTTCCTCGGGAAAAGACTCGCCATCGGCCCACACAGCCCCATCCTCGAAATATTCTTTCTTCCAGATGGGAACAGTGCGCTTGAGTGTGTCTATCAGCCAGCGCGACGCATCGAAAGCGGCTGCACGGTGGGCCGAAGCAACTACGATCAACACGCTAGTCTCCCCAATTTGCAAGCGACCGAGTCTGTGGACGATTGCGACTTCGCGGATTTTGAATTCCGCGAGCGCGCGGTCTGCCAGCTCGTCCATCTGTTTAATTGCCATTTCTTCGTAGGCTTCGTAATCCAGATAAAGCGTACGACGCCCACGAGTGTTGTCACGCACGACACCCTCAAAGACCACTGCCGCGCCATCTTCAGGATGTTTCATTCTTTCAAGTACAGCACTCGTGCCTATGCGTTCGCGGACGAGAGCAACCCTTGGCCGCAGCTCCCCCTGTTTACCGGGGTCGGAACTTTGCGTTGCGCTTAACCCTCCGCTTACCGGAGGCAGTAGAGCAACTTCGTCCCCGTCGTGCAGTGTCGTGGTGACCCCGGCATACTCCTGGTTTACCGAAATTGCCAATGATGGGACTAATTCCGCCAATTTTGGAATCTGATGCTGGTAGTGATTGATCAGAGAATTGACCGTTGCTCCCTCGTTCAACGTCAGTGCATCGCTTTCCTTACCAATAAGCTCCTTCAGCATTCCAAAGAAAAGAACGGATATTTGCATATTTCGAATTTTCACGGGCTGAGTTTGCATGATTCTGTGGGGCGGCTGCTACTAGTCTACAGGGCAGGAATTCCGCACCTCAATCGAAGACACACTGGGCAGAAGCTTGTAAACTAGGTTGTCCTCGTGCTAAGGTGCGCGGGCTTGCCGTCTCACGAATATAGATAAGCGCTTACGAGGATTCTGTTCATGAGCAGTCCTGACGCTGTTCCTCCCGGCAGTCCAAAGAAGTTTGCCCCCTTCGTCCCCGAGAACATGGAAATGCGGGAGTTCACTCTGCGTGCCGTACTGCTCGGGCTCTTGATGACGGTCGTTTTGGGGGCAGCCAACGCTTACCTCGGTCTGCGCGCGGGAATTACAATCGCCGCCACCTATCCTGCCGCCGTGATCGGCATGGCGATATTGCGCACCGTCAAAGGATCGCTGCTCGAGGAAAATATTGCGCGAACTGCGGGAAGCATAGGCGAAGGCCTCGCTGCTGGGGCGATTTTTACCATTCCAGCGTTCGTGATCGCCAAAGCGTGGCCATCGTTCCGGCCCGCCGATGCGTACTGGAAATCAACCGCACTGATGTTGGTGGGCAGCGTTCTGGGAGTTCTTTTTATTTCGTTGGTGCGGCGGGTCATGGTGGAAGATCCCGAGTTACCGTTCCCCGAATCGGTCGCGGCGTCAGAAATTCACAAGGCCGGACAGCGCGGCGCCAAAGCTGCGAAATATCTTTTCTGGAACATCGGTATCGGCGGCGTGGTCTACATGCTGGGAAGGTTCGGGCTATTCGCGGCTGACAAAGATATCCATTTTGCGGTTGGCAATCTCGGACACAGCCAGGTCCGCTTAGGTACAACTGCGGGCGCGAACGTGGTCGCCGCTGGTGGTACCAGTACGTTCGCTGCACCGAGCGTGAGTCCTGCTTACTTAGGCGTGGGCTACATCATCGGATTGAGATTGGCATCCATTCAGTTTGCTGGCGGCGTGCTGGCGTGGGGATTGCTGGTTCCTCTACTCATCTTCTTTATGGGACCACAGCTTCGCCAATACCTTCCCGCAGGAACCGGTGATGATTGGGCGACGATGGCGATTGCTGTATGGCGATTCATCGTACGTCCGATAGCAGTAGGCGGCATGCTGGTTGGCGCCGCATACACGTTGTTCAAAATGCGTACGAGCCTGACGCAGGGCCTGGGCAAGGCCCTTTCCGATCTGCGCCAAACGGCCGATCAGCGCGCTAAGCTTTCCCGCACCGAACAATACATGAGCTCCAAAGTTGTATTTGGATTGATCGCACTGATGTTTGTGCTCATGTGTTTTCTGTATATCCACATTTCAGGCTTGGTTTGGCCGGCCGTGCTGGCTGCGGTTGTAATGCTGGTTGTAGGATTTTTCTTCGCAACCGTCTCTGGAAATTTGGTCGGATTTATCGGCTCCTCCAACAATCCTATTTCCGGCCTAACGCTTTCGACTTTGCTCATCGCAGCGCTGCTGATGGTTTTTCTTGGCGTCTCCGGCGCTCCAGGAGTGGCCGCCGTCTTGGGCGTGGCTGCCGTCGTCTGCGTTTCCTCTGCTGTTGCGGGTGAATTATTGCAAGACTTTAAAGTTGGCTACATTCTTGGAGGCACGCCGCGCAAAATTCAGATGGCGGAACTGATCGCCGTTGTGGTAGCGAGCCTAGTCATGTATTGGCCGCTGATGCTCCTCCATGAAGCCAACATAAAGGCGGGCGGGATAGGGTTTGGCGATCGCCAGCTTTCCGCACCACAAGCAGGATTGATGGCTACGTTGGCTATGGGCATCGTTGGTGGCGATATGCCTTGGCCGCTGGTGGTGGTCGGAATCTTTTTTGGCATCGGCATGATCATGATGCAGGTGCGAAGTCCCATGCTGGTCGCAGTCGGTATGTATCTGCCGTTCGAAACCACGTTTGCTATTTTTCTGGGCGGAGTGTTTCGCTCGATCGGCGATCGAATTGCGAAGCGGCGCGGATTCAATGAAGCTCAGAAGGCGCGCGTAGAAAACGCCGGAGTTCTAACAGCCTCGGGATTGATTGCAGGAGAAGCCATGCTGGGCTTGGTATGGGCAGGTTTACAGTTTGCTCCCGCTTGGACTCGGACCCAAATCTTCAAAGACCCCTCCTACATGGTAGGAGGAATGATCGTGCTGGCCGGATTGGCGGCGCTCATGGTCTGGCTGCCTTTGACGAGTGCAGGCGATCCTAGCGAGCCGGCTCCGCCGGCGGCCATGATGTGACAAGTCGTGGTTGAGATTTCCCACTTATGGGAGATGTCTACGACTATCGTCTGATTTCACGTAAATGCCCATCGCCGAAAATCTAGCAAAGACCCGCGAGTGTATTTTTTTGGCGGCGCGTCGTGCCGGCCGCGATCCCAGCGAAATTACTTTGATGGCCGTCAGCAAGACCTTCTCCACGGAATTCATTCGCCAGGCATATGCAGCGGGAGCTCGAGTCTTTGGCGAAAGTAAAGTGCAGGAATTTTCTGGAAAGTTTCCGGCGATAGCCGATCTCGCAGAGGCCCACTGGCACATGATTGGACACCTGCAGTCAAACAAGGCCACCAAAGCAGCCGAGATTTTTTCTGCCATTGATTCTATAGACTCTCTTCGCGTGGCCGAAAAACTGAATTCAGCCGCTGAACAGCTAAAAAGGAAACTCGAGGTGCTCGTCGAAATCAATGTGGGCGGTGAGACAGCGAAAAGTGGACTGAGCGCAGACTCCCATGAGTTCGAAGACATTTTGACTTCAGCACCGCAACTGGATCACTTAACCTTCCGCGGATTGATGACTGTCCCGCCATTCACCGACGATCCTCATCAGGGACGGCCGTACTTCCGGAAATTGCGGGAGCTGCGTGATAGCATCGCAAGTCGCTCGTTGCCCGCGGTCAGTATGGAAGTACTATCCATGGGAATGTCACACGATTTTGAAGTTGCGATCGAGGAAGGATCAACCTGCGTGCGCATCGGGACGGCGATTTTCGGCAAGCGTCCAGTTAAAAACTTGTCATCCTGAGGAGAGAGTTTGAGCTTTTCTAAACGGCTGCACGAGATTCGCACTGGCTTTGAGCGGCCATTCTGGGTTGCCAACGTCAGTGAGCTTTTCGAGCGGCTGTCGTATTACGCCGCGTTCGCTTCCCTCGCTCGCTACCTCCACGAGACTCTGAATTTTCGCGTGGAGCAGGCCAGCAGCCTCACCGGACTATTCGGGGGCCTGGTGTGGTTCCTTGCCGCGTTCGGCGGCACTCTAGCCGATCGTCTTGGATTTCGCCGATCCCTTTCACTGGCTTATTTCATTCTTAGTTGCGCCTATTTTCTGTTGGGATCCATCGGCTCGCCTTGGCTGGCTCCCGTGCGCAATGCCATGCCTCTGGTCGTCCTCGTTGCGATTTTGCTGATATTACCAGCACTAGGTATCGCGCTGGTTAAGCCATGTGTGGTGGGAACAACGGCGCGAGCTTCCAAAGAGAATGTACGCTCGATTGGATATTCGATTTACTACACGCTGGTAAACATTGGCGGCGCCGCCGGACCGTACGTCGCCTCGTGGGTACACCAGCACATGCGCGTGGAGAATGTGTTTCGGGTTGCGGCCCTGAGCGTGTTCGCAATGTTTTTCGCTGTGCTTCTTTTTTTTAAAGAGCCCCGCCGCTCAGGGGACGCGCAAACTGCCAGCGTCACACAGGCAGCAAGAAATTTCGGGACCGTGCTTTCTAATCCGCGCTTTATGCTGTTTCTGCTCATCTTCTCGGGATACTGGATTGTTTATTGGCAGGAATTCATCATTCTTCCTGTCTACATCCACGAATACGTGAATCCGAAGACAGACACGGAACTGCTACTCATCACTGGACCGCTGACTGTGATTTCTCTCCAGATGGTGGTGAGTTTCATAACCCGGCGCATGCCCGCATTCCGCGCTATCACGCTGGGCACTCTTATGTCCGGACTCGCGTGGATTATTTTCATCGTGAATCCCACCGTCCCGATGGCGATTGCTACTCTGGTTGCGGTTTCACTGGGAGAAATCACGCAGTCTCCACGCTACTACGAATATATTTCGCGGCTCGCGCCTCCTGGGCAACAGGGCACGTACATGGGCTTTGCGTTTCTTCCAATTGGCATCGGTTCGCTGGTCGGTGGCTGGTTTGGCGGAAAACTTCTCCACCACTTCGGAGAAGTCACGCACCAACCGGCGCGCATATGGTGGGCTGTAACGGCAACCGGCGTTGTTACCGCAGCGCTGCTTTGGATTTACGACAAGACACTAACGAGAGCGGGCAATGATGCCCTCAACGCTTCCTCCAACGCTTGATCCATCCCTCGGGGTCGGATCAGTTTGGGGATTGTCATAGCAGGATTGCACCCAATTCGACCGCGCCCAGAGCAATCCAACAAATTGATCTCTTGTGTTCGCCAGCTACCCAGTAACCAGTGGCCGCGCTAAAACAGAGGATTGCGCTCGTCCATCCGCTACCCCACGCAGCCGGTTTGCTAATCGCCTTCAGAATTTCATCCATCGTCATAATGACAATCATGCCATAGGCAGAAGGTTGAAAGCGAGACTGTGAAAAGTGAAACTGGCAGCCACCACCCCGGATAATTCGCTCAAAACCCCCGCTTTGTTTAGAATGAAGAATTGCCCATGAATCTTGCCGTCATACAGGCTGCTCTGCGCGAGCGCAACATTGATGCCTGGCTTTTTTACGATCACCATCATCGCGACCCCATTGCTTACCGGCTGCTTGGTATCCCCGACGGATTAATGGTTACGCGACGGTGGTTTTACGTCATTCCCGCTGAAGGGGAGCCCTCAAAACTCGTCCATAAGATTGAGGCTGGCCACCTCGACAGCTTGCCTGGCAAGAAGCATCTATATGCGAGCTGGCAGGAATTGTTCGACAAAGTAAAAATCATGTTGTCGGGCCATCGCGACGTTGCGATGCAATATTCGCCTAACAACCTGATCTTTTACGTTTCCATGGTGGATGGTGGCACCATAGATATGATCCGTGGGCTGGGCAAAAATGTAGTCAGCTCAGGAGACCTGGTGGCGCTTTTTGAAGCGGCCCTGACGGATGAACAGATCAAAACTCATTTCGAA
Source organism: Acidobacteriota bacterium (assembly GCA_030775785.1). Lineage (GTDB taxonomy): Bacteria > Acidobacteriota > Terriglobia > Terriglobales > Acidobacteriaceae > JALYIM01. The sequence continues at coordinate 10,241 of JALYIM010000180.1, forward strand.
GCGCGCGATGCGATTGACCGCATCACCGCCGCGGCTTTTCAGGAAATCGGCCACCGCGTGCGCAATGGTGGAACGAACGAGCGCGATATCCAGCGTTGGTTTATGGAGGCGTTTGAGCGCGAGAACCTAGTTACCGACGATCCTCCAATCGTCGCGGTGAACGCGCACAGCGGCAATCCGCATTACGAACCGACGGATGCGACCTCGGCTCCGATCCGTGAAGGCGATTTTGTGTTGCTCGATGTGTGGGGGAAGAAGAATGTCCCGGGTGCGGTTTACTACGACATCACCTGGACAGGTTTCGTCGGTAAAGCTCCTTCAACTCGCATGCGCGAAGTGTTCGAGGTGGTTCGTGACGCACGCGACGCAGCCGTAAGAACTGTCAAGGAGTCAATCGAGGCTGGGCGGGCGATTCCCGGGTGGAAGGTTGATCGGGCTGCTCGTGACCATATTCAAGCCGCCGGATTTGGCGAATATTTTATTCATCGCACCGGCCATTCCATCGGCTCGGAAATACATGCCAACGGCGCCAACATGGATGACCTCGAAATCCACGATGAGCGCTTGATTCTGTCAAACTCTTGCTTTTCGATTGAGCCCGGCGTCTATCTGCCGGAATTCGGCGTGCGTAGCGAGGTGGACATGATGGTTCGCGGAAAGTCGGCCGAAGTGACTGGTAAAATACAAAGTGAGATTGTGATCATCTGAATGGCAAATTCCTCAGTACGTAGAAAAGAAATTGCGCCCGGTGAAATACACGTGGCGAGGCAGCCTGTGACTGCAATGTCAGTTCTCGCGCCTGCAATTGGCTGGTTGATTCCAGGGGCTGGTCATCTGCTGCAGAAGCGTTGGATACGCGGATTTCTGCTAATGGCCTCCATTGCCATCATGTTTGTGCTCGGCCTGCAAATGCAAGGACGCGTCTACAAGCCGAATGGCGGAGATATTCTCGACATTCTCGGATTCATCGGGGACATCGGTGCAGGGGGCCTCTACATTGTGACCCGCGCTATGGATTGGGGACAGGGCGCGATCGCCCACGCAACCGCCGACTACGGAACGAAATTTCTTATCGTGGCTGGCCTACTGAACTTCATCAGCGCGGCGGACGCGTACCACATCGCCATCGGAAAGAAGCCATGAGCCTTTCTCACTTCAGCGCGGCCGTGCTGTTCGCGCTATTTGCATCCATAGTTTTTGGAATCACGCAGCGCAACACATCCCGCGAACAGATTCGCTATGGACTCTACTGTTTTGCGATGTTTGTGGGTGGCGTATTTGTGGCTGGATGGGCGATGTGGATTTTGCGCCACTAGCTGGCGGTTCAACGAGTTCCCCTTCCCTACCCTTCCCAGACAAATGCGTCGAAGACGCGTTTAGTTTCAAATCCCAGCTTGCGATAAAGGTCCACCGCGCGGTTGTTCGCTTCGGTGACGGTCAAGGAAAGAAGAGCAAACTTTCGTGTGCGCAAATTCGCTGCCGTGGCCGCCAGCAAACCTTCGCCAATTCCCTGTGAGCGAAACTCAGGGGACACGCAAACCTGCGTGACGTGTCCAACATCGTTACGGACGCGGGAGCATAAAATTAGGCCCGCAAGGCTCCGAGTACGGTTGTGTACCGCCACGAAAGAAGACTCAGGATCGAAAACTCCACAGCCCGGGAAGCGCACGATATTGTTCAGAAAGCGCACTGAGCCGTTGAGAGTGCGGTACTGATCGTTGATCTGGGAGTCCACGTGACCGCGATACGCTGCCGTAACCAGGGCTGCTGCGCTCTGGTAGTCCTGCTCCGTCCAGCGACGTATTGAGATTGCGTGATCCAAAGCCCTGACCGGGCTCGGCTCGGCCCCGAGCGGCGATACCATGAACAGGCGCGGGTGTTGGCTGAATCCCTGCTCGAGAAACGGATGTGCGACTCTTCCAGCCTCATGCACCAATAGTTGCGCTTCGACGCGATGGACGCCGGGAGATTGTTGCAAAGTTTCAATCACGTGCGTCAGTAACCGGGACTCTATTTCAGCAGGATCCGGCAGAAGTCCGCCATCCGTAACAAAGAGATCTCCGATCACGCCTTTGCTGCCTTCGTATACAAAGAAGGCGTATCCAAAAATGCGTCCCCTATCAATAGCGGCGTAACCGGGGAGAATTTTGGTGTCCACGTAGCGTAGAACCATGTCGGCGGAGCCGCGATAATCCCACGAGAGCACTTTGCCCCAGAGTTCAACTTCATCCTCTAACAGGGAACGAAGATCGTCCGAGGAAAAATGCCTGAGGTCGAGAATTTCCACGCTGCTCCTGAGGTTTTCGGCGCTTGAAGAAATTTCAGGCGCGAATGCGAGTGTAGTTGCTTCGCCGCACGAGAGGCAAACAGGGGAATGTTTCAAGTTAACAGCGAGGAGAAATGTTGTTTGAGTCCAACCTAAATCAGGGTCGTGGGTTGCGAGATGACTCCGGTGATACCCAGTAATATTCCAGCCTCTGCGCCGCGAACGAACCCAGGTAAGATACGCGTCGTTCGGCAACTCTCTTCGCAACTTCGGCCTGCGAACCTGAGGGGGCGATGACTAAGTGTTCCTCGCGTGGAACGCTTCCGAACTCGTATCGCGAGATAATCTGATCGCGGTAGAACGCGAGGCCAAATTCCGTTTCCCGTGAGACTTTGAATACGGCTAACGGCAATCTTTTTGCACTTAGCAAGTTAATCTCATTTGCCACGGGTCGCGCGGATAAGGTTTCATCCAGGGCGGGCGCGCCAATCCTCAAGATGATGGCCACCGCCAGAAGCACTGGAAGCATTGTGAGAACACGCAACATTCGAATGTTCTGTCTCCTGTACAGTCCCACCGCAATCATGGCTGCGGCCACCATCGCGATTGCAGACGAAACGGCGGCGGCCCTATTCCAAGGTAACCGATGCTGAATCACTATATAGCGAATCATGAACGCAGGCAGCAGTAGTCCTCCCGCGAGGAGAGAATGCATAATAATTGCGACAGTCCCAAAACGAATGCCTTGTCTCTGCGTGCGTGCGACCAACGCAACCACCAGCAGACTCGCTGCGGGAAGGGCAGGCAGAATATAGCCAGGAAGTTTGGATTTCGAAATCGAAAAGAAAACTATCGGAACCACAAACCAAATCAAAAGAAATACCGGTAAAGTTCCTGCGGATGTCGCCGGCTCGCGTTTGTTGGTCCACCATTCGCGAGCAACTCGGATCAGGGCTCGTACTTCGATCACGATCCACGGAACAAGGCTCGCTATCGCGACCGGAACGAAATACCAGAATGGCTGGATATGGTGATAAAGAGTTGTGCCAAAGCGAGCGAGATTGTGCTCGATAAAAAAAACGCGAACGAATTCAGGATTTCGGACTTGCACTGCGATATACCACGGGAGCGTTACCACGCAGAAAACGAGAATTCCTGGTATCCACAGAGTTCGCCAGATAGCCGCAGCATTTCTGCTCGTAACGGAGAAAATCAGAATAATTAAGCCTGCCAGAAACGGCGCCACTGGGCCTTTCGCCAGCGTTGCGAATCCCAGAAACACATAAAAAAGACTGAGATGTTTTCTGCTCTGCCCTTTACACCACGCGTACCACGCGAGCATGGCCACTCCGAACATTGCGGCCAGAGGCATGTCGGTGGAGGCGGCACGGGCGAATCCTATAACAGCGGCGCTGGATGCAGTGATTAAGGCACCGTCGAGTTCATAACCCCGGCAGAAGCGCCTGAGAAAAAGATAAATCCCGACAACGAGGACAGTCGCGTCAGCCGCCGAAGGCAGGCGAGCGGCCCAGTCGCTGACTCCAAATACAGAGTAGGAAAGCATGGCTTCCCAGTAATAGAAAACTGGTTTCTCAAGCCATGGCAGGCCACCAAGGGTGGGAGTAATCCAGTCGTGCCGCGCGAACATTTCGCGCGCTACTTGTGCATAGCGCGGCTCATCGGCGCCCACCAGTCCAAAATATCCAAGACCGAAGAAAAACAGGAAGCCGCCAAAACCCGTCAGTACCAGCCAGTCGAAGCGTGATCGCATGTCATAAGAAACTTCTGCCGGAGGAGCCGCGCTGTTCACTGTTTTTTTCATGCTTTACCAAGCGCAAGTCAGACTTGCTTCCGACCGCGTGCCAACGCGTAAAGGCTGATGATCGTCCAGGTAGATTCCATCACCACAAATCCCGCTTGAAAGGGCCGCAGCGCGACGTAACAAAGTATGGCAGCGCCGATAACGTTGAGGATGTTGTAGAGCGGCTTGTGGGCATCCATCCAATGCAACTGGTGGGCAATGTAAGCCGTGAGGATTGTCAGCGCCCCAGCAAGTGAAATTACCTGTCTGGCGAGAGAGATTTCCATAGGGAGCTATTGTACGGAAGGAAATCTGAGCTAGAAGAAGAGTAAGGGAAAAGATTACTGAACGGAGGTTTGAGGACGCAGTTCCGCGAGCAGCAACTCAATCGCACTCTCCAAGGGTCCGTTGACTGCACACCCGCCCGCGCATTCGTGTCCGCCGCCGCCAAAACGTTCTGCAACCGCAGCGACATCAAGTTCCCCCTTGCTGCGAAGACTTACGCGGAAGCGTCCTTCAGGAAGCTCGCGAAAAAATGCCGCGACCTCGACGTCTTTAATGGAAAGCGCGTAGTTGACTAAGCCTTCGCAATCTTCTTCTCTGGCGCCGAAGCGGTCCATCTCCTCTTGCGTCACCCAAATCCAGGCAAGACAGCCTTCCCGCTGCAGGTGCGCGAGCGCCGCCCCTAACAATCGCATCTTGGCCGTGGAATGTCCAAAGTAAACATTACGCGCGCACAGTGCAGGATCGGCTCCTGCCAACACCAATTCTCTCGCCAGAGCAAAAGTGTTTTCGTTGGTCCCTTCAAACATGAAAGCACCGGTATCGGTGAGAACCGCCGTGTAGAGGCAGGTAGCGATTGCAGCAGAGATCTTCACTTCGGCCTCGCGCGCGAGGCGATAGACCATCTCGGCGGTTGCAACCGCTTTTGGATCTATCCAGTTCACGTTGCCAAAAGGACGCCCAGTGGAGTGATGATCAATGTTAATCAGGAAATGTTTTTCGAGACCCTCAAGCCGGGTGCGCTGGATGCTGTCGCACTCTAGAATTATCGCCGCTTCATAAGAGCCATTCACGCGCTCGGCTTGCACCACGGTATCGGCGAACGGCAATGGCTGGTAAACGCGGGGAACGCCGTCGCGTAAGACCACTTCCGCGTGCTTTCCCATCAAATGCAGAATCTCCCGACAGGCCAACGCCGAGCCAACCGCATCTCCATCGGGCCGCGCGTGGGAGGTCAACAGGAAGCGTTGATGTTTCTCGATATGTTTGAGAACTTCGTTCAGCATAATTCCCCTACTGCGGTGTGGATCCAGCCTGCTTGTTGCGTTTCTTAGAACGGGTAAGCAACTCGTCTATTCTGTTTACGTACTGCCCGGAACGGTCTACTTGAAAATACAACTCCGGGGGACGCCGCAACCGCAGGCGTTCCGCTACTTCCCTGCGCACAAAACCTACGGCAGCGTTGAGTCCTTCAAGGGTGCGCGCCGCTTCGTCGTCGTCGCCCTCAACCGTAACGAACACACGTGCCGAACGCGAATCGTCTGCCAGCGCAACGCTACTCACACTGGCCAAGCCGATTCGTGGATCGGCCAGCTCGCCTTCGAGAATCGTCTCAATTTCTTCGCGCAGAGATTCTCCCAGGCGCTCACGATGATATTTGTGTCCACGATTTTCCACTGCGTGACCTCTACACTTCCAGCCTAAACGGATGAGAATACCAGACAATCCGGCCATAGGTGCATTACTCTGGGTCCGGTATGACTTCCTAAAACACCGGCCAGATTTGCAAGTTGTTCAATCCAGATGCGATAAATTGTGCGCCCAAGTTCTCGATGGGACTTTGAAACTCAGGTTAACTGGGCAGGTTCAGAAAAATTCCACGAAGGAATCAGAGACATCTGCCCCGCCGTTGTTCGCAATTCGCGTGGCGTGGCGCTCGACGTTCCGCATCAATCCATCGAGGTAATCGCGAGAATCGGAGACGCTTACCACTCCGATGGAGGCCTGATTCCACAAACTGCTGGCGTTCAATTCCGCAACGGCAACATTAAAATGAGCGCGCAACCGGTCTTTCACACTGCGGACAACCTGCCGCTTATCTTTGAGGGACTGCGCTGCTTCAATGCGAGAAAAGCAATCGGCATCAGTTAAACAACTGAGTTTTCGCGAGTTAGACGATCGCTTCCGCAGCCACGCGCTCGGTTACAAAAGCTTCAATGACGTCGCCTACTTTAACGTCACCGTAGTTGGCGATGGAAATACCGCACTCCATGCCGTTGCGAACCTCGCTAGCATCGTCTTTAAAGCGGCGGAGCGACCCGACTTTGCCTTTGAAGACAGCCACATTGTCACGCAACAGCCGGACGTCCGAGTCGCGCTTGATGTTGCCATCGGTAACCGTGCACCCAGCAACAGTGCCCACTTTCGGAATGCGGAAAACTTCTCGCACCTGTGCACGTCCCTGATAGGTCTCCTTGATTGTTGGCTCAAGCAATCCAGTCATGGCACGCTTGATTTCGTCTTGCAACTCATAAATGATCGAGTGCAAGCGGATGTCAACTTTTTCCTGGTCTGCGAGTTCCTGTGCCTTGCGCTCCGGGCGAACGTTGAACCCGATAATGATTGCATTCGATGCTGAGGCCAGCAGCACATCTGTTTCGGTGATTGCACCGACGCCAGAACGCAGCAACTTAAGGCGAACTTTGTCGTTCGAAAGCTTGGCTAACAGGTCGCTGAGAACTTCGACCGAGCCACCGACGTCGGCCTTGAGGATGATGTTCAATTCCTTCATGCCGGCCGTCTTTAGTTGCTCAGCCAGGCCTTCCAACGAAACTCTTGAACTCTTCGCCAGTGTCGCTTCGCGTGACTTCTGCTCCCGGTATTCGGAAATGCCGCGTGCCTTTTCGCGATCCGCGACAGCTACAAATTGATCTCCCGCTTGCGGTAGACCTTCCATTCCAAGAATCTCAACTGGAGTAGAAGGTGGAGCTTCCTCAAGTGCATTGCCGCGATCGTCGAACATGGCGCGCACTTTTCCGTAAACATTTCCGACAACAAAATTGTCTCCGGCTCGCAAAGTACCGTTCTGCACGAGTAATGTGGCTACCGGACCGCGTCCGCGATCGAGCTTTGCCTCCAGAACCACGCCGGTTGCTGGACGCTCTGGAACAGCCTTCAGTTCCTGCAGGTCTGCCACCAGGCAAATCATTTCCATGAGTAAATTGAGATTTGTTTTCTGCTTGGCGGAAACGTCCACGAAAACGGTCGTGCCGCCCCAATCTTCCGGCACCAGTCCACGATCAGCGAGTTGCTTCTTAACGCGGTCCGGCATGGAGTCAGGTTTGTCCACTTTATTTACCGCGACAATGATAGGAACTTCCGCCGCGTGCGCGTGATCTATCGCCTCAATTGTCTGTGGCATAACTCCGTCATCGGCCGCGACCACCAGCACGACGATGTCGGTAGCTTTTGCACCGCGCGAACGCATGCGGGTGAATGCTTCGTGACCGGGGGTGTCGAGGAATACGATTTGTCGCCCGTAGGCCGGAGACTGCTTGTCCTGAATCGTGACTTTGTAAGCGCCTATGTGTTGCGTTATGCCGCCCGCCTCGCCACCCGCGATGTCGGTAGAGCGAATGGAATCCAGCAGGGTGGTTTTGCCATGGTCCACGTGACCCATGATCGTGACCACGGGAGGACGGGGAATGCCTTCCTGGGTGCCACCTTCTTCTCCGGCGGCGGCTTCGGAAACTTCTTTTGCAGCCTGTTCTTCGAAGCTGATTACATTCGTGTCAGCTCCAAAGAAGCGCGCCATCTCGCTGGCAAGTTCCGTGTCCAATGTCTGATTGATGGTGGCGAAAACACCGCGCGCCAGTAAACGCGCGATTAAATCCTTTGCGCGAATTTCGAGCTTCTCGGCGAGATCTTTTACGCTGATGCCTTCATTAATGGTGATGTTGCGAGTGATCGGCTGCGGCTCATTGGAAAGCGATAGTCTCGGCGGAGGAACATAGCCCTTCATCGGGCCTTCCTTCACGCCACGCGGAACATAGCGCTGACCTGGGCGGCGCGACGGCGCTCCGGGACGGCTTCCCGGTCGCGATGGACCAGTGGGCGCTCCGGAAGGGCCGGGACCAACTCCCAGAGGACGCGTGCCGGTCGGAGACTGGCGCGTCGGATGCATGGGACGCCGCTCTCCCGGGCGCATGGGAGGTCTTGTCCCAGGAGCCGCTGTGCCGGGACGTGGACGCTGAAAAATTGGCTGTCCGGGGACAGGTCTGCCGGGCGCGGGACGTATTGGCGCGCCAGGCTGCTGTTGGGTTGGCACAACAGCTCCTGCCGGCCGCATTGGCGCCTTGTACACCGGACGTGGTCCCGTTTGAGGCATGATCATTCTTGGCGGCGGCATCTGCGGACGCGAAGCAATTGGGGCTCCCGGGCGAACCGTGGCGGCCTGTTGAGTTGTGGCAGACGCTATGGGCGTAGAGCCCTGAACAGGAGGAGTAGTTGGCCGCGGACTCACCGGCGGAACGGCGACTGGCCTCATCTCAACCGGCTTGGTCTCTGGCTGTTTCGGCGCTGGCGGAGGAGGAACTGTGAATGTGCGTCGTACTCCAGTATCCGGAACGATGAGCCGAGGGGGAGCGGTCGGCACTCCCGGCGAAATCACAGTGGTCGGCTTAGCCGCAGGCGGAGGGGTCGCAGTCGTCCTCACTTCAGCTGGAGGATTCACCGGCGTAACCGGCTTGGCTGCGGGCGTCGCCGCTGGTGGCGGCTGTTGCCTGCTGATGATGGCTTTAAGTACGTCGCCGGGCCGCGAAATTTGGGACAAATCAATTTTGGTTTCTATTTCATCACTCGCAGGGCGGGTTGGGCGAGACGGTTTTGCGGGCGCAGGCGCGTCAGACCCAGAGCGAAAATGCGCTCGCACTTTTCGCGCTTCATCCTCTTCGAGAGAGCTGGAATGCGTTTTCTTCTCGGTGACGCCAACTTCCTGAAGCACATCGAGAATAGCTTTGCTCTTAACTTCAAGCTCTCTCGCCAGATCGTTGATTCGAATCTTGCTCATCCGCCCTTTCGTCCTCAGACCGCTGTTAACGCTTCATTGCTTGCGGGAGGCCTACTTCTTAACTTCTTCATCATCGGAGCTGTCCCCAGCTTCCGGTTGCTTAACGTCCCTGGCCTGCTCAGTTTCTGCTTCACGTGAGATATCCGCAGAAGAATCATCAGAAACGTCTTCTGCTTGCACGTCTTCAGCCGCCGGAACGTCTTCTGCGACTTGCTCGTCACCTGGTGATAGAACTTCAGAACCAGCTTCGAGGGACGTTGCATCGTCACCCTCGATCGCTTCACCGTCCTCTAGGGCAGCACCTTCGCCACCCTCCAAACTTGCAAAGTAATTATTAACCGCCAGACTGATTTTTTCCACCGTCTTGGGGCCAATACCTTCAATGGCTTCCAACTGCTCTGGAGTCATGTCGGCCAAAGCTTCGACGCTAGTAATTCCCGCCGCATTTAATTTTTCTACCAGTGCTTCGCCCAGACCTTCAACACTCTCGAGCGGAGTAACAGCAGAGCCAACCAGGCGGGACATCTCCTGCTCAACCTCCTGGCGCTTCTCTTCCTCGCTCTTGATGTCAATCTTCCATCCGAGTAGCTTTGCGGCCAATCGGACGTTTTGTCCCTTTTTCCCAATCGCAAGCGAGAGCTGCGTGTCATCCACCACAACCTCGAGATGCTTGTCATTTGAGTCGAGAACCGTGACCCGGCTGACCTTGGCGGGCTGCAAGGCCTTCTCCGCGAAAGTTACCGCATCTTCGTGATATTCGATGATGTCAATTTTTTCGCCCCGCAATTCACGGATAATGGATTGGACGCGCATGCCCTTCATGCCGACGCAAGCGCCTACAGCGTCCACATCTTTGTCCTTGGACATGACAGCGATTTTGGTGCGCTCGCCAGCCTCGCGAGCGATTGCGCGAATTACTACGGTGCCATCATAAATTTCCGGCACTTCCGTCTGGAACAAATTCTGAACGAGCTCAGGTGCAGCGCGGGACACAACCACACCGGGACCCTTCGAAGCTCTTTCGACCCGTGAGATCACAACTCGTACACGCTCACCGATGGCAAAAGATTCGAGGCGGGACTGTTCTTTGCGGGGCATGCGCGATTCCGCTTTGCCGATGTCAAAGATCAAGTCAGGACCTTCGATCCGTTTCACCGTGGCATTAACAATTTCGCCGACGCGGCCGATATATTCGTTGTAGACGGTATCGCGTTCTGCCTCGCGCACTTTCTGGAAAATGACCTGCTTTGCAAGCTGTGCAGCAATGCGTCCCAGAATTCCTTCTGTCACCTTCGGAATCTGCAACTCTCCGCCAACCTCGAGACTGGGATCAATCTTGCGCGCATCCTCAACGGTAATTTGCAGCAAAGGATCTTCGACCTGTTCCGGATTTTCCACGACGGCTTTTACGGCATAGGCACGAATTTTGCCCGTGTCCTTGTCCAGCTGGGCGCGCAGGTTTTCCTGCGTCTTATAATATTTTCGCGTGGCGACGACAATGGCATCTTCCACCGCACTAACCACAATCTGCGGATCAATGCCTTTTTCCCTGCTCAATGCGTCAATCGTGTTGTAAAGCTCACTTGCCATAAAAGTGTCCGATGTTTCACTATCTGCTGCAGGTAAGAACTAGCCGCCAAACTCGATACTAAAACTCTGGAACCAGATTCGCTTTTTCTAAATTCGTCAATTCGATTTCGAGCTTCTGCGATGCACTCTCTTCGTACTCCGATCTTTTCCCCGCACTACTCTTTTTTCGCTGGCCGAGATCGAGCGTCAGGCGTCCTTGCTGAAACCCTTCCAGTCGCCCTTCAAAATGCCGGCTACCATTTACAGGCTGCCGCGTCGTCAACTTGATGCGATTCCCTGCAAACCGCTCAAAATCTCTAGCATGCATCAGCTTTCGGTCGAGCCCAGGGGAGGAAACCTCGAGGACATACGATCCGCCTGGAATTGCGTCCTCCACGTCCAAAATGGTGCTGACCTCGCGGCTTAAAGTAGCGCAATCTTCGTGCGTTACGCCGCCAGGCTTGTCAATGAAGATGCGAAGGATGCGGGCCTTGCCACCGCCACGTAGCTCGACCTCAACCACCTCTAAACCGCTGGAGTTGGCTACGCGCTCCGCGACTTCTCGCACTTGGTCAACATCAAATGCCATGAATCCAATAACTTAGCTTAGGGTTGCGCAGATCGAAAAGCCGCAGAAACTAAAAAGTGGGCTTGCGCCCACTGGTGTGTTTCGCCAAATCGAGGTACCTACACAACAGTTTCCAGATACAAATATACGCCGTAAAAGACCAAAATACAAACTACGGAAAGGCTCTGTAAAGGCCTCCGAGTCATAAATGTTCGAGTAAAAAACTGGGTTTGTTGGGTCTGCCCCGTAGACGACTTGTTCCTGCCCACAACGCACAGGACTGAAGACATACCCTACCCAATTTCAAAATCCTGCGACCCAAATCTCATCTTTTTCATCCTGCTAGAATGGTCGCTAACTCTCCGAGAAAATTATGATTCATTTTCCAGTCCCCGAGGCCCTTACTTTCGACGATGTGCTGCTGCTTCCCGCCCGCTCCGACGTCATTCCTGCGCAGGCTGATACTCAGACGCAATTGACTCGCAATATTCGCTTGAATATTCCGATTGTTAGCGCGGCCATGGACACGGTCACGGAATCGCACATGGCCATCGCCATTGCCCAGCAGGGCGGTGTCGGAATTATTCATCGCAATCTGAATATTGAACAGCAAGCCAACGAAGTGGATAAAGTAAAGCGCTCTGAAAGCGGCATGATTGTTGACCCGGTCACCATGTCTCCGGATGACAAAGTTTCCGACGCGCTGGAAGTGATGCGGAAATACAAAATTTCCGGTGTTCCGATCACCAGTAATAAGAAATTAGTCGGCATTCTCACCAACCGCGATCTGCGCTTTGAAACTCGTTTCGACATTCCTATCAGCAAGGTGATGACCAAGGAAAACCTGATTACAGTAGCGGTCGGGACCACACTCGACGAAGCCGAAAAGATTCTGCACGAGCATCGCGTGGAAAAGTTGCTGGTAGTGGACGATCAATACAATCTCAAAGGCCTGATCACTGTAAAAGACATCCAGAAGAAATTGAAGTATCCCAATGCGGCGAAAGACGCTCATGGCCGTTTGCGCGTGGCGGCAGCAATCGGAGCGTCCGGAGATTTTCTGGAACGTGCACAGGAGATGGCGAAAGCAAATGTGGATCTGATAGCGATTGACAGCGCCCACGGACATTCCACGCGCGTGCTGGAAGCCATAAAAATCATAAAAGCAAAACTTCCAGAAGTAGATTTGATAGCCGGCAATGTCGCAACATTTGACGGCGCTTGCGAGCTCGCTCGTGCAGGTGCCGACGCCATCAAAGTCGGTATTGGTCCAGGTTCGATCTGTACCACCCGCGTCGTGACAGGTGCAGGAGTTCCCCAAGTCACGGCCATCGCCGAGGCTTATCGCGCCACTAAGGACAGCGGGGTGCCTTTGATCGCCGACGGCGGCATCAAGTATTCCGGTGACATCACTAAAGCCCTTGCCGCCGGGGCCGCTGCGGTCATGGTGGGATCCATGTTCGCGGGCACTGACGAATCTCCTGGTGAATTGATCCTCTATCAAGGTCGCACATTTAAGAGTTACCGCGGGATGGGGTCTTTGGGAGCGATGGCGGCAGGATCGAGTGAGCGATATTTTCAGAATGCCGAAGGCGAGGCCTCGACCGCGATCGCAAGCATGGGAGACGATTCCAATCGCACGGCGAAGCTGGTACCCGAGGGCATCGAAGGACGCGTTCCCTACCGAGGTTCGGTTTCGATGATTGTGCATCAAATGGTAGGAGGATTGAAATCCGGTATGGGCTACTGCGGGTGTTCCACGATCCCAGAGTTGCTGCAGAAGACAAGATTTGTGCGCATCAGCCTTGCGGGCCTGCGCGAGAGCCACGTTCATGATGTGATGATTACGCGCGAAGCGCCAAATTATGCAGCCGAGTGATCCGCTGGGTAGTTGCGGTTACTGCGAAGAGTTCGTGAAAGTTCCGATTGAATTTCTCCCGTAAGGAAATCTTAAAGGGCTGGCTTCCAGCCCTCATCTGGCTGGCCATCATTGCGGTGGAATCCACCAGCCTTTTCTCGGCCGAAAACACTGGTCGCTGGCTGTATCCCTTTTTTCATTCTATTTTCGGTGTCGATCCCGCGCATTTTGCTGTTTGGCACCACTACATGCGGAAGACGGGGCATTTTGTGGGGTACTTCACGCTCAGCCTTCTCCTGTTTCGTGCCTGGCGCGCCACGTTGCGGTTTTCTCCCGAGTCCGAATCGTCCGGCGCCTGGTCATTTCGATGGGCGAGAATTTCTCTCTTGATGACAATTCTCGTGGCGTGCGCGGACGAATGGCATCAATCTTATATCCCTGCACGCACTGGCACAGTTCTTGACGTGTGGTTGGATGGAGCAGCTGCTCTGGTGGCACAAATTATTATTTTCTTGTGGCTAAGGAGGCGAAGCAGGCAAGTCGAAGAATCTGCTTCTCGCCAATTCTCACATACAGCGGCGCGGGAAGACGTCTAGTACATTGCGTCGTACTTTGTGACCACATACTTCCCATCTTTGTCTTCCAGAGTGATGGAAAACAATTCGCTGTACTTCCCTGATTGGCTCGGATCGGTGTAGCGGACGCCACGATAGCGCAGGATGCGAAGCGGAGCGGCGTCTTCCCAATCTACTACTTTCCAGGAAATGAGCGGGTGCTTTGCTTCCGAAGTACACAGAAAATCTGCGTATTTTTTGCGATAGTCTTTGTACCACTCTGCGAGCTGCTCAGTGCACTTGCCCTCGCGCATGGAGCGGATAAATGTTCCCGCCACCAGCTCAGACTCCCTATCTCGCAGCGGGTTCAAGCGGATGGACGTGGGAACTCCGCTGAGCGAATCGCGCTCTTCGGAACGAGACAGCACAGGGCCTTGCCCGTTCAGCCAGAACAGGTATCCGACAAAAATGATGACAAGTAGTAAACCGGCGCCCACCGCGATGCCGATCTGCGTTCGCGACACTGTCATAGATGTCGCAAGTTTAGTCCTAAACGGCCGCCGCGACAGGTTACGTTCATGATTCGTGGGAGAGTCCAGGGGGCCAATAGGACATCCGGCAAATTCGCCGGACTGGCCCGAAATTTGGCACTGTCTTGAAGCGAGGCCCGTCTGTAGAACCTGCCGCCAAATAAAAAAGCGCTCCATTTTCGGAGCGCCTTCTATCGAAACAGTTTCGAATTTACTCTTTTGTCTTGCTTTCACCTTCGGCATTCTCGTTCGCCGGATGTTCGACGCCACCCTGAGCTTCCGCTTCTTCCATGGCCCGTTTGGCTTCTGCGGCACGCTTGGAACGTATCTCTGCGCGTTTTTCGCGCTTTTCTTCCTGCAGCTTTTCACTTCCTAGAAGCTCTACAAAAGCGGTGTCAGCGCCGTCACCCTTTCGCCAGCCCAGATGAACAATGCGCAGATAGCCACCATTGCGATCGCCGAAGCGAGGACCAATGGTGTCAAAAAGCTTGTCAACGGCAGCGCTCGTCATGAGATAGGCGCCCGCCAGCCTGCGTGCGGCCAAATCGCCGCGCTTGCCGAGGGTGATCATCTTCTCGACTTGCGGACGCAGGGCCTTCGCCTTGGGCAGCGTGGTTTCAATGCGCTCCTCGAGAATGAGCGACGTGACCAGGTTCCGCAAAAGTGCGCGGCGGTGGCTGGTGTTTCGTCCTAATTTCCATCCGGCTACTTTGTGACGCATGACAGAGGCCTCAGTTCTTAAATGTGTAGGGAACGAAACCGCAACTTCGTTCCCACAGTGTTTAGTACTTTTAGTCGCTGCTTATAGGTCGTTGTCTAGACCGTAAGCAGACGCTGGCAAGATCTGGTTTGAGGTCGGCCCTGGGACAGCATTTCCCTGCTCATCAATCTTCATACCCAGGCTCAATCCCATCGTCCCCAGAATCTCTTTGATTTCGTTCAGCGATTTGCGTCCAAAGTTCTTGGTCTTCAGCATTTCAGCTTCGGTCTTTTGGACGAGCTCTCCGATGCTCTGAATATTCGCATTCTTCAGGCAGTTGTAGCTGCGCACCGAAAGCTCAAGCTCTTCAACCGAGCGATTAAGGTTTTCGTTCTTAATCTCCGGCTTGCGCTCTTCCGAGGAACTCGAGGTCTCGATATCTTCCTCAAAGTTGATGAAGATATTCATGTGGTCCTTAAGCAGTTTTGCCGCCAGGCCAATCGAATCAGCCGGGGTAATAGAGCCGTTGGTCCACACTTCGAGCGTCAGCTTGTCGTAGTCGGTGATCTGTCCCAGGCGCGCGGCTTCCACGGTGTAATTGCACTTGCGAACCGGGGAGTGAACCGAATCAATAGGAATGAAACCGATGCCGAGATCCTCGTCGAAGTTCTTGTCGGCGGAGACATATCCACGCCCGCGCTTTAGGCGCATTTCCATATCAAGCTTGCCGCCTTCGCTCACGGTTGCGATGTAGACGTCCTTATCCAGAACCTCAACATCAGAATCAGCTTCGATCATTCCGGAAGTAACTACGCCCGGCTGATCAGCACGCAGGTAGATCGCCTTCGGAGCATCGCCGCTCAGCTTGAACGGAACCTGCTTCAAGTTGAGAATGATGTCGGTAGCGTCTTCTACCACACCCGTGATGGACTGAAATTCGTGCAGCACTCCTTCAACTTTCACCGCCGTGACGGCCGCGCCTTCGATGGATGAGAGCATCACCCGGCGAAGAGCGTTTCCGATGGTGGTTCCGAAGCCGCGCTCAAATGGCTGGGCCCAGAAAATGCCGTACTTGTCAGTGAGCGAAGAGGTGTCTACCGCTAAACGTTTCGGTTTTTGGAAACCTTTCCAAAGCATTGCGTTGTTCTCCTTCGGCCGTTTGGCTCAGTTCTGGCATCCCTGAACAGGTCCGCGTTCGTTGAAGAACGTTCAGGTCAAACGTCAAAACAGGCTGATCTGGCTCGAATATGGACCAGACAAAAAACTGGTGGGGCAGACCGTAATCCGCCCCCTGAATTTACTTACTGTAAAGCTCGACGATCAACTGCTCATTGACCGGCAAGTGAATGTCTTCACGCTTCGGTAATGCATTGACCTTGCCGGAATAATTGTCACGATCAATTGTCAGCCAATTCGGCGCATTCTGATGGCTTGCGAATTCTTTCGCGATTTCCAGGATGCTCAGCTTGCGGCTGTTCTCGCGAATGGCAATCTCCTCGCCAACACTCACCGGATAGGACGGAATATTGACCTTGTGTCCGTCAACCTGCACGTGACCGTGGCGCACCAACTGGCGGGCCTGGCGGCGAGATATTCCGAAGCCGAGACGGTAAACCACGTTGTCCAGTCGGCGTTCCAGTTGTTGCAGAAGAATTTCGCCGGTGACGCCTTTGGAGCGGGCCGCCTTCTCGAAATAGTTGCGGAACTGGCCTTCCTGGGTAAAGTACATGCGCTTGGTCTTCTGCTTCTCGCGCAGTTGCAGGCCGTATCCTACGATTTTTGCTTTACGGTCTTTTCCGTGCTGACCGGGGGCAAAATTGCGCTTTTCGATAGCGCATTTGTCGCTGAAACATTTTGTGCCTTTGAGGAATAGCTTCATCCCCTCGCGGCGGCAGAGGCGGCAAACGGGTGCGGTATAACGGGCCAATTGTTTTCTCCTTAGTTAGATGACCGGTTTACAGGTTTGGCTTCACCCTTCGTCCCGGACGAACTCAGCTACGTAGGGCGCGACCCAAGCCGCGCCTTTGTAAATTACACTCTGCGGCGCTTCGGCGGACGGCAGCCGTTGTGCGGGATCGGAGTCGCGTCCTTGATGTTTCGAACTTCGATTCCTGATGACGCCAGCGCGCGAATGGCGGATTCACGGCCTGAACCAGGACCGCTGACGCGAACTTCCACGCTGCGCACTCCGTGATCACGTGCCAAGGTAGCAGCGTTCGACGCAGCTTGCTGGGCGGCGAATGGCGTGCCTTTGCGCGATCCGCGAAAACCGAGCGAACCGGAGCTCTTCCACGCGAGCACGTTGCCAGCGGGATCCGCAATCGTCACAATGGTGTTATTGAAAGACGCCTGAATGTGAGCGATGCCGTGTGAAACGTGCTTGCGCTCTTTCTTCTTGAACGTCTTCTTCTTGCCTTTTTTCTCCGGAGTTCCCGGAGTGGCTGCTGCTGGTTTTGCCATAAATGCTTTCCTCGCTACGCGCTTTTGACTCTGGCTGCTGCTGGCCCTTTAGTAGAAGCTAATTACGTTTTCGCTGCTGCCTTTTTCTTCTGTGCGATTGTTCCCTTGCGCGGGCCCTTGCGGGTGCGTGCATTGGTATGCGTGCGCTGTCCTCGGACGGGCAGGTTGCGACGATGACGGTACCCGCGATAGGAGCCGATTTCGATGAGCCGCTTGATGTTCATCGAAATTTCCTTGCGCAGATCGCCCTCTACCAAACCTTCGGCTTCGATGACTTGGCGAATTCGATTGACCTCATCCTCGCCCAAGTCCTGAACTTTTTTCATCGGTTCGACATCAGCCTGCTTGAGGATGCGGGCCGAGCGGGGATTACCAATTCCGTAAATGTAGGTCAGCGCGATATTCACATGCTTGTTGCGGGGAAGATCAACGCCAGAAATGCGTGCCATAATGCTCCTCTGTTTCCTGCTGTCCTATTAGCCTTGCCGCTGCTTATGTTTGGCGGTTTCGCAAATCACCCGTACCACACCTTTGCGGTGGATGACCTTGCACTTATCGCAAATTTTCTTTACCGAAGCTCTGACTTTCATAAATTCTGTTCTTTCTTTTTGTTGAAATCTTTAGCTAGACTTTCAGCGCCGCTCGCGCTATTTGTAACGATAGACGATGCGTCCCCGATTCAAATCGTAAGGCGAAAGCTCCACCGCGACCTTGTCTCCCGGGAGAATGCGGATAAAGTTCTTGCGCATCTTGCCGGACACATGCGCCAACACCTGGTGCTTATTTTCCAGTTCCACCTTGAACATGGCATTCGGCAGCGGTTCCACCACCGTCGCCATAACTTCAATCGCGTCTTCTTTGCTCATTGACTCCTTAAAAGCAGCTGTTGGCTTTTGGCCTTTAGGTAATTCTCTTTCAACTCGGCTACCCCGCTCTTAGGTTCAAGCCAAAAGCTAAGAGCCACTAGTCAAAAGCCTATTGCGTTAAAATCAGCGGCCCATCCTTCGTCACGGCTACACAATGCTCGAAGTGAGCGCTAAAACTTCCGTCTGCTGTTACTGCGGTCCACTTGTCATCCAGGACGCGAGTACCTGGTTTTCCAAAATTCACCATCGGCTCGATTGCGAGAACCATGCCTTCCTTAAGGCGAGGACCATGTCCTCTTGAACCGAAATTCGGGATTTGCGGCTCTTCATGCAGCTTGGTCCCAATCCCGTGTCCTACAAATTCACGTACTACACTGAAGCCATTGGCCTCAACGTATTCCTGTACGGCCGCTCCCAAGTCTCCGACCGCGTTGCCGATACGCGCCTGTTCGATGCCTTTGTAGAGTGAAGCTTCAGTTACTTCCAACAGCTTCGATACTTCCGGCGTAATCGCGCCATCAACCGGGACCGTAATCGCCGCATCGCCATAGTAGCCATCTAGCACAACACCGCAATCAATCGAAACGATGTCGCCAGCCTTCAACAGCCGCTTTGTTGAAGGGATGCCATGAACGATCTCTTCGTTAATCGAAGTGCACAACACACAGGGATAATCGTAGTATCCCTTGAATGCAGGCTTCGCGCCCAAGTCCTTCATCTTCTGTTCGGCGGCCTGCTCCAAATCCATGGTAGTCATCCCGGGTGCAACCAAGTCCCGCAAATAGTCGAGCACCTCACGGACGACGCGGCCGCTACGCCGCATCTTTTCAATCTCTGCCGCGGATTTGCAAACAATCGCCATAATTACTAAACACCGTCTGCTACTGCCGCTGCCCGGCTCTCAATGATTTGAAAGAGCTGAGCTGTAACCTGGTCCACCGGCTGATCGCCATTCACAGTAAGCAGGCGGCCCTTATGGCGGTAATACTCTGCAACCGGCTTAGTCTGACGCTCGTAAGCTGCCAGGCGCTCAAAAATTACTTCATCGCGATCATCATCGCGAATGATGAGCTTGGAACCATCAACATCGCAGAGATTATCTACCTGGGGTGGCCGGGAATGGATGTTATAAATCCTGCCGCAGGTGGGACAAGTCCTTCGTCCAGTAAGCCGACGCGATAGAATATTATAATCTACGTCAATCCGGATCACAATCGGCAGGCACTTCGCCTTCGAGTTGTCAAAGAACTGATCCAGCCAAAGTGCCTGCGCCGCCGTACGCGGAAACCCATCAAGAATAAATCCGCGGCTACAATCGGCTTTACTCAATCGTCCCGCAACCATGTCGCAAACCAGATTGTCGGGCACCAGCTCGCCGCGTGCCATCCCATCTTTCGCCACCCGGCCTAGTTCTGTTCCCTGCTGTACATTCTCGCGAAGAATGTCACCGGTGGAGATTTGCGGAATGCCGTAGGCTTCCGCTATGCGCTTGGATTGAGTTCCTTTACCGGCACCCGGCGGACCGAGCAAGACAATGGGACCGATGTTATGCGAGCTTTCCTCTGCCATCGCCAGGCCTTATGCATCCCCAATCCAAGCTTAGTAACCAGGTAAATGTCTCAACAACGCGTTCAGTTATGACCAGCTGCGACGTCCGCGGATCCGTCCGCTGCGGGGAGTGAACCCATCGTAGTGTCGCATGATAAGTTGCGCTTCAACTTGAGTGACAGTATCCATCGCGACGCCCACGACGATCAGTAATGACGTGCCCCCGAAATAGAAGGTTACGCCCAAGCCATTGGTTACCCAATTGGGGAGCCGCTCAAAGAACGCTCCAACCGCTCCCGGCAGATGGTTCAAGTGAATGCCGGCGATCATCCACTCGGGAATAAACGAGATGATGATCAGATAGAGCGCGCCGACCAAAGTGATGCGTGTGAGAATCTCGTTGATATTGTCCGCGGTACGCTTGCCAGGGCGGATTCCGGGGATAAATCCCCCGTACTTTCGCATGTTGTCCGCTACTTCGTTAGGATTGAAAACGATAGAAACATAGAAGTAGGCGAAGAAAATGATGCCAACTGCATAGAGGAGCGTGTACAGCGGCTCACCCCAGCGCAGCCACTCGAGAATCGGACCAATCACACGATTGTTATGGAAGGCCTGACCGAGCATTTGCGGCAGGGTCAAAATGGATGAAGCAAAAATCACAGGCATCACACCGCCAGCATTCACCCGCAACGGCAAGTGGGTGGACTGTCCGCCCATAACCTTGCGGCCTACAACCCGTTTTGCGTATTGCACCGGAATGCGTCGCTCACTGCGCTCCATATACACGATGAAGGCGACGATCAAGACCATCAGAGCGATGAGCATAATGACAGCAGGAGCAGTGAATACCCCCCAGGCATCGGTTCTGATCTTGTCCCAAAGATCCGCCACGCCACGCGGAAGCCCGACGACGATTCCAGCAAAGATCAGCAGCGACATTCCGTTTCCAATGCCGCGCTCGGTAATCTGTTCACCCAACCACATAATAAAGGCGCTGCCCGTTGTCAGGGTCAACATGGTCATCAGTATGAATCCGGCACCCGGATTGTTTACAAAGTCTCCGGTCTTCTGCAGGCTGATGGCAATTCCAAAGGATTGCACGGCGCTGAGAATCACGGTGAGATAGCGCGTCCACTGGGTAATCTTCTTGCGTCCCAGCTCTCCTTCTTTTTGCAGCTTGGCAAGCGGCTCATACACCACGGTCAGCAATTGCAAAATAATGGAGGCGGTAATGTAGGGCATGATGCCCAGCGCGAATACCGTGAGGCGCTTGAACTGGCCGCCGGAAAACAGATCAACCAAGCCGAGAAAGCTTCCCCGATTCTGCTCGAAAAACTGCTGCAGCTTATCGGCATTCACGCCAGGCGTGGGGATATGACCACCCAGCCGGTAAACGGCCAGCAGTCCCAGCGTAAACAAAATGCGCTTACGCAGGTCGGGGACGCGAAATATGTTTGCGAGCTTCTCAAACATTACTGCAGAACCTCGAATTTACCGCCTGCCTTAGTGATCTTGTCCTGGGCGGTCTTGGAGAATTTGTGGGCATGAACAGTAATTGCAGTGGAGAGTTCTCCAGTGCCAAGGACTTTAACGCGATTCTTGGTGCTGACGATTCCGGCCTTCCGCAATACGTCGGGAGTAATGGTGTCTTCACCCAGATTCGAGAGCCTGTCCAAATTCACAATGTCGTATTCGACGCGGAAAATATTGGTAAAGCCGCGCTTCGGCATGCGGCGATGGAGAGGCATCTGTCCGCCTTCAAAACCGCGCATCATGCGGGAGCCACTGCGGGAGCGCTGGCCCTTATGTCCGCGGGCGGACGTCTTGCCCATGCCCGAACCCATACCACGACCCACGCGCTTCTTGTTTTCCGCTGCCTTCTTCGGTGCTCGAATGTTTGAGAGATTCATAAACTAAGCGTGCCTCAGGAGCTTCAGCTCCAATTCTATTTTGCGTGCAGTCGGCTACGGCCCAACAATTTCGACTAAATGCGGAACCTTCGCGACCATGCCACGAATGCCTGGAGTGTCAGGGCGATCAATAACCTGATTCAGCCGCGTAAATCCCAGCCCGCGAATTACTAGCTTATGCTTCACCGGCGTGCATATAGAGGAACGCACGTACTTGAGGAGAAGCCTGCCCTCGCCCGTATTGGTTTTCTTTGCCACCATGTTCAAAACTCCTGTTGCTGAAACTCTTGCTCTTAACTTTAGGACATCTTGTGAACTTCTAGAGCTCTTCCACTGACTTGCCGCGCATGGTGGCAACGTCCTGTCGATTTTTCAGCCGCTTCAACGCATCGAAGGTCGCTTTGATTACGTTGTGAGGATTTGTTGTTCCGATGGATTTTGTCAGCACATTTTGAATGCCAACAGAAGTCATCACAGCTCGCACCGCTCCACCGGCGATTACTCCCGTGCCTTCGGGTGCGGGCTTCAGCAATACCTTGCCAGACCCAAATCGTCCTAACACCATGTGCGGAATGCTGGTCTGGGTCAGGTTCACACGAAAGAGATTTTTCTTCGCGGACTCAATTCCCTTACGGATGGCCTGCGGAACTTCCTTCGCTTTGCCGGAACCGTATCCCACGACAGCGGAACTGGGATCACCCACGACCACAAGCGCGGCAAAGGACATATTCTTACCACCCTTGACCACTTTCGTGACGCGGTTGATGGCGACGACCTGGTCTTTCAGCTGATACGAATTCGCGTCGAGCTTCTTAATTACTGTTGGCATTCTTAGACTCTCGTTTTAACTTTCTTCGCATCTTTTTGACGATGACAGATGCGAAATACCTTCACTAAAAACGTACTAAAATTCCAGGCCAGCTTCACGCGCGGCATCGGCCAGAGCTTTGACGCGTCCGTGATAGATGTATCCCCCGCGATCGAACACTACCTTTGAAATTCCCTTTTCCTTGGAACGTTCGGCGATTGCTTTCCCTACCAACTTCGCCGCCGCAAGATTGCCACCGGCACGGCGTTCCCCCTTTTTGCCTTCGGCGGAATTCGCCGAAACCAGGGTAGTTCCGTGAAGGTCATCAATGACCTGCACGTAAATATTATTCAGTGAACGATAGATATTCAGCCGCGGACGTTCGGCGGTACCTTGAATCTTTTTGCGAATACGCTCGTGCACGTGCCGCCGGTTTGTGTTCTTCGATGAAATATTCAGCATAATCTTCTTCTTTCATCCCGGGTTTCTATGCCGGGTAGACGCAACGCGTCCGGTTAAGCTTCAAGAGCCAACGTTGTTACTTGGCCCCGGTCTTTCCAACCTTCTTCTTCAAGCGCTCGCCAACATAGCGCACGCCTTTGTTCTTGTATGGATCAGGAGGACGGAGTCCGCGCATTTCAGCGGCAACCTGTCCAACCTTTTGCCGGTCAATTCCAGTCACGGTGAGCTTCGTCTGTTTCGGATCCACCGCCGCTTCAATTCCACTCGGCAACGGATACTCAATGGGATGGGAATAGCCAAGAGTAAACACCACCATCCCCTTGCCCTTCATTTCGGCGCGATACCCAATGCCGACAATTTCCAACTCACGCGTCCAACCGCGAGTTACGCCCTCGACAGCGTTGTTAACTAAAGCGCGCGCCAGTCCGTGGACGGCGGCTTGCGAATCGTTCTCCCGCAGCGCAAGGAGATGTCCGTCCTGCTGCTCAACGCGGATGCCATCCGGCAGCGTTGTTTCCAGCTTGCCCTTGGGACCCTGCACGGCAACCGTGTGGCCTTCCATTTTCACCGTAACTCCCTTAGGGAGCGGGATCGGTTTTTTTCCAATTCGTGACATAGTTCTAATTTCTCAGCTTTCAGCCCTCAACTGCCGGGGTAACTTTGCAGCTAGGCAGCCAACGGGCAGTGCTCTTAACAAGCAGCGGTAGTTACCAAACTTCACAGAGCAGTTCGCCGCCAAGCCCCTGTTTACGCGCCTGGCGTCCGGTCATCACGCCTTGCGGAGTGGTGAGAATGTTGATCCCGAGACCGCCGAGCACGCGCGGGATCTCGGTGCGCCGGACGTAAACCCGGCATCCGGGACGCGAGACGCGGCTTACGTTCGAGATCACGGCTTCGTTGTTGTTGCCATACTTCAGGTAGATACGGACAACTTTGTGCCCTTCTTCCTCGGCGGCCTTGAAGTTGGAAATATAGCCCTCTTCCTTCAGAATGCGGGCGATCTCCAATTTCAACTTGGAAGCGGGAACATCTACTTTCTGGTGACGGGCGTTAATCGCGTTGCGAATTCTCGCCAGCATATCTGCGACCGGATCGGTCAACCTCATTGCTTTGCTTCTCCTCCGTCGCCCGTTTGCTTCGGATCGTTGTTGCTCACCGAAGAACCTGCGGCCACGTTAACTTCGCTTTCAGCTCTTTGCTGTTGGCTTTCAGCGATTGTTCTAACTGCTTACCTACCAGGACGACTTCGACACTCCTGGGATTTCGCCCAGCAGCGCCAGCCCGCGGAAACACATGCGGCATAATCCAAACTTGCGCAAAAAGGCGCGCGGACGGCCGCAAATTTTGCAGCGGTTGTGCCTGCGGGTGGAAAATTTGGGCTTCTGCCCTTTGGCCCGCGCGTCGTCAAACTTCTTATTGATCTTCGCGTCTTTAACTCGTTTTGCGGTGGTTGCCATGAATTCCTTTTTCTAACTTTCTCTAATTTCTAAACTGTCCGGAACGGCATGCCCATGTGCTTCAACAGCGATCGCGCCTCATCGTCACTCCGTGCGGTCGTAACAATGGTTACGTTCATGCCCTTCTGCTTATCCACTCTGGAGTAATCAATCTCCGGGAAAATCAGCTGATCGCGGAGGCCCAACGTGTAATTGCCACGTCCATCAAATGATTTGCTCGATACTCCGCGAAAATCGCGGACGCGAGGCAGCACCACATTCACCAAGCGGTCGAAAAATTCGTACATGCGATCACCTCGCAGAGTTACCATCGCGCCAATCGGCATCCCTTCGCGCACTTTAAATGCGGCGATGGATTTCTTGGCTCGAGTCACGACCGGCTTCTGTCCCGTAATCTGCCCCAGTTCATTCACTGCCGGATCAAGAATCTTTGCGTTCTGGGTGGCTTCGCCAACACCCATGTTCACCACGATCTTGTGCAGCCGCGGCACCGCCATGGGATTCTTGAGGTCGAATTCCTTCAACAGAGCGGGAGCAACGTCCTTGGTGAAAAGCTGCTTCGTACGCGGCGTTTCCTTGGAACTGTGACGCGCCACGACCGCAACCTTCGGCTCCTGCTGCTGCTTTTCGCCCTGCCTCGGCTTTTTGTCTTTGTTTGCGTCTCTATCTTTCGCCATTGCTCAGATACCTTTTCTGCTTATTTATCTTTGCTTACTTGTCTTACCTACTTGTCCAATGTCGTGCCGCACTTCCGGCACACGCGCACTTTGCGGTCGCCACGAACTTCGTGACCAATGCGCACCGGTCCGCAAGTCCCGCAAACCAGTTGCACATTCGAGAGCGCAATCCGGCTCTCCTGCTCGGCGATTCCGCCCTTGATGTTGCGCTGCGGGTTCGGACGCACATGCTTTTTCACCAGCATGACGTGCTCGACCAGAAGCTTGCCTGCATCCGGAAACACGCGTAGCACGCGTCCTTCTTTCCCTTTATCGCGGCCAGTGATTACCTTGACGGTATCGTTTTGCCGGATATCCACTCGCTTGTGATTTCTAATGACAGTCTTCATTTCAGTTTCCGGTTCTCGACTTCTTTCTCAATTTCGATCTGATCTTCGATCAGTCAAGCGACTTACAGAACTTCGGGCGCGAGCGACACAATTTTCAAAAACTTCTTCTCGCGCAGCTCGCGGGCCACGGGACCAAATACGCGCGTCCCCACCGGCTCGCCCGCATCGTTGATCAGCACCGCCGCGTTGGAATCGAAGCGAATATAAGTGCCGTCGCGACGTCCATATTCCTTGCGGGTACGCACGATGACCGCTTTTACCACGGTCCCCTTCTTAACCTGCCCATCGGGGGAAGCTTCCTTGACGCTGGCGGTAATGACGTCTCCCAAGCCAGCGCGCAATCCCGTGGAACCGCCGAGTGGCAGAATCATCTGCAACTTGCGGGCGCCAGAATTATCGGCGACCTCGAGCATGCTTCTCATCATTAGAGCCATAAGTCAGTCTCCCTGAAATCCTGCTGCCTTCGCTAGGAAGTCACTTCTTTCGCCGCCGCTAAGATTTCCGGCGCCAGCGCTGTCTTGCGCACGATCTGCTTCAGACGCCACCGCTTCAGCTTGGACAGCGGACGAGTTTCTTCCAGTCTCACTACGTCGCCAATGTGCGCTTCGTTCTTTTCATCGTGGGCATAAAATTTCTTCGCTTTCGATACCACTCGCCCGTAGAACGCATGCGACTTCTTGCGCACCACTTCGACCACGATGGTCTTCTTCATGCGATTGGAGACCACTTCTCCAACCACTTCCTTGCGCCGGCCAGCGGCGGGTGCGTTTTCCTGAACTTGCTTGCTATTGCTTTCAGCCATTACTTCTTCTCCGTTTTGCGGACAGCCGCAACTTTCGTGCCGCCAGCTTCAATCTCTCGCTCACGGGAGACGGTCTTGACGCGCGCGATGTCCTTGCGCAGTCCACGCATCTTCTTCAAGCTCTCGGTTTGCCCCATCTTCATCTGAAACTTCAGCTTGAAGAGTTGCTCGCCCAGTTCGTTCTGCTGGTGACGAAGCTCGTCGTCGGTAAAATTTCTAACTTTTTCAGATTTCATAATTCGCTCTTAACTAGAAACTCGCTCCCTCTTGCTGCTCCCCGCCATGTCTCAGTGGGTCGCGGACTGCCGCTTCACAAACGAAGTTCGCAAGGGTAGCTTGTGTGACGCTAAACGCATTGCCTCGGTGGCATCGGTTACCGAGACACCTTCCATCTCGAACAAAATCTTCCCTGGCTTCACTACCGCCACCCAGTGGTCCGGAGCACCCTTGCCTTTACCCATACGGGTTTCGGCGGGCTTTTTGGTGACCGGCTTGTCTGGAAATAAGCGGATCCAGATTTTGCCGCCCCGCTTCACAAATCGCGTCATCGCGACACGGCTGGCTTCAATCTGCCGGTCGGTGATCCAACCTGGTTCGAGGACTTTTAGTCCAAAATCCCCGAATGCCAGCTCGCTTCCGCGCCAGGCTTTGCCAGTCATGCGACCGCGCTGCTGTTTGCGGTACTTCACTTTCTTCGGCATCAACATAAAAGCAGCCCTTAATCCTTTTTCTCAACTCTTCTTAGTGGCAGACGCTAACTAAAATGCGCCTACTGGTTGCTGTTGATCGCGCTTCTTCGCCGCCGGCAAAATCTCGCCTTTGTACACCCAGCACTTCACGCCAATCACGCCATATGTGGTGCGGGCCTCGGTGAAGCCGTAATCAATATCGGCGCGCAGAGTATGCAGCGGCAGACGGCCCTGGAGATACCATTCGGAGCGCGCGATTTCGTTTCCGTTCAATCGCCCACTTACTCGGACCTTGATTCCCTTGCAGCCAAAGCGCAGCGCGGAATCCACCGACTTGCGCATGGCGCGCCGGAATCCCACGCGCTTCTCAAGTTGCAGCGCGATCGCTTCCGAGACCAGTTGCGCATCCAGTTCCGGCTTATGGACTTCCTGGATGTCTATGTACACTTCGCGGCCGGTGCGCTTCTGCACGTCCACCTTCAGCTTGTCAATCTCAGCTCCTTTGCGTCCGATGATGATGCCCGGACGCGCGGTCTTGATAATGACGCGCAGTTTGTTTCCCGGACGCTCAACCTCGATCGAGCTAACGCCCGCGGACTTGAGCTTGTCCTTCAGCTCTTTCTTCAGTTTGACGTCTTCGAGCAAAAGCTTGTCGTAATCTTTCTCGACAAACCAGCGTGACTTCCACGGCTTGGTGTAGCCGAGGCGAAAACCATAAGGATGGACTTTTTGTCCCATGATGCTCCTGAAAATCAGTTAACTTGCTTCTAAATTCCAACGTTTGTCTAGCGCGTTCCTGCAAACTTCTTTTCCGGCTTCTTGTTGCCCTTGGCCTTACCTCTCGCCGGCGCTTTACCTCTTGCTTGAGCTTTCGTCTTGGGCTTGCCAGAAGCCTTGGTACTAGAACTCTGTTCTCCTACCACCGTGGCCAGTTCTTCGCCGCTTCGGCCGCGTTCCGCAAGCGCAATTTCAATATGTGAAATACGCCGCACGTATCTAAATGCCCGCCCCATGGGCGCAGGACGAATACGTTTCATCCGCGGACCATCGTTCGCCACCGCATGCTTGACGTAAAGATTGTCCACGTTCACGTCAATATTTTTTCCCGAGCTCAGGTAGTTCGCATTCTCGAGCGCCGACCGCAGCAACTTCTCCACTGTGGCGGCCACCCGCTTCTTGGTAAATACCAGCGTGTTGAGCGCTTCTTCCACGCGCTTGCCTTTAATCAGGTCCAGCACCAGTCGTGCCTTTTGCGGCGAGACGCGCATGTAACGTGCTTGAGCTTTGAATTCCATTTGCGTCTCCCTCTATGCCTTGGGCGCTGCCGCTCCGCCCGCTGGAGCAGGCGCGGGCCGGGCCGCCGTTTCAGTGGCTGCCTTCATCGAATGGCCCTTGAACTGGCGGGTGAAACTGAATTCGCCGAGTTTGTGGCCAACCATGTTTTCCGTGATGTACACCGGAATAAATTTCTTTCCGTTGTGCACTGCGATGGTATGTCCTACCATCTCCGGAATAATTGTCGAGCGCCGCGACCAAGTGCGCAGCACCTTCTTCTCATTGCGGGCGTTCATGCCATCCACCCGCACTTGCAGGTGGCCATCCACGAACGGTCCCTTTTTTGTTGAACGTGCCATAAGTCAGATCTCAGCTTTCGTTTCTTGCGTTACTTCTTGCCGCGACGGTTCACAATGAATGCGTCCGTACGCTTGTTGTTGCGTGTCTTGTATCCGCGGGTCGGCTGTCCCCACGGGGTTACAGGATGCCGTCCGCCTGAAGTCTTCCCCTCACCACCTCCGTGTGGATGGTCCACCGGATTCATCGAAACTCCGCGGTTGTGAGGACGCTTCCCCAGCCAGCGCGATCGGCCAGCTTTCCCAATGGTGACATTCTCGTGATCGCTGTTGCCTACCTGTCCGATCGTCGCCATGCAATCCTGCGCGACTTTGCGGATCTCGCCCGAAGGCAACTTCACCAGTGCGTAATCGCCTTCCTTCGCGACCAACTGAGCCGAACCGCCGGCCGAGCGCACCATCTGGGCACCCTTGCCCGGTTTCAGTTCAATATTGTGGATCGTGGTGCCCGGAGGAATATTGCGCAGCGGCAAAGCGTTGCCCACCAGGATGTCGGCCTCGGGACCGCTCAGTAATTTTTGTCCAACCTTCAAACCATCAGGCTGCACGATGTAACGCTTCTCACCATCGGCATAGCTCAGCAAAGCAATGCGAGCGGAGCGGTTGGGATCGTATTCAATGGTCGCCACCGTCGCGGGAATCCCAGTCTTGTCGCGCTTGAAATCAATAATGCGCAGCTTGCGCTTGTGGCCACCGCCAATAAATCGCATGGTGGTCTGCCCACTGTTGCGCCTTCCACCGGTGCGCGGCTTAGGCTCAAGCAACGGCTTGTGCGGCTGCGTGGAAGTAATATCGTCGTTGACGATGGTGGTACGGTAGCGCAGCGTCTGGGTTGTCGGTCTGTAGGTCTTGATTGGCATAAGTACTCTTCGTTGTTTAGCTATCTGCGTTCAGCTCTGAGCTGACAGCTGCCTTACAAATTCTGTGCATACTCCGGCATTTTCTCGCCCGCCTTCAACCTTACAAATGCCTTTTTCCAGTCGGGACGATAGCCGGCGAACTTTCCCCGCCGACGTTCTTTTCCCGGATAGTTCGCGGTTCGAACCGAGTGCACCTTCACCTTGAAAATCCCCTGCACTGCCTGCTTAATTTCGGTTTTGGTCGCGGCCTTCGCCACCTGAAAAACCAGCGTGTTTTGGTTTTCCTTGATTGCTAAACCCTTCTCAGTAATTACCGGGCGCTGCAAAATCTGGTATGCGGATTTCATCAGGCCACCTCCGCAGCTTTTTCAGGACGCGCTTTACGTTTGGGCGTCCGCGATGCCTTCTTCTCAGGCTTCGCTTCGCCCTTGCCTTCATTGCCCCCGGCTGGATGCTGACGCTTCGACACCGAACTCTTCAACGACACTTGCAGCTTCTCGATGGAATCGTGCGAGAAAATCGCGCGGTCGTAGCGCAACAAGTGATATGGATGAACTTCGTTTCCACTCACTAGCTCCACGCCATGAAGATTTCGCGAGCTCAGGTGCAGGTTCTTATTCTGGTGGCTCGCAGTTTCTACCAGCAACACCGTGCTGTCCACCTTCAACTTGTCGAGCGCGCCGCGAAACACTTTCGACTTGGGCTCTTTCATCTCGAAGGTATTCACAATGATCAGCTTGCCATCGGCAAACTTTGCCGCCAGCGCCGATCGCAATGCGCCCAACAGCTTCTTACGCGGAAACGTGTAATCGTAAGAGCGTGGCTGCGGACCATGCACTGTGCCACCATGCCTCCACAGCGGCGAGCGGATTGAGCCCACGCGGGCCCGCCCCGTGCCCTTCTGCTTCCAGAGTTTTTTTCCGGAACCAGAAACCAGTTTCTTATTTTTGGTGGCGTGCGTACCGGCACGCTGCGCGGCGCGGTAATGCTTCACCGCTTCCCACAGCAAGTCTTCGTTCACCGCACCGAAGATTTCATCGGCGAGGTCGAAGCTGCCAACCTTGGCTCCGCTTAAATCGTGAATGTCTATGCTTGCCATATCGTTTCTCGCGCTATCCCTTCTTGGCCGCGCGCTTGGCTGCCTTCAAAGGATCAACTGTTGCCGACCCGGCAAATCCGCGGCGCTCTCTGGGTGGCTTCTTGGCCTTGGTGATCACCAGGTATCCGCCATTCGGCCCGGGCACGCTGCCCTCGACCACCAGCAGATTGTCTTCCTTGTCTACCCCAAGAACGCGTAAGTTGCGGACCGTCACCCGGTCCACGCCCATATGTCCGGACATGCGCATTCCCTTAAAAACTCGCGATGGAAACGCGGAAGATCCGATGGACCCGGTAATTTGAAACATCGAACCGTGCGACTTTGGCCCACCTGCAAAATGATGCCGTCGCACGACTCCGGCGAAGCCTCGTCCTTTACTGATGCCGACGATGTCCACAAAGCGCTCGCCCTCAAACATATCCACCAGCACCCGGTCGCCGGCTTTCAATGCAATCGCGGCATCGTCATCGGCCTGGGCTTTCTCTTCCACTTCGACCGGCACTTCGCGGACGAACTTAACCGGCGGCAAATTGTTTTTGCCGAGATGTCCCTGCATCGGCTTGGTCAAACGCGACTGCTTTACAAATTCGACCAATCCGATTTGCGCAGCCACGTATCCATCGCGCGTCTGCGTCTTCTGTTGCGTGACCACACACGGCCCCGCCTGCAGTACAGTCGCGGGATGAATATCGCCCTTATCGTCGAAGAGCTGAGTCATGCCGACTTTTTTTCCCAAGATTCCAGTCACTCTTGCCATTTTTCTTTCTCTCCGCTAAAGCCCAGCTTGGCAGCACGATCACTGACTATTGGCTGGGGAGCTTCGGATTCATTCAATCCGAGCGGCCTGCTGCTTTCTATTTATGTTCCTTGCCAAATGCCTTGATCTCGACATCCACTCCGGCGGGAAGATCGAGCTTCATCAATGCGTCAACTGTTTGCGGCGTGGGATCCAAAATGTCGAGCAAGCGCTTGTGCGTGCGAATCTCGAACTGCTCACGGGACTTTTTGTCCACGTGGGGAGAGCGCAGCACGCAATACTTGTTCTTCATGGTGGGCAATGGAATCGGCCCCGCAATTTGTGCGCCCGTACGTCGCGCCGTATCCACAATCTCTCCGGTGGATTGATCGAGGATGCGGTAGTCGTAAGCCTTCAGCCTGATGCGAATTTTTTCGTTTCCTATCACTTTTGCTCTCTATCCTCTTCCGGCCCTCCGGAAAAAAAGAACTGGCGGCAAGTTGCAAGCCGCTATTCGATTTATGTGGCGCGGGCGGTCTCGCCCGCGAAAGCTTAACTACTTCACAATCTCCGAGATGGTGCCTGCTCCGACCGTGTGTCCACCTTCGCGGATGGCAAAACGGAGTCCCTTTTCCATCGCCACCGGCGTGATCAGTTCAATCACCAGGCTCACGTTGTCGCCCGGCATCACCATCTCCGTGCCCGCCGGCAACTCCGCTACCCCGGTCACGTCTGTTGTTCGCAGATAGAATTGCGGACGGTATCCCTTGAAGAAGGGCGTATGTCGTCCACCTTCTTCTTTGGTCAGAATGTAAACTTCGGCCTTGAACTTGGTGTGCGGCGTGA
>JALYIM010000181.1 GCA_030775785.1 Acidobacteriota bacterium
TCTTTCGGCTGCAACGCCGACGCCTTTCGATAAGCTTCGATGGCATCGCCAGGCCTGCTGGTTTCAAGCAAGCGGCCAAGAGACAGCCATGCGCGTTCTATTCCTTCTTCGGCATGGGAGGTGGGCTTAAGGCCGGTTGCGGCCCGCAGGAATTGTTCTGCACCCGGCTGTCCGGCTTTTTGCAACATCAGGCCGAGGTTGAGATTCGATTCGAAAACATCCGGCTTAATGGCGACGGATCTACGGTACGCCGCAATGGACTCGTCCGGCTGTCCGATAGCGTTTTTTACAAAGCCGAGATCAAACCATGCCTGATAGTCGTTCGGAGTTGCGGCGACGACCTTCTGCAGCAACTGTAGGGCTAAGGGATAGTCTTTCTTCTCAATCGCACTTTCTGCATTGCTGAGATCGGCTGAAGCTGCGGAAGTCTGTTCTACTACTTTGCGGTGGTGGACAGCATGCCCACTATCTTGGGCAGAAACTGGAGCGGCAAAGATCACAACAACTGCGAGCAGAACAGACGCAGAATGATTAGTGCTGGCCATTGGAATGCACGTATTCGTTCACGTTCAGGACTTCCGCCAGATATTTTCCGGTATACGAATTGGGAAGCGCCGCGATGGTCTCGGGCGTGCCGGCTCCCACCAGGTATCCGCCGCGCTCGCCACCCTCAGGGCCGAGATCAATGACCCAGTCTGCAGTTTTAATCACTTCCATGTTGTGCTCAATCACCAGAATTGAACCACCGGCCTCAATTAGACGGCGGAAGGCGGAAAGTAGTTTGCTGATGTCATCAAAGTGAAGCCCGGTGGTGGGCTCGTCGAAAATATATAGGATGTTCCGGCGAGTTCGCGCTGAACTGCCGCTCGATGTCCGCCCGATTGCTCTTGCTGCGGGTTGTAAATGGGCGGCCAGCTTCATGCGTTGCGCCTCGCCACCGGATAGCGTTGTGGCAGACTGCCCGAGACGAAGATATCCAAGCCCTACTTCGTCGAGCACGCGCAACTTGTCAGCTATCTTAGGCACATTGGCAAAAAAGGAGAGCGCCTCTTTGACGGTCATTTCCAGCACTTCGTGAATGTTTTTGCCACGATAACGGACTTCAAGCACTTGTGGTTTATAGCGCGTACCTTTGCATTCCTCGCAAATAAGTTCGACATCAGCGAGAAATTGCATTTCGACTGTGACGGTGCCGTCGCCCTGACAGTTTTCGCACCGTCCTCCAGGGATGTTGAACGAAAAGTGTCCGGGGGTGAACGATCGCTTTTTTGATTCAGGCAGAGACGCGAAAAGTTCGCGGATTGCATCGAAGGCCTTAATGTATGTCACCGGATTCGATCGCGGCGTGCGGCCGATTGGTGACTGGTCCACCAATACAACCTCATCTATGAAGTCTTCTCCATCTATTCCTGTCCATCCTGCAGCCACCGGGGCACTTCCGTTCGACTGCTTCTTTGCCGCCGCCAATGCCGGATACACAACGTCGTGCAGAAGAGTTGATTTGCCCGAGCCTGAGACGCCCGTAATCGCAACGATCATCCCCAGCGGGATAGAAATATCGAGCTTCTTCAGGTTGTGAATACGCGCCCCGAAAATGTTTATCTGCTGGCGTCCCGGTTTCCGCCGCGCGGGGGGCAACTGAATTCGCAGCTCATGAGAGAGATAGCGTCCGGTCAGTGAAGTCGGCATGTGCTGGATCTGATCGTAGGTCCCCGCAGCGATAACTTTACCGCCATTTTCACCTGCGCCTGGACCCAGATCGAGAATCGTATCGGATGCGCGCATTACATCGGGATCGTGCTCGACCACAAGGATCGTATTTCCGAGATCACGCAGGTCATGAAGAATCTTGATGAGGCGATGAGTGTCGCGGCTGTGAAGTCCCACGGAGGGCTCGTCCAGTACATACAACGTGCCAACTAGGCGTGAGCCCAGAGAAGTCGCAAGCTGAATGCGCTGTGCTTCTCCGCCCGATAGCGTGGACGAAAGCCGGTTCAACGTGAGGTATTCAAGCCCTACCTCATGCAGAAAACGGAGACGCTCCTTGATTTCTTGAAGAAGTTTGTCTGCGATGCCCGCTTCCTGAGCCGTGAGGTCAAGCTCTGTGAAGAACTTTTGCGACTGTTCGACAGTCATGCAGCAGACTTCGCAAATGTTCTTGCCATTGATCCTCACCTGGCGGGCTTCTGTCCGCAACCGAGCGCCATCGCAATTCGAGCAAGTGGAATAACCACGATAACGGCTCAAGAAAACTCGCACGTGCAGTTTGTATTTCTTACGTTCGAGGTGATTAAAAAATCCGCGAACACCAGGGAACCGCCCTTCCCCATGAACAACTAGATTCTGATGCTCTGCGTTGAGTTCGGCCCAGGGTACATCCAGCGGAATTTGTTCCTGGCGTGCGAAGCGTTTCAGTTCCGTAAAGAGGGGACGATACTTCGGTTTCGTCCACGGCTCGATGGCGCCCTCGTTTAGGGTCTTGGATACATCCGGAATCACCAGTCCGAGATCAAAGTCAATGGTGTTGCCGAACCCCTGGCAATGTCCGCAAGCGCCGTAGGGATTGTTAAACGAAAAAAGCCGCGGCTCAGGTTCTTCGTAACGAATGTTGCAATGCTTACACTCAAAACGATGCGAGAAGCGTAGCCGCTGCGAGGGTTCTTCGCTCTGTGGCGCGGTTTCGAAGATTACTTCGCCAGCCTCGCGGTAGCTGCTCTCGATAGCGTCCACTATCCGTGCGCGACTCTCTGGAGAAACTACGATGCGGTCCACCAGAAGAAACACGGGTTTGGCGAAATTGATATCAAGCAACGATTCGGGACTCGAAAATTCGAAAATCTGGCCATCCTGAAAAAGACGATTGAAACCGCGCTGGCGCAACTCGAACAAGCGCGCTTTCAGATGCTCAGACAACGCCTCGACGGGGGGTGCCGTCTTCTTTTTCCGTAGGGGCTTGTGATCGGGCCGACTCTTAGAGGGAGAAACATTCTGCGTGTCGGGAAGGGGCGATTCCGCGGACTGCAAGGGAAAGAAGACGTTCAGCCGTGTCTCCCCACCGAGTCGGAGGACGGCGTCCACGACCTCGTCCACCGAATCTCGTTTGACTTGTGCTCCGCACTGGATGCAATAAGTGCGTCCGATGCGAGCGTAGAGCAGCCGTAGATAATCGTAAATCTCAGTCGCAGTGCCAACCGTTGACCTCGGATTACGCGTCGTGTTTTTCTGGCGAATGGCTACTGCAGGAGCAATGCCGTCAATCACGTCCACATCAGGCTTTTCGATACGTTCCAAAAATTGCCGCGCGTAGGCCGATAAAGACTCAACATAGCGACGCTGTCCTTCGGCGTAGATCGTGTCGAACGCAAGCGAAGATTTGCCCGAGCCCGAGACTCCCGTGACCACAGTCAGGGAATTATGCGGAATCTCAAAATCAATGTTCTTGAGATTGTGGACTCGCGCCCCGCGGACAACTATGGTTTCAGTAGACATTCCGGATAAAGATGTTCACTCGAATGCGTCAATATATGTGGACTGAACTGGCCTCCATGCGTCCCACGAGGCATCAGGCAACGTCGGAAGGGTCACAGAATCTTTCTATTATAACAAGCAGATACAATCGCGATTGCAGACGACAGAAGAGGTTATTGTGCGAACTGCAAGAGAATAAATATGTAGATCCACAGCACCGCCATGAAGTGCCAGTACCAGGCGGTGACATCTACAACAATCAAACGCGCTTCGACCGGGCGGTGCAATAGCGCGGCAATAACTGCGTAGAGCAGCACCAGCAATCCTCCCAGCAAGTGGAGGCCGTGCGCCGCCGTCAATATGTATACGAACGAACTGCTCGCGCTGGTCGCCAGATAAAAACCACGCGCGGCCAATTCCTGCCACGCCATCCACTGACCCGCGAGGAAGCCAACCCCGAGCACCGCTGTTATTGGCAGCCAGGACACATTTGGTTCCCGTCCAAGCGAAATCCCCGGGATAGAAATTGCCGGCGCCAGAGCGACTTCGCGCCCAATTCGCCGCCGCGCCAATTCAATAGTCACGCTGCCAGCCAGTAGTAAAAACGTATTTACCAGCAAGAGTTGGACCGGCAGCTTGATGCGCATCCAATCGTGAACAAAGATGTCGGTACGATCCGCGAAATCCGGCACTCCTTTGCGGACCAGGTAAGCAGCCGTGAAGGCCACAAACATCATCATGATCGGTGCAATGGCTATCATCAGACCCAACCGCGCACGTCGCAGCCGCTGCTGATAGTCGGGGGAGCCATCCCAGCCGCGGTTGTCGTCGCCTCCGCGACCGAGCGACGGAGGCAAACTGCCGCCACCGCGTCCGATTTGCGGATGGCGGGCAGTCGGTGATATTGACGTAGCCATAAAATTGACTAAAAACTGGCCGATGCCAGCGGTGCTAACGCTTTCTATTTCCTCTTGCCGAACTGGCGCACGTACTTAACGACCTGAGTGATCTCCTCGCTGCTCAATTGGCCCTCGAACGGAGGCATGTTGCCCTTGCCCTGGCCAATGATCTGCTTCATTTCGGCGTCGCTCAGCTTTTGCACTTCGCGGCTATGCAAGTCGCGAGCCTGAAGTTGCTTGCCCATGTTAGTGTTCGCAGTTCCGTCGCTGCCGTGACAAAGAATGCATCTTGCCTTGAATGTCGCTTCTCCAGGCAAAGTTTTCGCGTCGTCGCTAGCTGAAGACATGTTGGCAAAAAACACAACCGCGATACACATCAATAAACAACTTCGGACGATCTGATAATTAGGCACCAAGCAGTTTTCCTTTCGGACGACAAAGATGCAAGAGTTCGAGTTAGATTACCAAAAGTAGCCACTAAGCGACCGCGTTATTGCCCCGTGTCACCCTGTGCCGCTTAGTTAGATGGTAAGACCGATCACGGCGTCGCCGAGGGGCGAGCAATATTGAGGTAATTCATGTCAGAAAACGAGCGTGAAAG
This sequence comes from Acidobacteriota bacterium, assembly GCA_030775785.1. Lineage (GTDB taxonomy): Bacteria > Acidobacteriota > Terriglobia > Terriglobales > Acidobacteriaceae > JALYIM01. The sequence continues at coordinate 4,969 of JALYIM010000181.1, forward strand.
TTGGAATAGGCGATATCGCGACGGATCCCATCTGTCATTGGTTCCCGATCCTTTTCTAGCGGAGGCCTTTAATGAATTCATCCAGCCCATTTTTCCAGACGGCGGGAAGGCGGTCGATTTGGCTGGAGGCATTGGGCGTCATTCCATTTGGCTGGCTGAACGGGCCTGGACGGTTACCTTGATGGACATCTCAGAAGCAGGACTTGCCAAAGCGCAGGAAAGTGTCGGCCCGCAAGCCGGCAAAATCAAATTCGAAATAGCCGACGCGACCAAATTTCGGGCCCGAGAACATTACGATCTGGTAGCAGTGTTTTTTTATTTGGAGCGTGAGATTTTTCCCGAACTTGTTAAGGCGCTCTCTCCCGGCGGCCTAATCGTTTACAAAACCTACACGCACCTGCATCCGCAGTTCGGCTCAGGACCCAGTCATCCGATGCACTTATTGCAAGAGAATGAGCTACTCAGATCATTCGCGGAGCTGAAGATTCTGCATTACAACGAGACGATCGCTGGCCGGGGAGTTGCGGAGTTGGTTGCCCAGAAATCTTAATCTGAAGTGCGACCTCCACTAGAATAACGCCATGCAAAAGGCATCGCGAGATCGCGGATACGGCACCAAATATCTCAAGCTGCAAAAGAATTTCTGTTTTGCCTGTGGCAAGAATAATCCCCATGGCATGCACTTGAACTTTATCTACGACGAACAGCGCAAATGCTTCACCTGCCATTTCCGGCTCAGCAAGCGCTACACCGGGCCGCCCGGCCACTGTCATGGCGGAATCATCGCCACCATTCTCGACGACGCCATGGGTAAGGTGAATAAACTACGCGAAGTTGTTGCATTGACCTCACAGATGACGGTGGATTACTTAAAGCCTGTCCCACTGCGGACGCCGCTGACAGTTGAGTCACGAGAATTGCGGGTGCGCGGACGGCGCCACTTGAATGTCGCTGAAATCCTCAATGCCAAGGGAGAAGTGCTTGCCCGCGGTAAAGCGACATTCATTGCGATTGATCCTGCCCGAATGCTTGCCCGGCACGTGATGCGTTAACAGCAGCGAAAAGAGCGTAAACGGGCGATTATGTAGTCGAGCGTTGTAGAATAAAGCATTGGATTTGTCCATTTTAGGACGGCCATCCAACTGCGCTCCGAATCGCGACGTTGCGGGGCTTTTCCACGATCCAGAAATGAGTCAATCATGTCACAGAAAAATGGAAATTCGACCAGCCTGCGTCTAAAGACCGGCTTGGCTGAGATGCTGAAGGGCGGCGTCATTATGGACGTCACCGATTCCAAGCAAGCGGAGATTGCCGAAGAGGCGGGGGCAGTTGCTGTGATGGCCCTTGAGCGCGTGCCCGCGCAAATCCGCGCCGAGGGTGGCGTGGCCCGCATGGCCTCCCCCAAAAAGATCCGCGAAATCATGGCCGCCGTTTCGATTCCGGTGATGGCCAAGTGCCGCATCGGACATTTTGCCGAAGCGCAAATTCTGCAGGAGCTTGGCGTGGATTACATTGACGAGTCCGAAGTGCTGACCCCGGCCGACGAGGCGCACCACGTGGACAAGCACGCGTTTAGCATCCCCTTCGTATGCGGCGCGCGCAATCTTGGAGAGGCCTTGCGGCGCATCGCGGAAGGCGCGGCCATGATTCGCACCAAGGGAGAGGCCGGCACAGGCGATGTCGTGCATGCCGTGAAGCACATCCGACAGATCGTGCAAGAGATGCGAATTCTCACCGTGCTCGGAGAAGAAGAACTCTACGCAAAGGCTAAAGAGCATGGCGCGCCTTACGAGTTGATAAAGCTGGTAGCGAAGGAAGGGAAGCTGCCAGTGCCAAATTTCTCCGCCGGAGGAATCGCGACTCCCGCCGATGCCTCACTCGTCATGCAGTTAGGAGCGGAAGCAGTATTCGTGGGCTCCGGCATTTTCATGAAAGACTCGACCATGTTCGCAGATCCTGAAGAAGCTACCCTTCGAGCGCGCGCCATCGTAAAGGCGGCGACACACTTCAATGACCCTAAAGTATTACTTGAAGTGAGTGAAGATCTCATCGGAGCGATGAAGGGGCTGGCAATTTCCGGATTGGATGAAGCTCAGATGCTGCAGAAACGCGGCTGGTAGCGAGCTTCAGCCAATACCGTTGCGCTGCAATACCTGACCGTCCAGTAACTCAAACTACCGGAGATCACATTCCATGAGAATCGGCGTCCTTGCGCTGCAGGGCGATTTTGACGCTCACCGGAAGCGCCTGATGGAGTTGGGCGCGGAAGTGGTGCTGGTCAAGAAACCGGAGCAGTTCGATGAAATTGACGGCCTGGTAATTCCGGGCGGGGAGTCCGGCACATTCTTGAAGCTCCTGGGTCAAGCTGGATTCGAAAAGTTGAAAGAGTTTGTCAGCGTAAAGCCTACGTTGGGCACTTGTGCGGGCGCGATTTTGTTGGCTAAAGAAGTAGAGAACCCAAAGCAGACCGGGTTGGGCGCGATTGACATCACTGTCCGCCGAAATGCTTATGGACGCCAGATTGACAGCTCTATTCGGTCAGGCCACTTCCTGCCAAAGCATCTCAAGGATATCCCAGCCGAAATGGTTTTTATCCGCGCGCCAAAAATTGAGCGCCTCGGCCCGGAAGTTGAAGTGCTTGCCACCGAAGGCGGAGACCCGGTCGCGGTCCAGCAAGGAAAAATCATGGCAGCGACATTCCATCCTGAACTAAGCGACGACACTCGTATCCACCAAGCTTTTCTTGATTTGTGCCGTATTTCGAATGAGCGCCAATCCGGCAACGGACAACATTAGAAAAACTAAGTCAGGCAAGGTCGAATGGTTCTTTCCAACGAAGTTTTCCGTCCATTTCAAAGGCTTGTAAAAATCGAAATTCTGGGAAAGCCCTTTGATGTGCCGGAAAATAATCCAATCCTGCGCTGCTTTCAATATCTTGCCCCAGAAGCGATCTCTTACGGAAGGTTCTGCTGGAACGAAGATTGTCAGTACTGCCGTGTGAACTTCGTTTTAGGTCAGGGAACTAAGAACAGAGCAGCGCTTTCTTGCAAACTAATAGTGCAGGATGGAATGCGAGTGACCGGAGTTGCGAAAGAGATCAAGTATTGTTTGAGAGACTTAGACCTTCCAACGTGAGAGCGTGCCGCCCTTGGTTCTGCGAAGGGTGGACCGCACTAATCTACTGACTCCTTCGTGTCGTCGAACCTGTGGTAGCGACTCCCATCTTGTGCAGTCTTTCTCTCGCCTGCAGCGCTTCGTTTGTGCGTGGATACCGTTGAATAAGCCTGCGTAGCTCGGCGACTCCTTCGTCTTTTTGGCCGAGTTCAATCAGCGCATATCCTTTCTTAAGCTGCGCTGATGGCGCTTTGTTTCCGGTGGGGAAGTTTTGCAGCACCTGATCGTAATCTTTTAGAGCGGCCTGAAAATTTGATTGCCGAAACTCAAGTTCCGCTCGGTAGAAGTATGAGTTTCCGGCGAGGTCGGTGGTGGGATAGTACTTGATGTAGTCCGAAAATTCTTGCAAAGCTAAGTCGGCTTTCGCGGCGTTGTAGTCGCGCAGAGCATTGTTATAGAGAACATCGGGGGCTGGCGCCTGCGCCGCCGGCGCTTGCCCTGTTTGATCTGGTGTGCCGGATAACGCCGGTTGCCCATTTGCAGGCGGCTGAGTAGCTAGGTTCTGCTGTGCGGTCTGCATGTCCTCTAGTTGCTTGCTAACTTTTGAGAGCCGAGCCTTCAGTTCGTCTAGGCTGTCGTTCAAAGCCTGAATTTGACCTGAGAGTTGATCCACATGGCTGCCACTATCGTTCTGCTGCTTCTGTAATGTGCTTTCGAGGCTGGTGATGGCGCTAGTCGTCTTGTTCATGCTGTCGGTGTTCTGGTCCAGCAGATTCTTCATCACGCCCATGCGCTCATCGAAAGTTTGCTGCATGCGGGCCATCTGATCTTGCAAGGCCTGCACCTGGGTCTGGAGTTCAACAATGTCGCGGTTGACCGCGAAGGCAGGAGAGGTTCCCAAGCAAAGGGCACCGGCTAAAACTGCAGCAGCAGCAAGTCGAATGTTGGCAATCTTCATTATTTGGATTTTCATAATTTAATCCGTATCGCAATGTGTATGAGAGGTGCTTTAACAGGATACATGCAGCCACGCCGTCCGGCGACATTGTGGAAAAGCGAGCGCGGCGCCGGCGTAGAAATAAAAAAGGGCGAGGCACCCGCCTCGCCCTTTGCTGAGATTACTTCTGATAGACGAAGTGGCCGCGACGGTTCTGCTGCCAGCACTGCTCATTCGACTCGGAGCAGAACGGCTTCTCTTTACCGTAGCTGATGGTCTTCACGTGGTCGGAACTAACTCCACCAGAAACCAGTACCTGTTTCACGGCGTTAGCCCGGGTGTCGCCCAGCGCCAGGTTGTATTCCGTTGAGCCGCGCTCGTCGCAGTGTCCTTCGATCGTAAAGGTGATATTAGGATGCTGGCGAAGGAACGCAACGTCAGCTTGGATCGCGGACTGCTGGTCGGAACCGATGTCCCCTTTATCGTAGGCGAAGTAAATGTCTTTCACGCTCTGTGAAAACAGTTCTTCCTCGGTGGCCGACGATTGCGTTTGTTGCGGCGGTGGCGCAGGCGCCGTCACCGTGACTCGCGCGGTGGCAGTTTGCGTTCCTCCCGCACCTTTGGCAGTCAGGGTGTAGGTCGTCGAATCAGTCGGCGTCACTTTTTGTGAGCCGCTGTTCTGCACGGCGCCGATGCCGTCAATACTAACGTCGGTAGCGTTTGTTGTCTCCCAACTCAGCGTCGTGGACTGGCCGCGTTCTACAGTTGAGGGATTGGCGGTCAGTGACGCGCTCGTCGGCGCGGGCGGAGGCGGCGGTGGTGGCGGTGGTGGAGCGGTTTTCTTGTGGCAGGCCCCAAGGAACATAATGGCGCCCAGTGCGAATATCAGTGTGATCCAATTCAGTCGTAATCTTTTCACTTTTCCTCCTGCGATATTTTGTGCGCCATCAGCCTGCGGCGCTTGCTGCGAATCGGGTCAACGCGGTAATGCTCCGTTGCTACCGGGCTTGGTTCAACAAATTCCTCTTTGAATAAAATGCCGCTATTTCCAACTCCAGTTAGGCTGACTGTTTTTCCCAGTAAAAGTTAATTGTTTTTGCTCGGTTCCATCCGCCAGCATAGTCCAAATTTGTTCGGTGCCTGAACGGCTGGATTGGAAAACAATGTGGCGTCCATCCGGAGACCACGATGGAAAATCGTTTCTGCCGCCGTCGTGCGTCAGTTGTACCCACTGTTTGCTGGCGATGTCCATTAAGTAAATATCGGCTGCTCCAGGCGCTCCCGGGCCGTAATGACGTACCCAGGAGAATGCCAGGAACTGTCCGTTAGGAGACCACGCCGGGGATACTGCATACCCTTGATCAGTGATGCGTTGAACGTTGGTGCCATCGGATTCCATGGTGTAAATCTGTGGCAAGCCGCTGCGCCCACTTACCCACGCGATCTGTGAACCGGTCTTGGGATTCCACACGGGAGAAACATCTGGACCCGGGTCGGATGTAGCACGCTTCAAGTTCGCGCCCGAGGCGTCGGCTACGAAGATTTCTGGATTCCCCGAGCGAGACGACGAGAGCGCCAACTTTGTTCCGTCCGCCGACCATGCGGGAGAAAGATTTGTCCCGCTATATTTTGGAAAACTGACCACGCGATTTAGTTCGGTCGAGTACATCAAGATTTCCCATCCCGACTTAGTCATGGAACTGAAGGCCAGCCGGGAACCGTCCGGCGAAATTCGTGGAGACAGAGAAATCGAACCGAGGTGAGTCAGTTCGTGCTGATTGAACGCATCATAATCCATGCCCCAGATTTCTTTGTGACCGCCCCGGCTACTGACAAAATAGAGTTTGGTCTCCGCGATGCCGTTAATACCGCCGCCCAAGCGAAAAATAATCTCATCTGCAAATTTGTGGGCGATGGTGCGGGCCGCTTCGGTTGTTGCAGCGTCCTGATACTGCTTGCCGAGAACCTGTGGAGAGGTGACGTTCTTCACGTCATAGAGCCAGCCTTGGACCGTGATGTTGTTACCGGATGCGCCCATGTTTCCGAAAGCCAGCATGGCCGCGTTCGGTGGAGGAGCGCTCCAGCCTTCGAACTTTATGTCGGCGGGCGCTCCGACAGGGCCAAGCGGATAGAAACTCTTCGACACCATGTCGAAGATCCCAGCATTACTGAGGTCGTTCCACAGAGTGTCGTTGAAGGTCTTCACCAGATCGGCGTTCTTCGAGTCTTGCGTAGACGCCTTGAAATCTGCGGCTGCGAGACGGACTTTGTCCACGCCCAGCCCGGTACCGGTTTTGATCCAGTCCTGCGCTGCCGCAGGCATGCTTAATGACAATGCCAGGAGAAGCAGCCAGAAGGGACGCACAATCGTCATCTTTACTTGGGTCTCTGGAAAAAATGCAGGAATGGAATTACACATCGTATGTTTACGAGAATTCGAATTCAAGTTGCTCCTGTGCAAATTTAGCTTTTCTGTTGGCTTCCGATAAAAATCCAGCTTGATCCTCAGAATTTCCGCACCTATCTCTTGTAATCGAACCAGAACTCTACCGAGACTTTATTTCCCGAATAATCGGATGGCAAGGGACCAAAAGTATCAATGCGCTGCAACGCCCGCACCGCGGATTGATCGAGCGAAGGCACTCCACTGGACTGCTCGACCTGCACGTTTGTTGGCCTTCCGTCGCGGACAACATCAAAAGTGACATACACGCGCTGCGCGTTGCTTATCCGTGAATCCACTTCGTATTTCATCCAGTTCTGCGAAACCTTCTGCTGAACCACGCGCACGTACCATGCATAGCGAGTCCCAAAATCTCCGCCGCCGCCGGTAAATCCGAATCCGCCCTTGGCCCCGCCGGCGCTGAACGTCCCATAAGGACCGCTGACCGGGCCGCCTTCTCCGTAAGGAACAACGTTGCTGACTTCTTCGACCGGTTTCGGTTGAACCTTCTGCTGGGTCACGCTGACTTTAGGATTCGGTTTTGGCTTGGTTTCTTTATCGGGAATCGGGATCGCGTCCGGCTCTTTCTCGACCGGCTTAGGCTGCGACTGCGTCAGTCCCTTGGATTCGTTGGCCAGCACATTTTGTGCCTCGACCGGCTTGGTAGGCAGGGGGACAGTTGACACCAGGGAAACGCCCATAGCGTCGCCGCCGCCTCCAGCGCCCCAACTGCCTCCATGGCCTCCGGGTGAAATGATCGTGTAGAGCGCGATGCTGACCGCGATTGCAATATGCAGCGCCGCCGACCATGCCAGAGGACGACCCCAGTCTGCGTGCTCGAGGTAAATCTCAGGGTTTGCTGGCATGCGACTCTAGCGGCTGCGTGACGATGCTGACATTGGTGATCCCGGATTGTTTGACCGCGTCCATCACCGTGGCAAAAGCTCCAAAGGGAACGCTTTCATCAGCGCGGACAAAAATAGACTGATGCTGTGGATCGCGGATCTTCTGGCGAAGCTTGGCGCCAATTTCATTGATGTTGATAGGATCATTCCCTAGGAAAACACGTTGCTCTTTATTGATGCTGACCACCATGCGCTCCTCGGTAATTTCCTTGACCGAGCGCGTCTTAGGAACAGCGACCTCGATGCCCGATTGCAACACCGGCGCCGTCACCATAAAAATAATCAGCAACACCAGGACGACGTCCACGAGCGGGGTGATATTGATTTCTGAAAGCGAGGTCTGGGTGCGTCCGTTCGCAGCCGTGAAAGCCATTACCGCCGCACCTCGGGAATCTCTGCCGTGCGGTAAGAAGGAGTGGGAGCCGGCATGGGCTGTTGGCGCTCAACCGCGTTTAGCATTTCGAGGGCAAAATCATCGCCACGTGCGGCAAACTCCCGAATCGAGCCGCCAATCAGGTTATAGGCAATTACTGCGGGGATGGCAGCCACCAGTCCGGCGGCAGTGGTAATCAGAGCTTCGGAAATTCCCGGTGCCACCGCGCGTAGCGTTGCAGCTCCCGCAGTGCCGAGTCCGTGAAACGCGTCAATAATTCCCCAGACAGTTCCAAACAATCCGATGAACGGTGTGACCGCGCCCGTGATGGCGAGCCACGGCAAGTTGCGCTCGAAACGGGTTAGCTCTTCAGAAGTAGCGATCTGCATGGCGCGTTGGACTGCAACCGGAGTGCGAATGACACTACCCGGATTGCCTCCCCCCTGCCTGCGATACTCTTCGAAGCCGCCTTCAAAAACTCCTACCAGTGGACTCGGTCGAAACTGCTCGGCAACGGCCGCCACGTCTTGCAGGCGCTGCGCCTTCCGAAATGCGCGGATGAAACGTCCGCTCTGCACGCGGGCGCGCCGAAGCAGAGTCCACTTGGAAAGAATGATGGACCAGGAAATCACGCTAAAAATCAAGAGGATAAGCAGGACAATTTTGGCGACTGGGCCAGTCTCACTCACGAGGTCGGTAATCTGGCCGCCAATAATTAGAGAAAACAGATTAGGAAAATGCATTTGGTTTTTAGTGGGATGCTTGGTCTGGATTATAGACCAAGGTTGGTGACGACAAAGGAGGGCGAATCCTATGTAGCAATAGGAGTTAATGTTTAGAGCTATTGATTTGGGGAGTTTGGAGACCGGCGCTGACGCTAATTGAAAATTGATCGCGGCTGCGCGGTACGTTTTTTCAGTTGTTGCGAATCTTTTTTCTCGTTCGTGCTATTCTGCGCACAACTTCCTGACTCCCACGGCGGCCCGTGCTTATCGAACTGCGGCTGGAAAATTACGCGGTCATTGATAACCTGGCGGTGGAGTTTGCCGGTGGACTCAACCTGCTCACCGGAGAAACCGGAGCCGGCAAATCCATTCTGATTGACGCCTTGGCCCTACTCCTTGGAGAAAAAGCCTCATCGGAAGTAATTCGCGCCGGCACTGAAAAAGCGGTCTTATCTGCGGTATTCGAAATTGAAGGCGGAGCCGAAAAAGCGGTCGCCGACATTTTTGAGACCAACGGAATTGATTCCGCAGACGGCTCTGTTATCTTAAAGCGCGAAATTTCTGCTGCTGGTAAAGGACGTGTCTACATCAATAACCAGCCGGCCACAGTCACCGTGCTTCGCCAACTGGCCCCGCATCTCGCCATCGTTCATGCGCAAAACGAATCCATAATGGCGTTTGATGCCACCTCCAGACTTGGATTGCTCGATTCGTTTGCAGGCATACAGACGGACACGACATCTCAAGCATTCCTGCAATGGAGGAATATCGGAGCACGCATCGAAGAGTTAGAGCACGGAGAGCAGGACCGCCTTCGACTCCTCGATCTCTGGACGTTCCAGAAACGGGAAATCGAGGACGCCAAGCTCCAACCCGGCGAGGATGAGCGTTTGGAAGCCGAGAAGCGTGTCCTGGCCAACGCAGAGAAGATTTATAACGCAGCATTGAACGCGTTCGATCTTCTATACGAGGGCAATGCTTCTACTTCAGCTTCTCTGCGCGCAGCGCAAAAGCACGTTGAGGAATTGGTCCGCTACGAACCAAAGCTTGGTGACGCGATGGAAGCTCTCGAAACCGCGCGTATCAGCGTGGAAGATGTGGGAGCTACTCTCCGCGACTATGCTGGCGGCATTCAGGCTTCTCCCGAAAATCTTGCGGAAGTGGAGGACCGGCTGGCCGTCATTGATCGGTTAAAGCGCAAATATGGAGCGAAGTTACAAGAAGTCATTACCTGTGGGAATGAAGTTGGCCGCAAACTTTCCGAGATGGAGAATAAAGACGAAGTGCTGCAACGGTTGCGTGGTGAACAGCAGCAGGCGGCAGAAAAATATTTGAGCACTGCACGAGCTGTTTCCAAAAGGCGTTATGAGGCGGCTCGCAAACTCGAGCGCTTGGTCGAAGCCGAAATAAATGATCTCGCGATCAAATCCAATTTCCAAATTGAAGTAAGCGGGACGGACGAAGAAGGGAACTGGACCGTCAGCGGCTTCGACCATGTCACTTACATGATCGCGACCAATCCCGCGGAGCCGTTACGGAAACTTGAAGACATCGCCTCCGGCGGAGAGCTCTCTCGCGTAATGCTGGCACTGAAGGTCAGTGTGGAATCCGGATCTGGCGGCAGGACTTCACTGCTGGGAAAAAAGAAGTCCACAGGTTCCCAGCGGACCATGGTCTTCGACGAAATTGACACCGGCATCGGCGGACGTGCTGCCGAGGCAGTCGGCAAAAAGTTGAAAAGCCTGGCGCAGGCAAATCAGGTCCTTTGCGTGACGCATCTTCCTCAGATCGCGACCTTCGCCGATCATCATTACCTGATCGAAAAAAAGGATTCGGCAGGACGCGCGCGAACCACCATCCGGCCAATCATGGGTCAAGAGCGCACCGAAGAAATCGCCCGCATGTTGAGCGGCGCCAAACTCACGGATACTTCGAGGAAGCATGCCGAGCAGATGCTGAAGACCAACGCATAACCCGCCTCCCATTTAACACCCCAAAATCCCCAATCGCTGCTAATCCTATCCGTTTCTAGAGCTTACATTGACCAAGCTGGTACTTTCCGATAGTTTTGTAGGTAATTCCAGAGTGGAAAAGTGTATCCTTTAGGAAACCAAAAGACTGGGGTAAACGTGTCCAAAGCTACTACCGTTGAAGATAAGACATTGCTGCTTCTGAAGCCACGCGGTTTCTGCGCTGGCGTCGTCCGAGCAATTGACATTGTCCGCATCGCTCTCGAGGCCTTCGGGCCCCCCATTTACGTGCGCAAAGAGATCGTTCACAACCGCTTCGTAGTCGAGGAACTTCAGGGCAAGGGCGCCATCTTTGTTGACAGTGTGGAAGAGGTTCCAAATGGCGAGCGCGTGATTTATAGCGCCCACGGTGTTTCACCCGAAGTGCGGGAGGCCAGCAAACTTCGTAAGCTCCGCGTGATTGACGCGACCTGTCCGCTGGTAACCAAAGTCCACGTAGAGGCGGTCAAGTTTGCCAAGGAAGGCTATTCGCTGATCCTGATCGGACATCGCGATCATGATGAAGTCATTGGTACGCTGGGCGAAGCTCCGATCGTGACGCAAGTCGTAGGCTCTCCCCAAGAGGTGGCATCGCTGACTGTGCCCGATCCAAACCGGGTTGCGTACCTGACGCAAACCACGTTGAGTCTGGATGAGACCAAAGACATCATCGCCGCATTGCGCGTTCGTTTCCCGAATATCACTGGGCCCGCAGCGCAGGATATCTGCTACGCAACCGAGAACCGTCAGGTTGCGGTGAAGCAGGTTGCGTCCGACGCGGACTTGCTTCTGGTTGTCGGCTCGGACAATAGTTCGAATTCGAACCGACTGGTTGAGGTGGCGCGCAATTTGGGAACCAGTTCACACTTGATTGACAGCTTCCGGAACATCAGGCCGGAATGGCTTGAGGGCGTGAAGACGATTGCCCTTACTGCGGGGGCGTCCGCTCCCGAATGCCTGGTGGAAGAGGTAGTCGAGTTTCTTGCCACGAGCGGGTTTAACAACGTGCAGGAACTCGAAGTCATGCCCGAGAACGTGCGCTTTGGATTGCCGCCCGAGATCGTGCAGGCAATCGCCAGCGCACCAAGTACGGTCAGCGCCGACTAACTGTCGGGCGATTTAAACATATGCCCGGTTAAAACATATGGAAGATAAATCCTCCCCTTACTTAGCGCCTGGAGCGCCGCAGCTTCATTTTGGAAAGATTGATGACCTCGGCAGCCGCGTCACGGCTGCTATTCAAGGCGCGCGCCAGCAGCTTTTCTCCCAGCAACATTCTGAAGGCTACTGGTGCGGTGAGCTCGAAGCGGATAGCACGCTTGAATCCGATTACATACTGCTGCACACGCTCTTAGGGACAGGAACCGAAGAGCGCTTCCGCAAAGCCGCAAATTACATTCTGCAACATCAAAACGAAGATGGTGGATGGAGCATTTTTGCTGGAGGCCCATCCAATATCAGTGCTTCCGTCAAAGCATATTTTGGATTGAAGCTCGCGGGATATACGGCCGAGCACCCAGCACTAGTAAGCGCGCGCAACAAGATTTTAGAATTGGGCGGCGTAACCGAGGTAAACACCTTCACCAAGATTTATCTCTGTTTCTTCGGACAGTATGACTACGACGCAGTGCCTGCAATCCCTCCGGAGATCGTTCTTTTTCCCAACTGGTTCTGGTTTAATATCTACGAAATCTCGTCGTGGTCGCGCGCTATTCTAGTGCCGCTTTCGATCGCGTACGCCAAGAAGCCCTTTAAAAAGATTCCTGACGAAGTTGGTGTTGAAGAATTATTTGTTGGCGGTCGTGACAAGTCGCGCATGCACTTACGCTGGGACAAGAAACTGTTCTCCTGGCGGAATTTCTTTTTGTCTCTTGATCGCCTGACCCATTGGTTTGAGCGCGTACACATCCGCCCCTTGCGTTCCATCGCACTCAAAAAAGCCGAGAAGTGGATGCTTGAACGTTTTGAGATGAGCGACGGTCTCGGGGCGATTTATCCTTCCATGCTGAACGCAATTATTGCTTTGCGATGCCTGGGATACTCGGTGGACGATCCGCAGGTAATCCGCGCACTGGATGAGTTCGAGAAGCTTGGCATCGAAGAAGAAGACACGTTCCGCATGCAGCCCTGCAAGTCACCTCTGTGGGATACGGCCTACGCTCTGTTTGCACTGGGGGAAAGTGGTATCGCTCCAAATGACGAGCGCTTGGTAAAATGTGCGGACTGGGTGCTGCAAAAGCAGGTTCGTACCGTAGGCGACTGGAAAGTCAAGAACAAGAAGGGCCAACCTGGAGGGTGGTACTTCGAGTTCAATAACGAGTTTTATCCCGACGTAGACGACAGCGCAATGGTCTGTCTCGCGCTCGACAGGGTGGAGCACCCCAACGGTCGCTACCAGCGTGAATCTGTGCAGCGCGCAATTGATTGGATACTTTCCATGCAATGCAAGAACGGTGGCTGGGCCTCGTTCGACAAAGATAACGATCGCATGGTTTTTCAGTACGTCCCATTCGCCGACCACAACGCCATGCTCGATCCTGCGACCGTGGACATTACCGGGCGCATTCTGGAGATGCTGGCGGCTTATGGATATGACAAGAATCACCCGGCAGTAAAAAAGGCACTCCGCTTCATACGCGATGAGCAGGAGAGCGACGGCTCGTGGTTTGGGCGCTGGGGCGTTAACTATATCTATGGCACCATGCAGGTGTTGCGCGGCCTCGAAGCCATGGGCGTAGACGAGCATGAGCCTTATGTCCAGCAGGCGGCGGAGTGGCTTCGAATGTTCCAAAATCCCGATGGCGGCTGGGGAGAAACCTGCGCTTCGTACGACGACGCAAACACTAAGGGAGTCGGTCCCAGCACACCGTCACAAACGGCGTGGGCAATTATGGGATTGCTGGCGGCCAACGATACTCGAAGCGACTGCGTTGCTCGTGGCATTGCGTATCTGTTGCGGACACAGAATAAAGACGGCTCTTGGGATGAACCGTACTATACCGGAACCGGCTTTCCCCGCGTTTTTTACCTTATGTACCATATGTATCGCCAATATTTTCCGCTGATAGCTTTGACCAATTACAAGAAAATCGCAGCTGGCGGAACTGCGAGCTCATCGCGAGATCGCGTAAGTTTGAAAACGGAGAGTCCACGTCAGAATTCGCTAGAGAGTTTCGATCGCGAAGTTCGACCTGAATTTGTTGCTTCCGAATTTCAGCCGAAGACTGGGTCTTGAGGGCCTTTGTAACAGGGGCCACGGGCTTTGTGGGCAGCCATGTCGCGCGAGTCTTAGCCGAGCAGGGCGCGTATCTGAGGCTGCTGGTTCGCTCGAGCAGCAACCCTAAAAACATCGAGGACCTGCGGGCGGATCGGGTAGTGGGTGATTTGTGCGATCCCGCGTCCGTGGAAAAAACGATGTCCGGCTGCGATACGGTCTTTCATGTCGCGGCTGACTACAGACTGTGGGTACGCGATCCGGATCAGATGTATCGCGCGAACGTGGAAGGCACGCGAGTGATTCTCGACGCCGCACGGAGGAACGGAATAAAGCGGGTGGTTTATACCTCGAGTGTGGCGACCATGGGATTTCATGAGAATCTGCCGCTGACCGACGAGGATTCGCCGGTGGTAGTTGCAAACATGATCGGCCACTACAAACGGTCTAAATTCTTGGCGGAAGAAGTTGCTATGGAAGCTGGACGCGGCGGGCAGCATGTGATGATAGTGAATCCGACTACTCCGGTTGGAGAAAGAGACATCAAACCCACGCCCACCGGACGCATCATCCTCGACTTTCTGAAAGGCAAATTTCCCGCCTACGTGGATACAGGACTAAACCTTGTTGATGTGACCGAGTGTGCTCGCGGGCATATCGCGGCCCTGGAGAAGGGACGCAGCGGCCAACGTTACATCCTCGGCGGCGAAAATCTGACGCTCAAACAGATTTTGGACAAGTTGGCAGTCATCACTGGACTGCCTTCTCCGAATATTAAAGTTCCTTATTGGATGGCGCTCGCTACCGGAGTTGTGGACCAGGTTGTAACAGGCTACATCCGAGGACGCGAGCCGCGCGCGACCATTGACGCTGTGCGTATGGGCCGCAAGAAGATGTTTGTTTCCTCCGCTAAAGCTGAGCGAGAACTGGGATGGAAGAACGTCCCGGTGGGAGATGCGCTTCGGCGCGCGGTCCAGTGGTTTCAGAGTAACGGATATGTCAACGCCTAGGATCGCCATCGTTGCCGCGCTCGAACGCGAAGTACGCCCGTTGGTCAAGAACTGGACTTCGATCTCTCGCGTCCATGAAGGACGTTCCTTCAAGTTTTTCGAGCACGAATCTTGGGTGCTGGTATGCGGCGGCATCGGCGAAAATGCGGCACGCAGGGCGACGGAAGCAGTGATCGCTCTTTATCATCCCCTGCAAGTGATCTCCGCGGGCTTTGCAGGAGCACTGGATTCAAAGCTAAGAGTAGGCGACATCTTTGTTCCGGATAGAGTGCTCGACGCCAGAGATTGCAGCCTTGTGGAATCGCTCGGAGAAGGCAGCGGAATTCTGGTCAGTACCTCGAGCATCGCGGGAATACAGCAGAAGGCAAAATTAGCGGCTAGCTTTGGAGCCCATGCCGTGGATATGGAAGCCGCTGCGGTCGCTCGTGGAGCGCAAGCGCGTGGGATTTCTTTTTACGCTGTAAAGGCGATCTCCGACGAAGCGGATTTCGAAATTCCGGCGATGAATCGTTTTGTAGTAAGGGATGGGGAGAGGCAAGGCAAGGTTCAAATGAAAAAATTTGTCGCATTCGCGTTGGTCCGGCCGTGGCTGTGGCAGAGGTTAATAACCCTCGCCAGGAACAGTTCTAAGGCTTCCAGGGCGCTTTGCGGTTGGCTTGCGGAGTACGATGCAAAATTGCAGATTCAAGACCCTCGTTCGCATCTAATAACTGCGGGAAATGCTCTGAAATAAAATGCCAAATCAAGCTACTACAGTTATTGAAAACGAAGGCAAGATCATTTCGACTCCTGCCACCATGCAGGCTGCCGTCTATCGGGGAAAAAACGACGTGCGGATGGAAACTGTTCCGGTGCCGAAAATTGGTCTCGGCGAATTGCTGGTCAAAGTTCATACCTGCGGTATTTGTGGCACCGACCTGAAGAAGATTTCCTCCGGCTCTCATTCAGCGCCCCGCATCTTCGGACACGAAACCTCCGGCATCGTGGCCGCCGTAGGTGAAGGCGTGGACAATTTCCAGCTGGGTGATCGCGTGGTCGTCTTTCACCATATCCCGTGTCATGAGTGCTACTACTGCCGCCACAATACTTTCGCGCAATGCGAGACCTACAAGAAAGTCGGCTGCACCGCCGGATTTGAACCGTCCGGCGGGGGATTTGCAGAGTATGTCCGTGTAATGGAATGGATTGTGCGGGAAGGCACGGTCCGCATTCCCGATGGCGTTTCCTTCGAGCAGGCTTGCTTTCTAGAGCCGGTAAACACGGTCATGAAAGGAATTGAGATCTTACGCCTTCGAAGTGACGAGACAGCCTTAGTGATAGGCCAGGGCCCAATTGGAATCTTGTTGGCTGGATTGGCGCAGCGGGCGGGGGCTTCCGTAATCACTTCCGATTTGCACGAGCAGAGGCTTACAATATCTAGAGGATTTGGTTTAACAAATGCCATCAATGCCTCTCGAAGCGACATCGTGAATGAAGTTCGAAAGCAGACCGACGGTCGCGGCGCCGACGTCGCGATTCTGGCGGTGGGGGGCGACGGCCTGATTCGCACCGCGATGGATGCCATCAGGCCCGGTGGTCGTGCGCTGTTATTCGCGCAGACCGTCCGTGGACAGGCAAGTATTGATCCTGCAGCTATATGCGTTGACGAGAAAACCCTGCTGGGTTCTTATAGTGCGTCGGTTGACCTACAGGAAGCATCTACCAGATTTGTCATGGGCAAAGGCATGGATTTGGAGAAATTGATCAGTCACCGGTTCCCATTGTCCAGCAGCCTTGAGGCCTTGCAACTTGCTGCTCACCCGCAAGCTGATTCGATGAAAATCGTGATTCAGCCCGGCCAGGCTTGGAAAGCAAATGTGGAAGGAAGTTTAGCTTGAACGGAAAAATGACGGCCGCAGTCCTCTACGGTAAAGAGGACGTGAAGATCGAGAAAGTTCCTATCCCACGCGTCAGCGAGGGAGAGGTGTTGGTCAAAGTGCAGGTGGCATTAACCTGCGGAACTGATCTTAAGGTGTATCAGCGCGGCTATCACGCGCGCATGATCGTTCCGCCTGCGCTGTTCGGTCACGAATTGGCGGGAGTCATCGAAGAAGTTGGCCCGGGAGTCCGCGGATTCAAGAAGGGAATGAGAGTTGTAGCGTTGAATTCCGCCCCTTGCCAGATGTGTTTTTATTGCTCCAAGCATCAGGAAAATCTCTGCGAAGATTTGCTTTTCAATAACGGCGCTTATGCTGAGTACATCCGCATCCCACGCCGCATCGTCGAGAAAAACATGTTAGCGGTGCCTCCCCATGTGAGCTATGAGGAAGCGGCCATGACAGAACCACTGGCTTGCGTTCTGCGCGGCTTGCATGAGACTGGCGTTGAAATTGGAGACACTGTGACCGTCATCGGCGGCGGTCCAATCGGCTTGATGTTTGTACAAGTGGCGAAGGCGGTGGGATGCAACGTGATCTCCGTGGTCAAGCGCGATTCGCAAGTGGAAGCGGCCCGGCATATGGGCGCGCACGAAGTCGTGCAGATCACCAAGGTAAAAGATCCGGTGGACGCAGTGCGAGCGCTTTCTCCCGAGAAGCGCGGCAGTGATGTGGCGATTGAAGCGGTGGGACGTCCGGAAGCGTGGGAATGGGCGATTGACATGGTGCGAAAGGGTGGCACAGTGAATTTCTTTGGCGGCTGCGCCAGCGGAACCAAGGTCCAGCTTGATACTAACCGCCTGCACTATTCCGAAGTGACACTAAAGGCGACCTTCCATCACACCCCGGAAACTGTCCGCAAAGCATTTGCTCTCATCGCCGAAAAGAAGGTTCGATCCACCGACTACATTACTGGGGAAGCGCCGCTCTCGCGCTTGCAGCATGTCCTGCAGCACATGTTGAACCGTAATGGCGATATCAAAACGGCCATTATCCCAGGACACTAAAATTTCAATTTCAATGCATTTCGCAGTCGCTAATGGAGCGATTCTGATTGCTGAAAGCACAACTGTGGGGAGAATTCTTTGACGATGTCGAAGGTTGCGAGCAGCGATTCCCCGGCTGCTATTTCTTCCGCGATCGCATTAGGCTGGAGCAAGCTTCCCGCCGCGTATGCTATCCCTGATAAGGCCCCGACTCTTGACGAGGCGAGACAATACTGTCGGCGGCTCGCTCGCACCCACTACGAGAATTTTTCGGTCGCGACTTGGTTTCTGCCTCGCCACCTGAGGCAACATTTCTGCAATGTATACGCTTACTGCCGCATCTCCGACGATCTTGGAGATGAAGTCGGCGATCCTGCGTCCTCGCTGCAGTTGCTCGATCAATGGGAAGCCGAGCTGGAGGCTTGTTACTCCGGAAGTCCAAGACACCCGGTGTTCGTTGCCCTTGCGGAAACAGTGCGCGAGTTTGATATTCCTGAGCAGCCCTTTGCTGACTTGTTGAAGGCATTCCGCCAAGACCAATACATCAACCGTTACTCGACGTTCGAAGATTTAGTCGGATACTGTCAATTTTCCGCGAATCCAGTAGGACGCCTGGTGCTTTATCTTTGCGGATATCGCGATCCTGAACGGCAGGTACTTTCAGATTACACTTGCACCGCCCTTCAACTCGCCAACTTTTGGCAGGACGTCAGCGTGGATTACGGTAAAACAAGAATTTATTTGCCACTGGAAGATCTTGCACGTTTTGGAGTAAGCGAAGAGGATATTTCTAAGCAGCGAAATACTGCGTCCTTCTGCGAAATGATGCGCTTTGAAGTTGCACGCACGCGCGATTGGTTTCAGAAGGGACGCCCGCTGATCAAAACGGTAAATCGCGAACTCGCCGTGGATCTCGAATTATTCAGTCGCGGAGGAGAGGAAATCCTGAAGGCCATCGAGCATCAGGGATTCAACGTGCTCGGGCGGCGGCCTGCCATTTCAAAGTTTCGTAAGCTCAGTCTGGTTGCACAGGCCGTGTTGGGGAAGTTGCTATGAGCACTGCCGTGCAACAGGCCTCGTCCCAAGGTCTTCCGACCCCATCCCAATTGGTTGTTGCGTACTCTGTGTGCCGTAGCATCACCCGCCGTTCCGCCAAAAACTTTTATTACGGATTTTTAGTTTTGCCGCGGACAAAGCGGCAGGCTTTGTGTGCGGTGTACGCGTTCATGCGCAAATGCGATGACATCGCCGACGATCCAGGATTGCCTTTGTCCGTACGACGGCAGAAGCTCGAAACTTGGCTGGACGCTTTTCACAGGGTAGATTCCGGAGAGATCACCGACGATCCCGTCCTGCTGGCTCTCGCCGATGCTCAGCGTCGCTTTGGAATCAGAGTAGGGCTGCTCGATGAATTGGCCTACGGCACGGCGATGGACGTGGAAGATGAGGCTTCTCGCGAAGTCGCCCGCGAAGATGGTGGGAGCGACCTGGCTGACGCTCTCGCGCCGTTGTACAAAACTTTCGACGATCTTCAACGATACTGCTACCGGGTCGCGTCCGTCGTAGGTTTGGTTTGCATAAAGATCTTTGGATACCGCGATCCTACCGCCGAAACCCTGGCCGAGCGTTGTGGGCTGGCTTTCCAACTTACAAATATCATCCGGGATGTGAAAGAAGATGCCGCCATGGGACGTGTTTATCTTCCGGAAGAAGATCTTGCGCAATTCGGTGTTACCGCCTCTGAACTGCGTAGCGGCACAGCATCCCGTTTCGCGCCCCTGCTGGCGATGGAAGCTGATCGCGCCCGCGAGTACTATCGCTCCGGAGAAGAGTTAATTCCTTTTGTGGACGAAGACAGCCGGCCTGCGCTCTGGGTTCTGATCACTATTTATCGAACGCTTTTAGAAAAAATCGCATCCCGGCAATACGACGTATTCAGCGAGAGAATTTCTTTACCTCTGCATGAGAAGCTTTCCATTCTGGCTAAAGGGTTCCTGAAGCGCATCACGTAATGATGATGAACGCGCCCTCGAATGTGCATCCCCGAAGCGGTGAAGGAAAACAAGGCTCAGTAACCGTTGCTGTAATTGGCGGAGGCCTCGCCGGACTGGCTGCGGGGTGCGCTCTCGCCGGCAGTGGCTGCCGTGTGACTCTGTTCGAACGCCGCCCTTACCTGGGAGGCCGTGCATCCTCCTATCAGCATCCCGGCACCGGCGAAGTCGTGGACAACTGCCAGCATGTGCTGCTGGGCTGCTGTACCAACCTCATCCAGTTCTATGAAACGTTAGGCGTAGAAAATAAGATCCGCTGGTTCAATGAATTGAACTTTATCGAGCCGGGTGGACGGACCTCCGTTCTTGAGCCATCGTGGCTGCCCGCCCCCCTGCACAGCGCGCCAGCTTTCATGCGTGCTGCTTGGCTGAATCTGTCGGACAAACTCTCGATTGCGCGTGCCATGGCTGTGCTGGCTCCTGCAACGCCTAAAGATAACGGAGGGTCCTTCCTCGAGTGGCTCCAACGCCATGGGCAGACCCAGCAGGCAATAGATCGTTTCTGGAGGACAGTGCTCATAAGCGCGCTGAACGAAGATCTCGACCGAGTGTCTGTGCCTTACGCTGCACAGGTCATACGAGAATCTTTCCTCAAGTCTGCCGGGGCCGGCCGTATGGGCGTGCCAACTGTCCCGTTGACCGAACTTTACAGCGTTGCTGGCAATTACATAAAAGCGCATGGCGGAGAAGTTTGCTTGCGCGCAGGAGTCGAGTCTTTCGCAGACGAGGACGAGGGAATCACGCTAACAGTAGCCGGAGAAACCTCACGATTTGACTTCATGGTGTCGGCCGTACCTTTCGATGGCCTGTCG
>JALYIM010000182.1 GCA_030775785.1 Acidobacteriota bacterium
GTATCTACACCGTGTTCCACGTTCACATACAGATTCCGCCCAACCCTTTAAAGTCTGGGATTCCCCTCACTAAGGAATCACTAGGATGGTTGTACGCTTTCAAGGGAACCTGGCTCACCCAGATGACCTGGCTCATCGCGTTTGTGGGATTTGGACATTCAGTGCTGGCCATGAGTGGAGAGGAGACACTTGCGCAGGTCAACCGCGAGATCGCTCATCCCAAGCTGAAGAACCTGGAAAAAACCGGGCTCATAATTTTCGTTTATAGCCTGTTTTTCACCTCGCTCGTCTCATTTTTCGCAGTGATGCTTATTCCTGACAAGGTGCGCCCCGAATATTTCGGAAATCTGATTGGTGGACTGGCCATGTATCTTGCGGGGCCCCTGTGGGCGCGCCTGGTATTTCATGGTTTCGTCGTACTAATTGGAGTACTCATTCTCTCCGGTGCGCAAAACACCTCTATCGTGGGCGCAAATGGAGTACTCAATCGCGTTGCAGAAGATGGAGTATTAACCGACGCGTTCCAGAAACCCCACCCCCGTTATGGCACCAGCTACCGCATCATCAATCTTGTGGCTGCAATGCAGTTATTTACGATCATTCTCACACGCGGCGATGTGTTCAAGCTGGCGGATTTGTACGCGTTTGGCGTGATCTGGAGTTTCGCAATGATGGCGCTGTCGGTCCTGGTGTTGCGCTACACGGAGCCGTCAAAACGCGAGTGGAAGGTGCCGGGGAACCTACCTTTGGGCAATGGGAAAGAATTGCCTGTGGGAGTGATTCTGATTGCGATCGTTTTGTTCATCACTGCCCTGGTGAACTTCTTTACTAAATATCAGGCGACCCAGGCCGGCGTGGCCTTCAGCATCATCTTCTTCGCGCTTTTCACCTATTCCGAGAAGCGAGTTACCAAGCAGCGACAGGGTAAGCCGGAGAGTCTGGACCAGTTTCGCGTTTACGGCAACGAAGAGCCTGGGTTCGAGGCCCTCGGAGTCCGCCCCGGGAACATATTGGTTGCAGTCCGTGATCCTAGAAATCTGTATTACTTGCGCGAAGTGCTGCGAAGAACCGATACCGGCAAACAAGATGTTGTAGTAATGACCGCGCGGCTCTACCATCGCGAGCACTCCTTCGGCGGTGACACGATGTTCGAAGCGAGCCAGGTTTTTGATCACTATGAACAGGAATTGTTCACCGCAGCAGTTGCGGCAGCCGAAAAAGAGGGCAGACCCATCACTCTCCTGGTCGTGCCAGCTACCGATGTTTTCGATGCGATTATCGGAACGGCGCAGCGCCTCGAATCCAGCAGGATTGTCTGCGGTCTTTCCAACAAATTGAGTCCTGACGAGCAGGCGAAATCAACGGGAAACGCATGGGAGCGATTGCCTGATCCCAAGCCACGCCTCGTCCTTGAAGTCCGGTTGCCGAACGGCGTTTCGCGCGAATATTTCCTTGGTCCCCACACCCCGAGGTTGCGCGAACAGGACCTCAACCTGCTGCATCGTTTGTGGCTCGAAGTTACCTCTGATCCCCGCTTTGCCGGAACACACCACTATCACGTCATTGCCGTAGCACTCGAAGAACTGGAGCGTGAGCTGAACACCGAAAAGCGCAGCGAACTCCTAGATAAGCTGTGGCAGGAGCTGCAAAAGCGACCAGACGAGGGGAACTAAACGGGTAACCGGCCCGGAGCAGTTTTTCGCCCTAAGTTGAGGGGAGTACGGCGGTGTAGAGGTCGAATCGCGAATGGTACGACCCAGCAGCGGGAACGGCTTGGAGTCGATCCTACGCTGCGCCGGCGCGACGGGCTTTAAAATCCCCAGCCTTCGCAAAGAACGTGAACGACTGGGCCACCCACCCGGCAATGTTATCGCGTCTCTTACTCCGTCTCCCAATAGAGCGGCGTTGTTTTTGTCTCATCAATTCTGGTCGCCAGCTTTTGCATGAAATTCCGGACATGATCCAGAACGTTCTTTGCCTGTTCATGGTCGTAAAATGCGTCGACATCTGCATGAGCCACGTGTCGCCTCCATGCCTCGTTGAATCCTCTGAGTTCTTGAACTACATCGTTATAGAACCTCACTTGAGCTTCTTTAAATAGGGGACTTTTCCATTTCTGGGTATCGGATAATCGCATGCTTTTCAAAATACCTTCAAGGCTTCCGAGAATCATCCCCCATTCCTGATGCTCCACAGGTTTATTTGAGAACATAACCTGTCTATCCTTGGCTACAGCTCGGAGAGCGACTTCTGAAGCTCTCATTAGATGGAAAACAGCCCCTGTATTGCACTCGGCTGCTAAGCAATTGCCAGCCTCTTTAATATCTCGCCTCGCTGCGCCAAATGCAGACAAAACCTCATCTCCGAAAAGATCTTCCTTATCGATAAATTCGGATCTCCCCTCAGCTACAAGTAAAAATACTTTGGAGTCGAGTTCGGACAATATGTCCATCTGAAGGCGATGAAGGATTTCAATAGCGCCTGAGACATCAACTAGTGGCCTCTCCCATTGCTTTGCTGCAGTTTGAACATGTTGTCGACACTTGCCTACGTCGTATGCCTGAAAAAACTTTTGCGCGAACTCAAGGGCGGAAACAGCTTTGGTCAACGAGGTCCCTTCAGGCTTCTTCGCCCCGCCGACTGTAGTCTTCAGAAACGACAAGGCCCCTTGGGCGATGGTGAGGTCATGAAGCACATAGGCAAGCGCCTTGACGTCATAAAGGTTCATAGTTTCCTACGTTGAAAGCGCATTGTAGCTATTCTATATTTTAGGAATTCATTGAGTTCAGGTGCCACTTGAAAAGAAAGATGTTCCGGAAATAATCTCACGGAAGTACATTCCCACAGAAGACTGCGCCGAGTTAACTGTAATTTGGCGGGGTGGCCCGGCCTTTCGCATTTTTGGCGAAGGCTGGGGATGTTCATTCGTCACATGAGGGTCCGCGAAGCCAACTGTAATTTTGTCCCATGCCCTTGGGGCCTAAAGCATTATCAACAAACTGGAGAGCTGCACTTCGTAACTTTCCGCTGCTACCATCGCCATCGTTTGCTGGGCACCGAGGATGCCCGCGATCAGTTTATTATCGGCCTCGAAAGGGCGCGTAAATAGAACCGCTTTTATATCGCCGGGTACGTGGTAATGCCCGACCATGTGCATTTACTCCTCAGCGAACCGGAGCGCGGGAGTCTGGCTGTCTCCCTGCAGATGTTGAAACAAGTCGTCTCGCCAAACATCTCCCGGCGTATTTGGAGGAGATGAGCTTCCGCTTCAATCGCCGAAAGTCTCCCACTTTGTTCTTGGAGACCTTACGTCATATGGTCACCCCAAATCGTTAACGTTCGAGCAGCTGATCGCCTAATTAGGCTTTCTCTCTCCGAAGCGATGACTGCTCCTAGAAGGAAACAGCCTTTGCTCCGTTACCCGCTAAATTCATTTCCGCACAAATGAGTCCACACATGCTTCGATTGGTTTCGATAGCTATTCCGGATATGCATGGCCAAGACTGCGAAAGGATGCAATGAGGATGGCGGAGGTCGGGGGTATGACTCTGCCAGTTTCCTCCCTTGTCCGTCGCAGTAATTCCGAAGTGCGTTCGCTTCGACCTCGAAACCGTTGTGGTTTAGCTGAGACAGCCGTAACCTCAGTGCTCTTTGTTTGCACGTGTGTTGGGTTTTGACAGCAAGTTTTCCAAGGTGTCTCGTCCTACCCAACATTGGAGGCGATCAATCGGATTATCTGGCATTTGGGCGAGAGCCTCTACCGGGTCTGCTATGTTCTGCACAGAAGTCCAAGCGTTCTTATATTCTGCGATTTCAGCCTCAGTACAAAACCGCAATAACTGTGGATTTTCACAACTTATGTTTTCCCCATGCCGTTGACATTCCCATCTAGCATCATGGTCTAGTAAAAAGGTCTGACGTGCTCCCCAGAAACTAGTCCATTGGAAATGTGATTTTCTCCGTTTAGGATGACCCGCCCAGGGTCAGAGGAGGAGTCATGCGCAAGAGTCGATTCAGCGAAGAACAGATCATCGCCGTGCTGAAGGAGTCCGAGGCGGGCGTGGAAACCGGGGAACTGTGCCGACGGCACGGGATCACACGGGCGTGTTTTTATCGGTGGAAGAGTAAGTTCGGAGGGATGGAAGTGAGCGAGGCGAAACGACTGCGGCAGCTGGAGGAGGAGAACGGGCAGCTGAAGCACATCGTGGCCGAACAGGCGGTGGACATTCGGGCATTGAAGGCGGTGGTAGCAAAAAAGTGGTGAGCCCGCAGATGCGGCGAGAGGCAGTGCTGGTGATGCAGACAGAAATAGAGCTGAGCCAGCGACGCGCCTGCGGGCTGATGGAACTGTATCGTGCGACGTGCCGGTATCGAAGGCGGAGAGGTGAGGATCAGCGACTGCGGGTGCGGCTGCGCGAGTTGGCCGAAGCCCGGCGCCGGTTCGGCTACCGCCGTCTGCAGGTGCTCCTGCAGCGCGAAGGATGGCAGGTAAATCATAAGCGGGTGTACCGGCTGTACGTGGAGGAGAAGCTGTCGCTGAGGCGCAAGCGTGGGCGGAAGCGCAGCCGGGTGCGCCAGCCGCTGCCGGAAGCAGTGGCAGCCAACCAGGTGTGGTCGGTAGACTTCATGACCGACGCACTCAGTTCGGGACGGAGGTTTCGCATGTTGAACATCGTGGATGACTACACGCGAGAGTGCCTGGCGATCGAGGTCGATACCTCGCTGGGGGGAGTACGCGTGGTGCGGGTGCTGGAAGAACTGAAGCAGAGACGCGGACTGCCGCGGCAGATCCGCAGCGACAACGGACCCGAGTTCGTGAGCCGTGCGGTCGATCAATGGGCCTACGGACAAGGTCTGCAGTGGCACACGATCCAACCCGGACGACCGATGGAAAATGGCTATGTAGAGAGTTTCAACGGGCGCTTCTGCGATGAGTGCCTGAACGAGAACTGGTTCCGCGATCTAGCCGACGCGCGGGAGAAGATCGTGCAGTGGAAGCAGGACTACAACGAAACGCGTCCGCACAGCAGCTTGCAGTACCGTACCCCAAAGGAGTTCGCAGCCCAGGCTGCGGACTTCCACGGAAAGGAAGTGGGGCAAGAGGCCTCAAACGCCGACCCCTTGCCCCACACCCCCATCCCCGCTAACAAGGCTGGCATGTGGGGCGAACAAAAACCGGCGAAAGTCTCATTATCCCTGGACTAAAGATGGGGGGCAGGTCACATCCGTGCCGTTAGCTCATTCAGAGCATGTGCAACGCGCACCCCGGCGTATACGGGAACAACACTGCTTGAAAGCTGGACGAGAGTTTTAACTGATCTGGGTCTCTTAATCTTTTTAACCATAAGTACAGTTCGCCTCCAGTGATAAGCAGGTTTTAATTTTCACCTTGCATGCTGAATCTGTTGAAAGTACTTTTATCTCGCGAGCAGTTCAGAATAACTGTAGAAGAAACCGTCCAGCGCAATTGTGTCAGGGGCGCCGCTATCCGCCATGAACTTGGCCATAGCATTCTTGTAAGCAATATACTTCCTCCCTTTCCCGGTCCGTGGTGACCCGTAACCAAAGTTCTTTAGCACGGCAGCAACGCGGCTGTTGAAGACCGGCCAAGTCTTAGGATCATGGGCAGCCATGATCTTTGAAACAGTATTCAACCCCAAACCAGCGACATGCAGTGAGCCTTCCGGATCAAGAACCATTGGCAGCGCTTTCTCCCCGTTGTCGGTTAAAGCACGCAGTGCCTTCTTGAGCCGCCCCTGTTGACGAAAAACAATGTCTCGGTAGCGATGATCGAGTCCGCCCAGGGGTCTAATGCCGTAAAACTCATCCCAGCCATTTTTATCGAATGTGTAATTATCTTCTTTCTTCAGTACTCTCAAAATTCTCTCAGCTGCCTCATGCCGCATCCGGTATTCCTTCTCATAACGGCTACTTTTTAAATAAATCTTCGCGTCCCTGACTGCATCTTTCCACAAGGTCATTGTTGGCTGACCTATGTCACTCATCTTTTTGGAAGCATCTCTCTGGTCTTTGCGTATGTTATTTAGACGCTGTCTATTCTTTCTATATATCGGTTCATAGGCTTTTATAACTTCAGCCGTTAAAGACGTCGCCGATACCGCCTCAAATTGGTCCCGGAACCATCCGGACAACTCACCGATTAGGTTGGCGTCATCAATGAATAAAGAACACTCCGTATTCATGCGAAGCCCGCCTTGTGAGAGATTTCCCGAGCCTACAATCGCGAAAGCGGACCGCTTGTTGTCACATGTAACAATTAGAACCTTGGGATGAAAGAATGTCTGATTTGAAGCGAGCTTAGCTTCAATTCGATTTCCCTTCTCTATTTTCAGTTCTAACCATCGCTTTAATAACGCTGGTTCAGTCTGAAGAAATTCGAGCCCAGCGAGAAGGGAAACTTCCGCTTTGTTAGAAAATACTTCACGGTCAAAATATTCCCACCCACTCTTATGGGCGAAGGCGGTTGCAAGCTGAATCCTAGAGGCATCGCGCAAAACGGCGGCCAAGTCAAAACCTCGAGGCAAATTCGCGACGAACGCTTGCCCGTCGCCGAGCAACGTCGGCCACTTTGTCATTATTTCATCTCGCTAACATCATTCGGTACTGAGATACTGGTGATATTACACAACCTGCAACTAAAAACACTTTCTTTAAGACCAGAAACCATCCGACCAGGGGTGGATCAAAGCTTCGGCGTATCTCCCGCTTGGGATATGATCTCCTGGCGGTCGCGCTACACGAAGATCCGCCCCTGTCACTGCAAGTAGTCCGCGCAAAACTTCTGCACAAACAACAGCATTTGGCGAACTTGAGCATCATCGTACTTGCAGAATTGCCCGTGGGCGGCATCGTTGCGCAGATTGGCCCAAGATGTGATTTGCTTCTGCACAAGTGGGCCATAGGCTGCTGCCTTCGCAAGGGCAATGTTCAGAGGGTCGATTGTCAGCTGTTTCCCCTGAGAGGTAGTGACTAGGATTCCCGCTCTGCTCGCGAGTGTCCGGAGCGAATCTTCGAGCACCGCTCCGAGCATGACGGCTGCCGGATCTTTATAGCCCTCGTTAAGGAGATATTCAGCCATGTCCAGAAAGCTAGCAAAGACTTCCGCTCGGACGAGCAGGCGAAAATCTTCGAGCATCCCCCGATCCACATCACTCTGTATTCCCTTTAATATTCCGGCAAGTTCCGATACGTGCTCATAGTGGTTTGAGTGCATGGAAGCAAAATTTTTGCTCGCAAGCACTCGGTCGAGATTCTCCTGATATTGACTAACGCCTTCGTAGAGTCGCCGTATGAGCTGCCCGGTTCGGGACGCAATGGACTGCAACTCCTCGATTCGCTCAGGACCAAGTCCCGATGTCGACCGCGCCGCATCACGAGACAATTTCTCCGCTGTCCCAGCCAACTCCTTGATTACGCTCTTGATCCGATCACTCGGGTTCATATTCAAGCGTCCTTTCATAAAAAAAACGGAGCCTTGTCGCTAAGACTCGGTGTAGCTTTCCGGGTCTGGGCTTCAAATCGATGGGGTGGAATTGTACCCTGGCTCGACTCAGGTCCCGACTTGTAGCTGCGGGACAATACAACAGACAGCGAAAATTGTATTTACCGTATTGCTGAATCGATTACCTTCAGCTGTTTGCTAATTTGATCGCCTCGTTTTTCGTTCTCAGCGGCACAAACGTTCATTACCGATTCCTATCACCCGAGCTTCTTCCACCAACACGTATGGTGCCACTTATTCAGGTGAAAGAAAGGGGCTGGCGAAACGGTGGCGGTGCTTAGCCTGAATCCACCTTCGGCACCCGTGTATAGGGCCATTCAGCTACTTTTTCATTCAGCTACTTTTCCGTGGAAGCTTCGAATATCTGTTATGTAAAGCATGACGGGAGGGGTGCATATTCCGTCCCGCTATGTTCTCACCCCATACCCAGTTTGACCCACTTTTCCGCACACCTGTAAACTCAAAGCTCGCCTCTCAGCGGACAATCTTCCCTGCTCTGCCCATTTGCGGGCGAGGGCGAATGCGAAACTCGAAGCTGTCCCTTATGCCACACGAACTATCCAAATCGTACGAGCCTGCGGCGATTGAATCGCGCTGGGCTGAATATTGGATTGAGCAAAAGCTGTTTCACGTGCCGACTCCAGCCCAAGGAGACGAGCGTCCCGTCTTCAGTTTGCTGTTGCCTCCTCCCAATGTGACTGGTCGCCTGCATATGGGCCACATGCTGAATCAGACACAGATGGACATCGTTGTGCGATGGCATCGGATGAGGGGATTTATCACGCTTTGGTTGCCAGGGACGGACCACGCGGGAATTGCGACGCAAATGATGGTGGAGCGGCAACTTTCCAGCGAAGGCAAAAAGCGCGAGCAGCTTGGCCGCGAGGCTTTCGTCGAGCGCGTATGGGAATGGAAGCGCCACTACGGCGGCGCGATTCTCGATCAGATGAAGCGGCTGGGCGCATCCGTGGATTGGGAGCGCGAGTATTTCACTATGGACGAAAATCTGTCGCGCGCGGTGCGCGAAGTTTTTGTCCGCTTATATGAAGACGGCCTGATTTATCGCGGCAAATATATTGTGAACTGGTGTCCGCGGTGCGGATCGGCGATTTCCGATCTTGAGGTCAAGCACGAAGA
The DNA here is from genome assembly GCA_030775785.1 of Acidobacteriota bacterium. Lineage (GTDB taxonomy): Bacteria > Acidobacteriota > Terriglobia > Terriglobales > Acidobacteriaceae > JALYIM01. Next base: position 8,660 of record JALYIM010000182.1, read on the forward strand.
TGTTGCGGGCAAGCTGTATGAAATCCGTTATCCCGTGGTCGGTTCGAGCGAGTCCATTACTGTCGCTACGACGCGTCCAGAGACCATGTTGGGCGATACCGCAGTCGCGGTGAACGAGAAGGACGAACGCTATACGCATTTGCACGGCAAGAGTGTTCTAGTGCCGCTTGTCAATCGCGCGGTTCCGATTATCACGGACGAACTTGCGCAGCCTGAGTTCGGAACCGGAGCGGTGAAGGTGACGCCTGCGCACGATCCGAATGATTTCGAGGCAGGACTTCGCCACAACCTGCCCCAAATTGATCTCATGGATGACCACGCCCGCATGAACGAAAATGCCGGTGCCTATGCTGGGCTGGATCGTTTTGAAGCGCGGCGGCGCGTAGTTGAAGATTTGCGCGAGCAGGGTTTTCTCGTAGCCGAGAAGGATTACACCGTCTCCATCGGAAAGTGCGACCGGTGCAATGCCGTCGTGGAGCCCAGGCTTTCAACGCAATGGTTCGTAAAAGTTGCGCCCATGGCGAAGCGCGCCATTGAAGTTGTAGAGCAGGGATACCTACGTTTCACGCCGGAAAACTATCAGCAGATTTATTTGAACTGGATGAACAACATCCGCGACTGGTGCATATCGCGGCAGCTTTGGTGGGGACACCGCATCCCCGCGTGGAGATGCGCCGATTGCAACGAAACGATTGTGGCGCGCGAAACGCCGGTGAGCTGTACGAAGTGTAAAGGCTCGCGCCTGGAGCAGGACCCCGACGTTTTGGACACATGGTTCTCATCAGGCTTGCTGCCCTTCACTTCTTTGGGTTGGCCAGATGCGACCGGCGATCTGGACGTTTTTTATCCTACGTCGCTGCTAATCACAGGTTTCGACATCCTATTTTTTTGGGTGGCGCGCATGACGATGCTGGGATGCTGGTTTATGTCGCCTCCACATCGGCCGGTACGGGCTGGCGAGAAGCAACTAGAGGCAGAAGACGCGCTGCGACAGAGTGTTCCCTTTCGCGAGGTATATATTCACGCACTGGTGCGTGATGCCGACCGCCAGAAGATGTCGAAAACGAAGGGGAATGTGCTCGATCCGATTGAAGTAATCGGAAAGTATGGTACGGACGCCACCCGCTTCACTTTGGCGGCGATGTCTTCGCCTGGGACAGATATCGCATTCAATCCCAGCCGCACAGATGGCTATCGCGCGTTCGCCAACAAGATATGGAATGCTGCCCGGTTCATGTTCATGAATGTGGATCGCTTGGGTGGGGACATTCTGCCATCTTCAGAGAAATCAGTTGACGGCGTGGATGGCTTTACGGCGAGCTCTCTTGAAGATCGCTGGATACTCTCCCGCTTCAATCGTGTTTCCGCAGATGTGGACAAGGCGCTGACGGCGTATCGCTTCGATGACGCCGCGCGTTCGATCTATGATTTCTTCTGGGGAGAGTTCTGCGACTGGTACCTCGAACTCATTAAGCCACGAATGATTTTGGAAGAAGAAACGAAAGCCGGCGCTACTCGGGAAGATGCTGTGCTGGCTTGTCAGAATTTAGTCAGCCTGTTCGAAGCATCACTACGGTTGCTGCATCCAGTGATGCCATTTATCAGCGAAGAAATCTGGCATGCGCTCTATGACGGTGAGCCCCCCCGGCGATCCATCGCTTTGGCCAGCTATCCGCAAGCCAGTGAGAAGCAGGTGAATCTCGCAGCCGAGACGGAGATGGCCATCCTGCAGGACTTGATCGCCAGCGTGCGCAACATTCGAGCGGAGCTCAAAGTTGAGCACAAGCAACACGTCCCAATGAAGATTTTTGCGGAAGATTCGGAGATTCGTAATTTGATCGAGCAGAATCGCGGCGCGGTGGAGCGATTGGCGAACGTGGAGGCAATCGCTTTCTCCGAAACCTCACTCTCCAAACTTCCAGGCGCGAGGCATACTGCGCGTTTTGATGTCCACGTGATCTACGAGAAAAAGATTGATGTGGTTGCCGAGCGTGAGCGCTTGAGGAAAGAGTTGGAGCGATTCGAGAAGGAGATTTCCAATGGCGAGCGGCAGTTGGGCAATGAGCAATTTCTCGCTAAGGCTCCCGCACAAGTGGTCGAGGGCATTAGAAAGCGAATGCAGGAGTTGCGCGGCCTTAGAGAAAAAACACAACTTCAATTAGATGAACTCGTGACTGCGGTGCGCTGATCGTAACCCCTTGAGACTGGTAAACTCATTTGGGTTGATGGTCCGGGAAATGACCGCTAGCATTCATTGATCTCCGCTCTATGGATTGGAACAGTCGCCGCATTACGGCAATCATTCAGAACGCGCTACTGGAAGACCGCGCCACGCGTGACGCCACCAGCTACGCATGCATCGAGCCGAGCCAGCGCGCGGCAGGCACGATCCTTGCCAAGCAGGATTGCATTCTCGCAGGCATCGGGTGCGTGTCGCGCATTCTCGACGTATATGCCGCGCTTGATGGAGCGGTGACCTCGCACTACGAAGTCACCAGCCATCCGGAAATTTTCGATGGCATCCGTCTACATAAAGGACAGACCATCGCTGTGATTCGGCACAACGCGCGTGTGATTCTTTCCTGTGAGCGCGTCATTCTGAATTTTCTGCAGCGCCTGAGCGGTATCGCTACTGTCACGCGCCAGTTCGTGGATATGGTTTCCGGCACCAAAGTGCGCATTCTCGATACTCGAAAAACCGTCCCCGGATTTCGGGTGCTCGATAAATATGGCGTGCGTTGCGGCGGCGGCCAGAACCATCGTCTTGACCTTTCCGATGGAGTGCTCATCAAAGGCAACCACATCACTCTTGCGGGAGGAATCGTGCCGGTACTGGAGCGCGCGCACCGCAATCGCCGTGGCGCGCAACCTATCGAAATCGAGGTGCGCTCTCTCGCGGAATTGGATCTCGCGTTGGCGAATGACGCTGAGGCCATCCTCATGGACAACATGACAGTTGAAGATGTTGCCCGCGCCGTTGAACGCTGCTCACGGCTGGAACGCCGAATCCCACTGGAAAGTTCCGGGGGAATCACTCTGGCGAACGTTCGTGCTTACGCGGAGACCGGAATTGATTTTATTTCCGTCGGCGCGCTCACTCATTCAGCCAACGCCGCGGACATGAGCATGCGCGTCGTTCCCGCCTGAATTTTTCAAACCTGTCATCCTGGCAGTCGCAGTAAGCTGAAACGCGGTGACGGCACCGAAGGGATCTCTGCGTTGCTGCGGATAGCGAAAATACATAGGTTCTTCGTTACACTCAGGATTACGCGACGCTGCATTTGTCGTTTCAGGCGCTCTCCCTCATAATTTCTGCATTACTAAAGCCGCAAAATCTCGAATCGTCCCAGCCACACAAACTGACGCCCGCCTGGGACGCATCGTCCGCCTCCTAACCGCAAACGCAACCGTGGTGGTGAGTGGGACAAAAATCGCGGAGGAGATTGGGGTCAGTCGTTCGGAGGTGTGGCGTCTCGTCCAACAGCTTCGCAAGCTGGGCGTGGAAATCACGGGGCATCCGGCCACCGGATATCAATTAAGGGTCATCCCCGATCTTATTCTGCCGGACATGCTCGATCCTTTACTGCGGGGCACAATTTTCAGCGGCCACGTCCATCACTACTACAAAATCGGTTCCACAAATACTGCGGCCATGGAAGCTGCCAGCGAAGGCGTGCCTGAAG
>JALYIM010000183.1 GCA_030775785.1 Acidobacteriota bacterium
TACTCTTGGGCACGACAAAATTGTGTAGCGTCCGGAATTGACGCCGAGTATTTGTACAAATGCTACATAGCTTTTTATAATTCAACAAAATAAGCGTTCACAGATATCCACAACGCAGAGGGCAATATCGCTTTGTACAGTGTGTCGGGTGAACATAGCCGGGTTCATTGGCGCGATAGCAGCCGTTAGGCATACCTCTCCCTCGCCAGCGGGGATCCAAGGAACATTGCCAAGGCTGCGGAGAGCCGCTAGGAAATCGATTCTGGAGTTGGTTAATAAGGTTAATCACAGCGGGCTCGTTATGAATGGTACCCACCATTGCCTGTTCCCGCCAGCCCAACCAATCTCCTCAGTGGTCAGGGCAAAAGCGGCCATGCGTGGTCACTTCAAAACCGGCCATATGGAATGGCCCGGGACGTAGTCCTTATTTATCCTGCTTTCTCCTGATCAGGCAAGTCTGTTTTGGTTCTCCAGCTTCGCGGTCCGCATTTTAGGATGTGGCCGTGGTGGAGAAGGCGATCAAGCATGGCAGTGACTGCGGCGCTGTCGCCGAGCAGTTTGCCCCAGTCTTCCACAGGGCGGTTAGACGTGAGCAGTGTGCTGGCTCGTTCGTAGCGACGCATGACGATCTCCAGCAACTCTTCTCCCGCTGTGGGCCCTAACTTACGCATTCCCAAGTCATCGATGATCAGCAAAGGCACAGTAGCCAGCAACTCCATGTGCTCTTTGCGTTTTCCGTCGAGGGCCGCATCGGCGATTTCCTCGAGCAAGATGTGTGCTTCGCGATAGATCACCCGATAACCCTGGCCGATGACCGCTTGTCCGATGGCTTGAGCCAGATGGCTTTTGCCGGTGCCGGGTGGACCCAGAAAAAGTGCGTCTTCACGGCGGCCAACGAATGCGGCTGTAGCTAGATCAAAGACCAGACTGCGATTCATCTTCTTGTTGAAATTGAAATCGAAGTTGTCGAGGGTCCTCTGCGGATCACGAAACTGGGCCTGCTTCCTACGCCGTTCGAGTAGTCGGTCACCTCGCCGGGTCAGTTCATCCGACACTAGACAGGAGAGGAAGTCGATGGGTGCCATCGGTTCCACTTGCGCTTGCCGCAGCCGTGTTTCCAGAACTGCAGCGATGCCGCCGAGACGCAGCTGGCGTAAAGCTTGATTCAACTCGATCAGATTCATTCTGGCTCCTTGATTTTGAGATTGATGAAGTCGCGATACACGGTAAGTTCACGGATCAGGGGATCGATCTGACGCAAAAACATTTGTGGATGCGGCCGGCGCTCGAGGTAACGGCGCACGAAACGGTATTCGAACACTCCGATGTCGAGGGCCGCAGCGCAGGCATCTTCGACTGCCGCAGTTCCGTATTTCTTCATCAGGGAAAGCACACCCAGAATGCGGCGGATGGCTGTCTCTCCTTGTCGGTCATATAGCAACTGGCAGAACTTGCCCGTCTGGGTGCCTGCATGTGCAGCGCGTCGCAAGAGCTGCGCTGTGCTCAGCGGCATTTTCTTTGGGTAATCTTCTTCCTCGATGCGATAACCGCCGCGCTTCTGGCGCAGATGTTCGCGAAGAAGTTGGTTGGTGTTGGGATGCAGGATGCGTACATGCAGCGCGTCCCATTGCACCTTCACGGAACGTCCGATCCATCCTGGCGGCAACCCGTAGTAGGCGGCTTCCACTTCCACGCAGCCATCCAGATGCACCACCCGTTCTCCGTATTGGTAGTAGCGGAACGGTTCCAGAGGCAGCGACAACAAGTGCGGTTTTTCTTCGAGGAACATGGCGGCAACCTGGCGTTTGGTCGTGCCGTGGATACGAGTGTTGGCCCAACGCTCTTCCCAGCGGTCGAGATACGCCTGTGCTTCTTCCAGGCTTTCAAAGCGCATCCCTTTGAGCGCCGTTCTCTTGGTGTAGCCGATGCCCGACTCCACTTTCCCTTTGCGATCGGGATCCTGGATGCGGCAAGGCAGGGCTGCCACACCGTAGTGAGTCAGGACATCGCGGAACAGCGGGTTGACCGTGGGATCGTAGAGGTCAGGAACCGCTACGCCTTCTTTCAAGTTGTCGAGAACGATGAGTCTTGGACAACCGCCTAGGCGACGAAATGCTTTCTCATGCAGTTCCGCCCAGGTGCGTACACTCGACCGCCAAGTGAGCAAGCGCACGCATTTGCGGCTGTAGCCGAGCGTCAGCACGAACAGCCGCGTCCGGCGATACTTCCCGCTCTGCGCATCACGCACCATCGGGCTGCTGCCGTAATCGACTTGGGCTTCTTCTCCCGGTGCCGTGAGGATGATGCCCGCTGCTTCCCGGATTCGCGGGCCGCGAAGCTTGCGCACAAAACGCTTCACCGTTTCATAGCCACCTGCAAAACCGTGGTCGGAAACCAGGTCTTGCCAGATCGCCATGGCATTCCGGCCAAGACGGAGTCCCAGCTCTACTTGCTCACGATACGGTTCGCAGGTGCTGGGCGATGACTTGGGGCTCTTGGGTGGCTCCGAATTTTGCGAAAAAGCCGCATAAAAGTCGGTGGTCACCTGTATGGCCGGTTTTGCCGGAGCGCGGCGCCCCCATCCGGGTAAGCACACCACCACTCCGGTTGCTTTTAAATATCCACTCGCCGTTTCCCTACGCACACCGGTGGCTTCCTCGATGCGCCGTAAGGACCATCCGAGCTTTCCTAGTGCGATAACTTGCTGTTTCTTTTCTTCGCTCAAGACGTTGCCCATGCCGAGGGAGCCTATAAGGGCTCCTCTCGGAGTCAACGTCCCGGGCTTTTGCTATGGCCGGTTTTCAGGTGACCTTACGTGGCCGGATTTGGGTGACCGCTGAGGCGGCTCACTTTGCTTCGCACAGTGGGATCCGCTTCCCGCGAAACGGTTGTGTTAGTTGCTGCCCTCTCTAGGTCTGTGCCTCCAGAATCGGCAATTAATAAACGCGAACCTTATCCGCAAGGCAGGAGCGAGCGACCTTGATTGGCTTGACCAGCTTGTGGATTGACGGGCGACCAAAAGTGTCACCAGACATAACCGCGCCGCGCGATCTTCGTTTAGGGGAAGATTGACGAAATTCTGTCCCGGGAAAAAACAAAAGACCAGGAGCTGGAAGTGTCAACACTGCGGGTCGCTTACGAACTTGCAGATCCATCACATCGTGCGCCGCAGCCAGTTGGGTTCGGATACACTGACAAACTTGATTACGCTGTGCGCGGCCTGTCATCGCCTGCAACACAGCTGAATTCCTAATCCACAGCCTCTCTAGATCCTTGAAGAAGCAGTAGAGCGCTCACAAGCAGCCGTAGGTAAGGCTGGGCCGG
>JALYIM010000184.1 GCA_030775785.1 Acidobacteriota bacterium
CGTAGGAGTCGAGTCGCATAATTAAGAGGGAATGAATTCCCAAGTTCAATTGACTGTCGACCGCAGCCTCCCATGTAGCGAGGAACTTGTCGGCTGAGGGAGAGCGGGAAGGGAACAGGTGATGAGAGTCTTCACCCTCGACAATCACAACGGGAGCTTCGATACGAGCAACCCGCAGGCGATCCACCGCACGGTCAGTAAGATTCTTTCCAAGCACGTCGCACCAGGCGAAGCAACCATTGTCTGGCTGGCGCGTCTTCCATGCAGAATTGCCAGTCCCAAGGGCGGCTTCCTCGCCTCCCGCAACCGTGATGATGGCCCCAATTTCCAAGTGCTCCCTCGCTTCCGGACTATTGATGTACCTATGCGTTGCTGGCTGCAAAATGCGCCATGGCGGGAACCATGGTTGGTGGGACTGGCAAACTTTCACTGGCGGGAACTTCCCAAACCTCTGCTGCCACGGGCTTCACCGTAATTCGCTTGCCGCGCGCTTTGACCGTTGAAACGCGGTCGGACTCAAGCTGTGCCTGGCCGAGCAATTCGCGAATGCGAAGCTTGGCTTTGTGCAGTTGCGACTTCGAGTTTCCTACAGAACAATCGAGCAACTGCGCAATCTCCTGGTGTTCGTAACCCTCCACTTCGTGGAGAAGGAATATAGTTCGATAACCATCGGGCAATTCTTTGATCGCGCGGCTCAAAGCAATGCGGTCCACGGAACCAACCAGGCGATTGTCTTTGCTGCCGTATTCACGCTTCACTAACTTCGCGTCCTGGCTCATGGGCTCATCAAGGGAAATCTGGCGAAGTGCTTTTTTACGGAAGTGCATCAACACCGTATTTACCGCGATCCGGTAAAGCCAAGTAGAAAGTGCGGAGTCTCCGTGGAAAGTCGCGAGTTTACGAAACACTTGAAGGAAAGCGTCCTGCGATAGATCTTCGGCTTCGGCAGTGTTATTCGTCATACGGAGGCACACTGAATAAATCCGAGTCTTGTGGGCATAAAACAATGAAGCAAATGCGTCGGAATCTCCCTCTTGAGCTCGTTTTACAAGATCAAGATCTGACTCTGACCGGACAGTAATATTAGGTTCGCTGCTCACGTGCGTCTCCTTTCAAATCCACTACTCTCAATTTGGGTTCGACATCCGAAGCAATGTCAGCAACCACAAGTAGGAGAGTAGAGACACACCGTGGAACCGTCTATCCGTAGCAGCCTGTATGCGTTTCGATATGTTGCTGTACCGGAACGATATCGAAATTCGCGACCAAAACTCCTGATAATCAAACTCCAATCCCGCGGCTCGACATCGCCCTGATCGAACGTTTTAGATCCCAGACCTACCTTATCTCCCAGGGCAATACTTCTTACCGGCGACAAATTCGAAATGCGCGGGAGAGCTGGCAAATCCTGCAGGGGAGAAGCGATTATATGAGCGGTTCCTAATCTTGCCTGCCTTGCTGAAGACCGGAGACTCAAGAAAGTTACTATCGCCACGAAGTCATTACATGCAATTGTGCCGCCAATGTGGGCAAGCATTTTTCCTCACAGCGACACCAAAGGGCATTAATTAGCACAATTTTGACCATCTGGAATAGGTCATAAATTGAACGCTTATTACTTTCTACGATTCTGTTGTAAGCCTAACAATACAAGGGGCTAACCCTATTTTTTGGCGACTAATGATTCAACTCTTTTTCGGTATTGTCAATCGGGACGGTGATGAGGAGACTAGGCCCAATTGGTTGTTTGGTGCAATTCAGGGGGATTTATCCACCAAGGACAGTCAACCTTGGCGATTGAGAGAGGTAAAAGAGCGTAAAAAGAGGGCATTTTTAGGCTCTACATTTTCCACTGGTAGGACTGGATTAGGAAGCGCAGTCGAGAGTGAAAAAAGTACCTCAACCGCCGACTGTTGTGCACCGTTCGCCTAGCTGGGTTCCAAGCCTGCCTGTACCACGTGCACGATGTTATTGCGGACAGCGTAGAGAACCAAATCACTTACCGAATGCAATTGCAGTTTCCGCATGATATTCGAGCGATGAGTTTCCGCAGTTTTTACGCTGAGCCCGAGGGCTACAGCAACTTCCTTGGTGCTTTTTCCTTCGGCCAAAAGCTGCACAATCTCCCGCTCTCGTGGTGTAAGACGATTCCGTCCAACAGTAGCAACCGGAGAGGCTTGAGTGCCACCCTTGAGGTAGCCCTCGAGAACCATGGCGGCAACCTTGGAAGTGAAATAGGTCTTATCGCGGCGGAGGGCCTCGACGGCGGCAACTAGATCGCGAGCCGCGTCGGACTTCAGCAGGAATCCTCTTGCACCAGCGTTAAGCACGTCCCGAACTACCTGGTCAGAGTCATGAAGAGTAAGAATTAGAACCTTGGCATGAGGAGTTGTCTTCAAAATCTGCCGCGTGGCTTCCAAGCCATTCAGACTCGGCATTCCGATATCCAGAATTACGACATCGGGCCTAAGCTGCTGCGTCTTTTCAACGGCTTCTCGGCCATCGCCGGCCTCTCCGCACACTTGCCAGTCGGTCTGAGCCTGAAGAAGTGAAACTAGTCCTTTTCTAACAACCTCATGATCATCCGCGATTAAAATTCGAAATATAGCCAAGATTCACCTCCTACAACGTGCGTCGGCACACATGGAACCACACAGATCCTATCCACCCGAACCTTACGGACGGCTTACCAGTATAAATGCAGTTTGAAAATTTGGCTAAAGTCGAAACCAGGGTCGTTTCCAATGATTTGATAGCACGGTTCCGTAACTACCAAATTTTAGGGACTAGCCTAGGCACAGTCTAGTCTCTTTTTGAGGAAATTGAGAATTATATGGTTTGTTCGCTACCGGACGAATCAGTACGACTAGCAATTCGCTTCAAGCACGCGTGGATTGTCCACCGACACCTGTGGTAGAAGCTGAGAGTCAGCGTTGAGCGGAAGCAGCCGCAGGCCTCGGAGAGGTTCCAAGAGCAGCGTCAGATGAGATGAACATTCACCACACAACCAGAATTGGGCCGTCTGACTCTGCGGCTTCTCGTCGAAGGGTTCGGCCATATCGTCATTGGCGGAAAGCGAAATGGACACAATCTCGAACTGATATAGCCTGCCATCAGAAAAAGAGTTCAACGTGATTTCGCAAGCGGGATTTACGCACTGTGCCGGCATGGCGCTTACCTTTCTGAACCCTGATCCGAGTTAATGGCGCAACAGCTGGTAACTCGTCTTCGAGAAGCTAAAGGTTCCACGTTCCGAATCCAATACAGTTCGTTCCGTATATTCCGTCCTTCGTGCGCGTAGCCAACTGTGCGACAAATGGAAGGCATCCAGAGAGAGCGCATTTCACCGGGCTTGCTCCGTGACGCCCCGGCGTGAATCCATGACGAAGTCCTCAAATGCTACATCGACAGTGATTCTGCCAAAGAAGCTGGCGCTTCCCGAACTACGCGCAGCGGCCCTCAAGTGCACAGCTTGCGATTTATGGAAAACGGGTACGCAAACCGTGTTCGGGGAAGGTCCTCGTCGGGCCGCGATCATGTTTGTAGGGGAGCAGCCCGGCGATCAGGAGGACCTGGCCGGACATCCGTTTGTGGGCCCTGCCGGAAGATTGCTTGCTCAGGCGTTGGAGCAAGCGGGAATTGACCGCTCCGCCGCCTATGTCACGAATGTTGTGAAGCATTTTAAATGGGTTCCTGATGCGCGAGGAAAACGGCGAATTCATAAAAAGCCGCGCTTTTCAGAAATTAAGGCATGCCGTCCCTGGCTGGACGCCGAGCTCTTTGTTGTAAAGCCAAAAGTTTTGGTGTGCCTTGGAGCGACGGCCGCCCAATCACTGCTGGGAAAAGATTTCAGCGTCACCCGAGACCGTGGAAAACTGGTGCCATCGTTCCTCGCGCCGATGGTGATGGCGACCGTTCATCCATCGGCGATCCTCCGCGCTCGAGACCAGAAGTCGAGACGCGAGCAAATGGAGTTGTTCATCGCCGACCTGCGAACAGCAGCTGAAAAAGCTGGATGATGACGCGCATCAGTAGAGGCCCCGACTACATCCCCCGGCTCCATTAAAGATCGGGCCTTATGCGGCTCATTAATATCCGTACAGCAACGACCTAGATAACTTACAGCGCGCTACGGATGTACCTTTGCCGAAAGTGGAGTAACGTCGCTGTACGCTCAGGGAAAATTATTTGCTATGCAGGCGAAGGATAACCACATGACATCCGAAACGAGTTGCAGCGACGCGATAAGCCTCAGTGCCGCCATTTTTATGCGTGATTTTGATCCCGAACAATTTCCAAAGCACGAGCCCGAACCGGATAGTCCCGACCCCGAGGACCCTGGGGCAGAGGATGATACCGCGGATTTAGTCAGACCTATCAAAACATAAGTGCGACTTTTGGCGCCGCTAAGGTGTGCGGCCACGTCGAATTCGTGGAATCCGATTGAAATCCTGAAATTCAAACGAAGTGGAAAGCCATATGACTATTAAGACAAGTTACGCAGGTAGTGAGTTTCTACTTGAACGCGGCCGCGAGAAGGCCCACTCCAGCGCGAAAATTGCCGCCACAATTTTGACCGGTACAGCACTGGCAGCGGTCGGAATCGTCCGTCGCGGATGGACGGGAGCTGCGTTAGCACTGGGTGGAAGCTATCTAATCTATCGCGGCGTCGCTGATAACGCTGTCCCTCACAGCGACAAAGTGCGAGTTGGTTTCACTATTAATAAGTCTCCCGACGAGGTCTACGCATTCGTGCGCAACTATGCTAATTGGCCGAGCTTTCTGCAAGGCTTCACCATGGAACCGCAAGGCGACTCTTCCCTAAAGATCACCGTAGGCCAATCTGCAGGATTCTCGATTGATTCTCACATCGCGGTCACTGACGAAGCTCCTGGCAAACACATAGCGTGGAGCTCTCTGCCCGGGCCAGTTCAGCATCGGGGCGTGATCCGCTTCAACGACGCTCCGGGAAAGCGCGGGACAGAAATCCAGGTAGCGTTCGAGTATCAAATTCCGGCCGGAATGGTGGCACGCGGGCTGGCTTCGATGGTGGGATGGGACCCCGAACAGTTGACGAAAGAGAGCCTACGCCATCTTAAACAGTTGCTCGAGGCGGGAGAACTCCCAACCATCACCGGCCAACCGGTTGGCGAACGCGGCGTGAAGGGCGCAGCCCTACGCGTGCTCTATCGCGAAGGTTCCGCGGACGACGCCATGGAGCAAACACGGCTGGCAGGAGATTAAAAAGATTGCAAGCATTATCAACCCAAAATTTTAGTGAACGAATTTCGGAGGATTTGTGAAGGCACTTTGTTGGCACTCGAAGAATGACGTGAGAATCGAAAATGTGCCTGATCCGCACATTCTGAATTCGCGGGATGCGGTGTTGAAAATTACCCGCACTGCAATCTGCGGGTCTGATCTGCATCTTTTGGACGGATACATTCCTACCATGGAACCCGGCGACGTCCTCGGGCATGAATTCATGGGCGAAGTAGTCGAAATCGGTACTGATGTTAAGAACCTTAAAATCGGTGACAAGGTCGTTGTTCCATTCACGATTGCTTGCGGAAATTGTTATTTTTGCCAGCATAAACAATGGTCGCTGTGCGACAACTCGAATCCGAATGCGTGGATAGCGGAAAAGATGTATGGATATTCCGGCTCAGGGCTTTTCGGATATTCGCACATGCTCGGTGGTTACGCTGGCGGACAGGCGCAATACGCTCGCGTTCCTTTTGCCGATGTAGGTCCGATCAAAGTCCCTTCGGACCTCAGCGATGAGCAGGTCTTATTTTTGTCTGACATTTTTCCCACCGGCTATATGGCGGCCGAAAATTGTGACATCAAAGATGGCGATGTAGTCGCGATTTGGGGATGCGGTCCGGTCGGCCAGTTCGCAATTCGCAGCGCGTTTTTACTCGGCGCGAAGAAAGTAATCGCTATTGACCGCTTCGCCGAGCGCCTGAACATGGCCCGCCAAGCAGGCGCCGACGTCATCAACTACGAAAATGTGGACGACATCGTCGAAGAATTGAAATGGATGACCGGTGGCCGCGGTCCAGATTCCTGTATTGATGCGGTTGGAATGGAAGCGCACGGCAAAGGATTCGCAGACGCGTACGACAGCGCGAAACAAAGTCTCAAGGTGTCGTTTGATCGTCCCAATGTTTTGCGCCAGGCGATTCAGGCATGCCGCAAGGGAGGAACGGTATCCATCCCCGGAGTGTACGGCGGCTTTCTGGATAAAATCCCGTTCGGTGCCAGCTTCGGAAAAGGGCTGACGCTGAAGATGGGCCAGACCCACGTCCACAAATATCTGCAGCCTCTGCTGGAACGGATCGAGAAGAAAGAAATTGATCCGTCATTTGTCATCACTCACCGGATGAGCTTGCAAGAAGCTCCCCAAGCCTACAAAACATTCCGAGACAAGCAGCAGGAATGCATTAAGGTCGTGCTGGATCCATGGGACCAAGTTAAAGCGGCATAGTTGAAATTTCCCCTGGGAGCGGGAAACGCCGGTTAAGTAGGTCTGGGAGATGTGATTCCGGGGACTTAGCCGGCGAGAGATTTACAAAAGCACGCTCAACTCAGGGGGGGTGTTCAACCTTCTTCCCTGTATTTGCATGTCTCAGTATTACTCACTCCATCATAGTGTCTCTTGGGTCTTCCCCAGTTGCGAGGCAGTTTTTAACGATGCTAGTGTCCCTCTCTTCAAGGCATGAAGCGCTACCGTCGAAGAATCCGGCAATATTTAATCCCTTTCCCAGCCAGCCCTGCTCTTGGCACTCCTTCATGTACTTTCAGCGCTCCTTTGACCGCGGTTGAATTAGCCTTGCGACAGTCTTCAGTCCATACAGGTGAAAGATGCTTAACGTATGCAGCCATCTGGTCAGCCGTAACTTCCCGTGTGTTTGATATGACCCTGTTGGCTAAATGCAACACTTCAAACGCTATCTCAGGAGTAATTGTCTTTTCTGGCTCCGCCCACTGAACTCCCAGACACTCGGTGTAAAAGCCCCACATCTTGAACTCGTCCAAAACGTAAGGATGAGGCGACTCTTGGTCAGCCAAAACTTTGAAATCATCAATGTGTTGAGCACCACTCATTACAAGATTCGGAACGACCCACGAATTATTTTTGGCAGTGTGGGAGGTGTACTCTCGCCAATACTCCTTCCACTGTTTGTTGGTCTTAGCGAGCAGAATTCGCTCAATGACAGCACGCTTGCCAGACTCTTCAACAGCGAGAACAGACAATGAGAGAGATGAGGGGTAGCTTTTGGTCTGAAACAGTTTATGCGCGTCAGCTAGAAGTCTTTTGCATTTCTTAATGCGGCGTTGATGCCATCGGCAGCCCACTCTAGCGTAAGGCTGCCGCGCCATACGTTAGCTTTGCCCATGTCGGGCATCTTTAATTTTCTCATACAGAAATCCATCACCAACTTTTCCTCATTCGAAAAAGTTTGCGAATCGGGTTACCGTTGGTGTAGTCTCTGCCATCGCCCCTGATTTTAAAGCGATGGTGCGCCCGGAGAGATTCGAACTCCCGACCTACAGCTCCGGAGGCTGCCGCTCTATCCATCTGAGCTACGGGCGCGCCGTTTGAACGACGTCATCCAGTGTACAGTCTTAACTTTGTGTCATCAATTGCTCGGAGAAAGTGCGCTTTGAGGTAGTTCTGTTATCCCGAGCGCGAAGGTCCCTATTCGCCAAAGGTCGCAATGATGTAATGATGTAATAGGGGTGCTTGGACTCACGCGCCGTTTCGTTCCGAAGAGGCGCTCTCACTCAGCATGACAGGTACTTAATTTAGTAGCGGCCTCGCCCACCACCGCCGCCGTGACCGCCTCGGCCTCCGCGATCTCCACCTTTGTCGCCGCGATCGCGTCCGCCACCTCCGCCTCGTTCTACTTTCGGACGCGCTTCATTTACGTTCAGGGTGCGTCCGCCGATCTGGCTGCCGTTGAGAGCGGCAATAGCTTTTTCACCTTCTTCGGCATTTGTCATTTCGACGAAGCCAAAGCCGCGCGAGCGTCCGGTATCGCGATCGGTCATGATGCTGACGCGATCCACTTGTCCATGAGTGGCGAAGAGTTGCCGCAGTTCGTCTTCGGAAGTATTGAAATCCAGGTTTCCAACAAAGATATTCTTCACGCGATGGCCTCGGAGTGGGCTATCTGAAATTGCTGACTTCGGCGAAGAAGCAGTGGCTGGTTGGCCGCGCTGAAGGGCCGGAGCTGGCGAAAAGTCAAATGCGGACGAAGTATAGCAGGTCTGGTTCGGTGACAAAAAAGTCTGCGCGCCGGTTAGTATACGCTTTTTGTTCGCCGGATGTGAAAGCCTAACAGGAGCGGTTTCTGGTGCTAGCGCGCCTCGGCTGTGACCAGAGAGCCTTTCTTGCGCTGATTAGATTGCAGCACCTTCTTACGAAGGCGTAGGGACTTCGGCGTGACTTCGACAAACTCGTCGTCCGCGATGAATTCGATTGCCTGCTCCAGATTCAATTGGCGATATGGCACTAGGCGGACGGCAATATCAGCGGTCGAAGATCGCATGTTGGTGAGCTTCTTCTCTCTCACTACGTTTACGTCAAGGTCGTTGTCTTTGGCATTTTCGCCAACGATCATCCCCTCGTAGACGTCAATGGTGGGGCCGACGAAAAGTTCGCCGCGCTCCTGAAGATTGTAGAGAGCATACGGAGTCGTCACTCCGTCGCGATCGGAAACAAGGGCGCCGGTAAGACGATGCGGAATCTCTCCCTGCCATTCGGTGTATCCGTCGAACAGGGAATTCATCACGATAGTGCCGCGAGTGTCTGTCAGCAATTGTCCACGGAGGCCGATCAGGCCGCGACTGCCGACGCGGAACTCGATGCGCACGCGTCCATAGCCGTGGTTGTGCATGTTGGCGACTTCAGCCTTGCGAGTGCCAAGCTGCTCCATGACCACGCCAACGAATTCCTCCGGGACATCCACGGTGAGAAGCTCGATCGGCTCCATCAATTTTCCGTCCACACGTTTGGTAACGATCTCGGGCTTGCCGACCATTAATTCGTAACCTTCGCGCCGCATCATCTCAATAAGGATGGAAAGCTGAAGCTCGCCTCGTCCCATGACCACGAAAACGTCCGTGGCCCCGGTGTCTTCCACCCGCAGCGAGACATTGGTCAGCAATTCTTTCTGCAAGCGGTCACGCAGGTTTCTGGAGGTAACGTAAGTGCCTTCGCGTCCGGCGAACGGAGAATTGTTTACCGTAAATTGCATGGCAATTGTGGGTTCATCAATGGTGATCGGAGGCAGAGGCGCGGGATTGATGGCGTCCGTAATGGTCTCGCCGATGGTGATGCCCTCGACTCCGGCGACGGCGATGATGTCGCCCAACGTGGTCTCGGTAATGTCCGTTCTTTTTAATCCGGAAAAAGAAAACAGTTTGGTAATTTTCGTTTTGTGCAGCGTGCCATCTAATTTGGCGATGGCAACATCTTCGCCGGTTTTCATTGTGCCGTTGAAAACGCGGGCAATGGCGAGACGTCCGAGATAGTCGCTGTAGTCGAGATTAGCGACCAGGATTTGCAGCGGTCCGGTGGCATCGCCTTCGGGTTGGGGAATGGTGTTCAGAATCGCCTGAAACAGCGGGTCGAGGTCTGTGCCTCCACCCTTGATGTCAGTTGAAGCGGTGCCAGCCTTGGCATTGGTATAAAGAACGGGGAAATCCAGTTGGTCTTCAGCGGCGTCAAGGTCAATAAATAGATCGTAGATTTCGTTGAGCACTTCCTGCGGACGAGCATCCGAGCGGTCAATCTTGTTTATCACGACGATAGGAGGAAGCTTCGCCTCCAACGCCTTGCCGAGCACATAGCGTGTCTGCGGAAGCGGGCCTTCGCTGGCATCCACTAGCAGCATGACGCCGTCCACCATCTTCAATGCTCGTTCCACTTCGCCGCCAAAGTCGCTGTGGCCGGGTGTATCCACGATGTTGATTTTGGCGCCCTCATGAAACACAGCCGTGTTTTTGGCCAGGATGGTAATGCCCCGTTCGCGTTCGAGTTCGTTGGAGTCCATCACGCGCTCAATGAGGTGTTCGTTGCTGCGGAATGTGCCACTTTGCCGGAGCATGGCATCCACGAGTGTGGTTTTGCCGTGATCAACGTGCGCGATGATTGCTATGTTGCGAATTCCTGAACTCAAAGTGAAATTTCCTTCCTGGTGCTGGTGACGATCTGGCGGATGCGGAATCCGCAGGGCGACGATCTTCTTACTCTGCTTCTACTACTTTACTATGACAAGCGCACTTCTCGTCATGAATGGCTGGAGAATAGGGGAAAATGAAGGTCTGTTTCGGCCTTTATGGAAAGGGGACCGGTTCGGCGGCGATTTCACTTCGCGCTGCCGCGCCGGCGCGCAGACGGTACCAAACAAGAATAAGAAGCAGCGAGAAAAAGAAAATAATAGTGGAGATGGCATTAATTTCGGGAGTGATGCCGCGCCTCAGGCGTCCCCAGATTTCGAGCGGCAAGGTGTTATCGCGTCCGATGAGGAAGAAACTGACGGCAATCTCGTCCATCGAAAGAGTGAAGATCAAAAGAGCAGCACCAATAATCGAAAGACGAAGATTAGGAAGAGTGACGCGCCAGAAAGTTTGCCAATAGTTCGCTCCTAGGTCGAGGGAGGCTTCCTCCTGCGCGCGATCTAGCTTTTGTAGTCCCGCGAATACTTCGGTCGTGGCCACAGAGATTAGAGCCGTTCCGTGTCCGAGGACGATGGTGCGCAGCCCGAGCTTCAGGTCAGCCTGGCGAAACAGCATCAATAAAGACAATCCAGTGATGATGCCGGGCAGGATCAGCGGCAGCAAGACTAGCCTGCGGAAGAGTGCCTTACCAGGGAAGTTAGCGCGATCCAGCGCTAACGCGGCTGGGATCCCAAGAGTTAAAGAAATCGCAATTGCGGCGAAAGCCACGATCAGACTGTTCACGACTGAAGTCCAGATTGCGCCATCTGCAAACAGCATGCGATACCAATCGAGTGTTAGATTGCGAGGAGGAAATCCACCCACGCCGGCGCCGTTGAATGAGTAGACGAATAACGTGACGATGGGCAAATAAAGAAAACAAAAAACCGCAACTGCATAGGTCAGCAAGATACGTGGTGAATGCGATTCGTAGCCGTTCGGAGTCTTATGGAACCCGCTCATCGGAAAGCCCACTTTTTCTCAAGGCTTTCTGAGATAGAGAGAAGTCCGAGAATTAGCACCAACATGCACAGCGAAATTGCCGCACCAAGCGGCCAGTTGTAAGCAGCGCCGAACAGGCTGACGACGATGTTCGAGATCATTATGCCGCTCGGTCCGCCGAGAAGAAGCGGTGCCAAAAAATCTCCCAGGCTAAGGACGAATGCGAAAGTAGCTCCCGCGAGAACTCCGGGAATAGAGAGCGGCAGAATAACCCTCAGAAAAGTTTGCCACGACGAAGCGCCAAGATCGTGAGAAGCCTCGATCAGGTTGCGAGGTATGTGTTCGAGCGAAGCGAAAATCGGCAGGATCGCGAATGGCGTGTAAATGTGCGTAAGCGTGAGCACCACCGCAAATGGACTGTAAAGCAAGAACTCTGCCGGATGCCGCGTGAGATGCACGTATTGCAACGCCGTATTCAGAACTCCATCACTACCTAGAATAGTTTTCCACGCATAGGCACGAACTAGATAGCTGACCCAGAGCGGAATAATGACCAGTTGGTAGAGGAAGTCTTTTCTGCGTCCGGCATGAAAGGAAAGAAAGTAGGCCAGCGGGTAACCCAGCAGGAGAGAGAAGATCGTGACTCTGGCGGCGATCCACATCGAGCGGAACAGCGTTTGTAAATAAACATTCACGCGAAATAACTGGCGGTAGTTGTCTAGATTCCAGGCGTGAACGATTACTTGTTGCGAAGAGACTGACCAGAAGCTGTAGCACAGCAGCAATGCGTAGGGAACCAGCAGAAACGCAATCACCCAAATTAGTGGGGGGACCGTAATCGCAACTCGATAAGCACGAGAAAACATCAACCCTCTCGCTTGACGTCGGCTTGGGCGGAATCTCGGACGGGTATTGCGTCACCAGCCGAGAATTCGAATTCGGCTTCGGAAGATATTTCTTTACCGCTGGCGAGCCTTACAAGAAAGATGAATCCGTCCTTCGCTTGTACTCGCAGCAGGTCGGTGGCTCCGTGAAATGCCCGGCTGAGAACTTTGCCGCGAAAGGAAATAGCGTCAGTGCGCGCGTGGGTCACTTCGCGGATATTCTCTGGGCGTATAGAAAATATCGCCGGACCATCTGCCAAGCTGGCCGGCCACGACAAAGATCCGCAACTGGCAAGTCCTTTCTTCACTTCAGCACGCCGCAAATTAGTATGCCCGATGAACTGCGCGGTGTACGAAGTTGTGGGGTGGTTATAAATTTCCATGGGCGAAGCAACTTGCTCCAGTTCGCCCTGTCGCAACAAGGCAATTCGGTCGGACATGACCATGGCTTCTTCCTGGTCATGAGTAACGAACACGAAAGATATACCGATCTCGCGTTGCAGCGATTTCAACTCTTGCTGCATGTCGCGGCGCAAACTTGCGTCCAATGCTGAGAGAGGTTCATCCAGCAGCAGTAGTCTTGGACGATTCACCAGCGCTCTGGCTAGCGCGACGCGCTGTTGTTGGCCACCGCTGATTTTCGACGGCTTAGAATTCGCATATGCGCTCATCTTAACCATCGCCAATGCTTCGTCCACTCGGGTGCGAATCTCGGCTTTGGATAGTTTCGCTACGCGTAATCCGTATCCCACATTTTCAGAAACGGATAGATGTGGGAACAGCGCATATTGCTGAAATACGGTATTGACGCGGCGCTTGTAGGGCGGGAGGCGGACGAGACTTTCCCCCGCCATCAAAATCTCGCCCGAATCCGTAGTTTCGAAGCCTGCGATGATGCGGAGAAGGGTTGTCTTGCCGGACCCACTTTCGCCCAGGATTGTGAGGAATTCGCCTTCGGCCACAGATAACGAGACATCGCGCAGAACTGGTTTCTTGCCAAACGACTTCGCAATTTTGCGGATGACGAGCAACGGAGCAGCGCGAAAACTTGCAGGAGCACCAGTGATTCCTAGTTGCCTGTCAGATCTGGTGTCGTTGTCAACATTCATGGTCGAGGAAAGAATTTCTTATCTCGTTTACCGCTTACTGAGATGCCTTTACTTCATTCCAAATCTCGTTGTACTTAGCGCGGCGCGGAACGTTTTGCCAGAAGTAGATACGCTTCTGATAAGCATCAACGTTATCAAGATGCAGGTTCTGGACTTCGGCGGAGGTCATGAATTGTGCGGCTTGCGGATTCGCTGGAGTATATCCCGTGACGTCGGTAACTTTTTTCTGCGTTTGGGCTTTGACCATATATTCCAGGAATTTATATGCTAGGTCCTTATTCTCGCTGCCGGATGTGATCATGAAGTGGTCAATCCACCCAGTGGTGTTTTCCTTTGGAATCGTTTCTCCCACAGGGAAACTGATCTTGCGTAATTGGTTCGTCATCAGCGGCCATCCCATTGAGGCGACGATCTCGTGGTTCTGGAAAAGGTTGGTAAGTTCGCCGCCCGTAGACCACATTTTGCGGATATTCGGTTTCAGCTCCAGCAGTTTTTTCTTTACTGCCTCTAACTGCTCGTCGCTCAACTCATAAAGGTTGCCTGGATCAGGCTTGTCGTATCCAAGTACCTGCGCAGCCATGTACACGGTTGAGAGGTCATCCCACACCGAGATTTTGCCCCGATACATTGGCTCCCAAAGCACGCTCCAACTCTGCGGAGGTGTGGCAAACACCGTGGTGTCATAGACGAGAGGGTCTGGTCCCCACATGAAGGGTACGCCGTAAGTCTGCCCATTTACTTTGACCAGCGGCAGGGAAGTGAGCTGGGGAGAAAGTTGCGAGTAACTCGGAATTTTCGATAAATCGAGTGATGATGCCAGCCCGGCCGAGGCAATCATGGTGGCAACGTCGCTTGAGGGAGAGATCACATCGTAGTTCCCCGCGCTTCCGCCGCGAAGTTTTGCCACCAGCTCGTCGCTCGATCCCATGTACGAAGCGGAAACTTTACAGTGATATTGCTCTTCGAAGCTGTGCACAAAAGTAGGGTCGGCATAGCCTTCCCAGACGAGCAGATTCAGTGTCGGCGTCTTCTTGCCGCACGAGACGAACAGCAATAAGGCGGCGCCGAGCAGCCACAAATACAATGTTTGCGGAAAAGAATGTCGTCGGGACATCAATGTTTCCCCATTGCGGATTTCTGATTTCCATCCCACGCAGGGGACTGATAAACGACTCTCCCCCCGACCATCGTCAGCGATACCTCGGTATGTGCGATTTCATTCGGCTTAATTTTGAATAAGTCTTGAGAAAGAATAATAAGGTCGGCTAGTTTGCCCGACTCGATTGAGCCTTCGGTTTTTTCACGATGGCCAGCAAATGCTGCTCCTAGTGTGTAGGCCTTAATTGCGTTCTCGAGGCTAACGCGCTCTTGCGGCACAAACCCTTCTTCAGGTTTGCCCTCGCGTGTTTTTCGCGTTACGGCATTCTGCAATCCGTACCAGGGATTCAGAGTGACAACGGGCCAATCACTTCCGAAGGCAAGAACTCCTCCGGTGCTCTCGATGCTATGCCACACCCACGCGCGCTGTGCCCGCTCCTTGCCAACATTTCGCGCCCAGATTCCTAAGGTGTCTTCATCGGGATAGGCATGTAACGGTTGAAAACTAGCAATCACTCCTTGTTTGCCGAAGCGCGGGATGTCCTGCGCGCTGATGGTTTCGATGTGTTCGATTCGCGGTCGCAAGTCTCGCGTATGGTTGGTTTCCTGCGCCTGCTGGTAAGCGTCGAGTGCCAGGCGCACCGCTTTGTCGCCGATGGCATGCGTGAAAATCTGGAGCTCTCGGCGGTCGAGCTCCGCGATGGCCTGCTTGTATTTTGTTGGATCCCAGAATAGTTTTCCGATATGCGCTGGATCGTCGGTGTAGGGTTCGAGCAGGGCGGCGGTGTGAGCTTCGACAACGCCATCAAGCATGGTTTTTACCACGCCGCCAGAAATCCAATCATCATGGTAAGTGCGTCGTGCCTGTTCAATCTTCTCGACGGCGTCCGGAGTAAGCTCGGGCGGATCAAGGAAGTACGCGATGTAGAAGCGCAGCGACAGTTGTTGTTGCTGACGCAATTCGTTATATAGATCGAGCCATTCGAAATCTTGTCCGGCACTGTGTACCCTGACTAATCCGGCTTTGTTAGCCTCATGCATGCCCAGCCGTAATGCAGTCAATCGCTCCTCATGAGTCGGCTTGGGGGCAAATTTTGCCACGAGATCTCCGGCAACTTCTTTTAGAGCACCGGTGGCTTCGCCGTTTTGATCGCGGACAATTTGTCCGTTGGGAGGGTCGGGAGTTTCCCTCGTGATTCCCGCCAGTTCAAGCGCCTTGCTATTTGCCCATGAACTGTGTCCATCGAAAGCCTGCAAAAATACTGGGCGATCGGGAACAACTTCGTCGAGAAATTTCTTATCGGGTAAAGCCGAGGGTCCAAATGTTGGATACGTCCAGCCCATTCCCAATATCCATTTCTTGTCGGGATTAGCGGTCGCATAATCCTTTACGCGCTTCTGAATTTCTGCAACTGATTTGGTTTCGTTTAGGTCTACCTGGGTGAGGCCGAGTGAACCGTCCATAAAATGGATGTGACAATCGGTGAAGCCGGGTAGAACAAGTTGTCCTTTGGCGTCAATTACCTTTGTGGAGGAATCGCGATATGCGGCAATTTCCGTTGTATTGCCGACCGCCAGAATCTTGTCGCCACTGATTGCAAGCGCTTCGGCCCAGGGGCGAGCAGCATTCACCGTGTAAATTCGCGCATTCACGATCACGGTGTCGGCAGTGACTGCAGACCGAGCATTCGCCGAAACGATGGTTGCGAAACAAAATAACCCGATCAAGAAAGGAGATGGCGAGCTCAAACGGAAGCGTGCAGCCAGAGAGAACGTCAGCATAGTTAGCTCACTCTAAATCCAATTTAAAAAGTCGGTGGCGTATTCACCCACAGGACTAACGTTTCTGAGCGTCCGGGATTTTTCCAGTTGTGCGGCGTGGCACTCTCAAAGTAGAAACTGTCGCCACGTTTGAGGTGATACTCTTTTTCCTGCAAAGATAAGTGGAGCTCGCCCCGCAAAATATAAAGAAATTCCTGACCTTCATGAGTGTATGAGTCGCCGCTGCCGGCACCAGCGGCGATACAGAATAAATGAGGCTCCATCACGGCATTGCCCCACGCTAGAAGTTCCATGCGAACACCAGGACCAGCCTCAAGGATTTTTCTGGCGTCTGGACGGACGAGATGATTCGATTCAGCCGAGTCGTAAAAATCCAGAATGTTGGTTTTGTAGAATCGCGCAAGCTTTCGCAAAGTGCTGACAGAGGCACTCATGTTCGAGCGCTCAAGGGCGCTCAGAAACCCCAGTGAAATACCGACAGCCTGGGCTACTTGCGCCAGCGAAAGCTCTCGCCGCATTCGCAATTGGCGCAGTCGAGTTCCAATAACGCTGCTCGATCCATTAGCAGCCGTCCTTATCTTTCCCTCTCGTTTCAGCAATTCGATAATCGCGGGAGCATTCAGCCCGCGGACCTTGCGCAAGAAGCGCGCGCGCTTAAGGATCTTTATGTCTTCCGCGTCGTAGAGCCGGTATTTACTCTCAGTTCTTTGGGGGCGCGCAAGTCCAAGACTTTCCCATGAGCGAATCACGGAGGGAGACACACCGACCATGCGGGCAACGTCTCCGATCTTCAAGTAAGGTTTGGACGCTGATTTTTTCATGCTGCGGATCGAAATGTTTTATACCGCTTTGCTTATCGGTGGCAAAACTATTTTTTACTTGACAGTACGAGTCGAAGGCTACTAACCTTGCGCGATTATAGCAAGGTTTGTTTTGCGAATGGGACCTTGTTTTTGAGCGCGGCTAGCGAAAACTTCCCTTGAGTGCTGGAGGCACAATGAAAGTTCCGATGTCACGTTTTCAGCTCCAACAATTGGTCTTCCTCGTTGCGGTCCTGGTAAGTTCCGCTGGCCTATTTGCCCAGAGCACTGGCGGCCGAATTGTTGGCCGCGTTTCCGATCCCACAGGCGCAGTATTGTCGGGAGTTAAAGTCATTCTGACCAACTCCGCTACCGGCGTTGCGCAAGACACGACGACCAACAGCAGCGGCGATTATAGCTTCCTTGAGGTAGCCCCGGGCGATTATCAGGTCGAATTCGCGCAATCTGGTTTCAAAAAGAATCTGCAGAAATCGGTGACCCTGGAACTAAATGCCGTAGTCACGCTGAACTCCACGCTTCAGGTTGGCGGCACGCAGGAGACCGTAGAGGTAACTTCCGAAGCTCCGCTGGTAGACACGACGAGCACCCAACTGGGTTCGGTCATGAATGACCGCCAGGTATCCACTCTCCCGCTGAACTCCCGTGACACTTACCAATTGCTGCAATTACAGCCCGGAGTGCAAGGCGTGGGCGGATCCGACCTCTTCTATGGAAGCAATCAGGCGGGCGCTGTTTCGGTAAACGGAGGGCGAGGCCGCTCCAACAACTTCAACGTTAATGGCGGCGATGGGAACGATCTGTTTGTGAATTCTCCCGCAATTCAGCCGACACCTGACAGCATTGCAGAGTTTCGCGTGCTTTCCAATACCTTCGATGCTGAGTATGGGCGCAACTCCGGCGCCGTAATTAACGTTGTGACAAAGTCCGGAACTAATAAATGGCACGGAAGCGCGTACGAATTCCTGCGTAACCAGTTATTCAATGCGAAGGGTTATCTCGACATTCGCAAGCCCGACGATAAGCAGAACCAGTTCGGCGGGACCTTCGGCGGACCGATCAAGAAAGATCGGACATTCTTTTTTGCGTCCTATGAAGGACGAAGAGTAGTTCACGGAATTACTTCTGATCCCGTCGTAGTTCCTACTGCGGCCCAGCGGGCGGGGGATTTTTCCAAAACTCCGCTGAGTGGAACAGTAGGTACGCAAACCTTTGCCGACATTTTGAATGCGCGCTGTAATGCCGGAGCTACCCTCAACTCAACTTATAGTTCGCTGTTTCCCAACAGCGTAATTCCTGCCAACTGTTTTGACCCGGCGGCCGCAGCCATCCTGCGGCGTTATGTGCCTTGTCCCAATGCCGACACCACCTGCACAAATTTTGCCAACACGGACAACCAATTTCGCACCGTTCCCAATGAACATTCGCGTGCCAACCAATTCACGCTAAAAATTGACCATCGCATCAATGACAAACAAAATTTAAGCCTTTATTACTACCTTAACGACGGATTCGATGGGCAGCCATTCACGCGTTTCCAGGCGGCCACACCTAATCTTTTGCCCGGATTTGGCAACAACAACGCTACCCGATCGCAGCAGATTAATCTGTCACACGCCTGGACGATTAATCCCACCACCGTCAATGAAGCCAGATTCACCTACTTTCGCGAGGCACAAGGCACCTTCCTTCATCCTCAGCGCACAAATTTAGTTACTGATTCCTGCGGCGGAGCCGCGGCCGTTTGCTTCACAGGGACCAGTGACACTCCCGGGGTAATCCCGACTGATCCTAGAACCGGCATTACGCCCAATCTTGGAGCGAATCGTGAGGGCGTGCCCTTCATCAGCGTTTCTGGCGGTTTCACCATTGGCAATAACTTCGAGGGCGAACTCCCTCAAAAAGGCAACACTTATCAGTTCAGTAACAGTTTGACCAAAATCATAGGAACGCACACCGCGAAATTTGGAGTTGATTTTAGAAACCAGCGCTTCCTGCAGACGCTGTATTTCGACATCAATGGAGATTTTACTTACTCTCCCGGCGGATTGAACGACCCTATTGCGACAAATGCCAGTGGAACTCAGACTTTATTTCCCAACTATTTGCTGGGCCTTCCCAGTTCCTACTTGCAGGGGTCGGCACAGTCGGAAGACATCCGGGGTAACTCGCTTTATTTGTTTGCCCAGGACAGTTGGAAGATCAAACAGAATTTGACTTTGAATTATGGATTGCGCTGGGAATTCAACGAGCCCATTTATGACGCAAGAAAGCGCTACCAGACCTTCCGTCCCGGTCAGGCGACCACTACTTATCCTTGCCAACTCAGCGGGGCGAGCCAGGCGACTCTCGGTTACCCCGACACGAATTGCAATCCTGGAGGTTCGGGGGCTGCAGTGTTTCCGCTGGGGCTCGTAGTGCCAGGTGATAAAGGCGTTCCGAGAGGCCTGACTTCGAGCTACTACAAAGCGTTCGCTCCGCGCATCGGGCTGGCGTGGGACCCGTTTAAGAATGGCAAGACCACAATTCGCGGGGGCTTTGGACTCTTCTATAACCCGATTGAGCAACTTGTACTTGAGCAGTTTCAGGGCGAGCCTCCGTTCGGAGGAAGCTCACTGATTTCTGGAGGTTTGTTTAATACTCCTTTCGTTAGCCAACGCGGCGGCGTCAGTCCAAATCCTTTTAACGGAATTCAAACGCCGCCCCCTGGCCAGCCCATTGACTGGTCCTTATACCGCCCAATTCTTTTATTTGGAGAACTTGAGCCCCACCTTCGAGCCCAATACACATCGCAGTACAATTTGGGAATCCAACGTGAAATCGGAAAGGACATGGTTTTGTCAGTCGGGTATGTCGGCTCCCAGGGACACCGACTGTTGGCAACCAAAGATTTGAATTACGGAAATGCGCAGACTTGCCTCGATCTGCAACACATCTCCAAACTGACTGGCGATGCAAGCCTTACTTGTGGGCCGTTTGCTGCCGACACCGCTTACACAGTTCCCGCGGGCGAGATCCCGCCGGGTGTAACTTTACATTTGCCTTACGGTTCGCCCGGAGTGGTAACAGGGCCGAATCCCACTCCCATTACTCTGGTAGGGCTGCGAAAATACTCATCTCCAAGTTGCGATCCGTACACCGGAAACGGTTGCCCGTCCGACGGCGTGGCGGTGTTCTCCAGCATTTTCGCCCAGGACACTATAGCGAACTCGAATTACAACTCACTACAGGCATCACTGGAAAAACGATTCACTCACGGGTTGCAGTTTGAGTTGGCATACACATTCAGCAAGTCCATAGATAATGCATCGAGCTTCGAAAACATTTTGAAGCCGATTTGCGACCGCTGCAATCGATCGCTTTCTCTCTTCGATGCTCGCCATCGCCTCGTCCTCAGCTACCTTTGGCAGCTTCCGATTCCTCAATATGAAGGGGCGAAAGGCAAGATTCTCAATGGCTGGGGCGTGTCGGGCATTACCAGTTTTCAGAGCGGGTTTCCTATCCGCATTCTCTCGAGCAACGACGCAGAACTAGAGAATAGCTTTGACTTCGAACTGCCTGGAAAACCGGATCTGATCGCCCCTTTCCATTCTTTCGATCCAAGAAAGAATAACCGTTATTATTTCGATCCGAATTCGTTCGCGACTCCGTCTCAAACGGACACGTCAACTCCGCTCCAGCTATTGGGGAATGCCCCGCGGGCGATTTGTTGCGGGCCGGGAATTTCCAATTTTGACTTCTCAGTTCAAAAATTGGTTCCAATAGGCGAAAGCAAACACTTCGAATTCCGCGCAGAATTCTTTAACATTTTCAATCACACGCAGTTTTTGAATCCGGACGGGAACATCAGTGATGGTGCGGATTTTGGGCGAGAGAAACGCGTCCGCGATCCGCGTAACGTACAATTTGCTTTGAAGTTGGCGTTTTAGCGAAGAGCCGGAGCGGCTTCGGTCGCCCGGTATTCTAATGGCCGGTGCACACAAAAATGAACACTGGCTTGAGTCTTTCTGGAGATTACGATGTACCCCGAATTGCAAAAAGAAATTTCAACCTTTGAGCGGCGCACACCTAAATCCGCCGAAGCACATAAAAAGAACCTTAAACGGATCCCGCTAGGCGTTGCCAGCAACTATCGCGCCTATGATCCCTACCCGATTTTTGTGAAAGAGGGAAGCGGGTCGCACTTCCGCGATCTCGATGGCAATGACTACATTGATCACAACCTTTGCTTCGGTGCTCTCATGGCCGGACATTGCCATCCGGCGGTCATGAAAGCGGTCGAAAAGCGTCTTTCGACCGGGACAATGTTTGGAATGCCGCATGACATGGAGTGGGAACTGGCTGAAGTTCTGTGTGAGCGTTTTCCGGTGGAGATGGTGCGCTTCGGCAATAGCGGGACAGAGGTCACCATGCATGCGATCCGGCTGGCGCGCGCCGCAACCGGACGTGACAAGATAGTGAAATTTGAAGGCGCATACCACGGCCTGCATGACGCCGCTCTGGTCAGCGTAAAACCGCACGCGCCGGACTATGGTGATATCAAAGCTCCGACGTCTGTCACTGGTGGACTCGGCATACCTAAAGCCAGCCTCGAGAACGTAACGATTGCTACCTTCAATGATTTGGCAAGCGTGGAGAATCGTTTCAAGCAGAATCCAGGTCAGATTGCTGCGATTATTCTCGAGCCGATTCTGATGAATGTCGGTCTCTGCATGCCAGAGCCGGGATTCTTAAAAGGACTGCGCGACATTGCCACTAAGAACGGCGCATTGCTCATCTTCGACGAGGTGAAGACTGGAGCAAAGTTGAGTTGGGGAGGGGCTTCCGAATATTTCGGCGTGCATCCCGACATGATTTGCCTGGCCAAATCCATCGGTGGAGGATTGCCGTTGGCAGCGTTCGGAACTCACAAATCGGTGATGGACCTCATTTCGCAGCACAAGGTTTTTCACGGCGGAACTTATAACACCAATCCGGTCTCGATGGCCGCAGGGCTGGCTACCTTCGCCTCGGTGCTCACGCGCGAGAACTACACACACGTGGACAAACTGAGCAAGAAACTCACCGAAGGCTATCGCAAGATCGTGCTGAAGTCGGGAATCCAGGGTTACGTTGCCAGCGCAGGCGCGAACGGGGCGTTAATGCTCTACCCCAGAGAGATTCGCAATTACCGCGACTGGGAAGCCATTGATGTGGACTTGTGGCGTCACTATTGGTTTGCAATGGTCAATCGAGGGGTGATGGCGCAACCTTACTGGTGGGATGAGCAATGGACGATCTCCGTCCAGCATACCGAGGCCGATATTGATAAGCACCTTTCGGCATTCGAAGACGTCGCTCCGGCCTTGGCCAAGGCACAGCAGGAACGTACCGAGCCCGTGGGAGCGGCTGTTCACTAGGATTCGCAGTGGCGCGCGTTCCCCCAGCGGCTTGCTACCCCTGCTGACCAATCGAGATTCATGACAATTGCCAAGGAGCAGGCTCCGCAAGCCTTCGAGCAGCATGT
The DNA here is from genome assembly GCA_030775785.1 of Acidobacteriota bacterium. GTDB lineage: Bacteria > Acidobacteriota > Terriglobia > Terriglobales > Acidobacteriaceae > JALYIM01. The sequence continues at coordinate 22,370 of JALYIM010000184.1, forward strand.
TGAAGCGCCGCGTCTGAAGCGGGTGCTCGGCCGCAGAGATTTAGTCCTGCTCTTCGTTGTCGCGGTCTTCAATTTGAATGTGGTTCCGTCCATTGCAGCGAACGGAGGGGTCACGGTCTGGTTGTGGATAATCTCACTCGCCTTATTCTTCTGGCCGCAGGGAATCGCAGTAATCGAGTTGGCGCACCGGTATCCGGGAGAGGGCGGCGTTTACCTCTGGGCGAAAGAAGTGTTCGGCGACTTTCACGGCTTCCTTTCGGGATGGTGCTACTGGACGAACAACATGCTCTACGTTCCGACAGTAATGCTGTACTTCGTTGGAGTCTCAGTGTTCGTGCTTGGTCCGGGGCACGAGTCGCTGGCCGATAACAAGGGCTTCGCGCTGGGGGCCTCAGTGTTACTACTCACGCTGCTCACAGTCCTGAACATTGTTGGCCTCGGCGTGGGCAAGTGGCTGAATAATCTAGGGGGCATAGGCACTGGCATCGCTGCCGCCGTCCTAATCGGCTTGGGTGGGATCATAGGGATGCGTTTTGGCACGACGGTAAGCGCAGCCGACTTCCGCATTCCGGCGAATCCTAGATTCGTTCTGAACTCCTTCGGAGTGATCTGCTTCGGACTTGTCGGTCTGGAACTTGCATCGGTGATGGGCGATGAAATTCGAGATCCACAGCGAACTCTCCCCGGAGCCGTGGCGTGGGGCGGCGTGCTTTCAGGCTTGCTTTACATCGGCAGCACTTTGACTTTGCTGGTGGCGGTGGGGAAGAACGACATCAGCGTGCTGCAGGGAATTGTGCAGGCCGTTAGCCATATGGCATCCAAGGTAAGCGCAGGCTGGATCGTTGCACCATTTGCGTTGATGTTGAGTCTTTCGATTGCAGGGATCGGATCGGCTTGGATGGGTGGCTCGGCGCGCATTCCGTTCGTGGCTGGTTTGGATTCATATATGCCGTCGTGGCTTGGGAAAGTCCATCCGCGATATGCGACGCCCTATGCAGCCTTGATCGTCCAGGCAATCGTTTCGCTGCTGCTGGTGATTATTAATTTTGCGGCATCCGGAGGAGTGCAGGAAGCGTTCCAGACCATGCTGTCACTTGCGGTTGTGCTGCAGCTGGTGCCATTTGTTTACGTCTTTGCCGCGCTGTTGCGGTTCGCTTTTAAGGCGCGGGATGGTCGCGGTCGTTACAGCAGAACAGTGTTACTGCTTGCAGGTGGCAGTGGATTGCTGACAACAATTTTGGGGATCGTACTGGCGTTTTCTCCTGCGAAGCAGATCACTTCAGTGTGGCGCTACGAGATCACCATGTTCGGGCTGACAATATTCTTCCTGACTCTCGCAGCATTTTTCTTTTTTGTTTATGGCCGTCGTAAAACCGCGCTGGCAACACGCCGCACCTAGGGTTAGTACGCAATTCTTTGCAGGAGATTGTTATGCCAAGTGGCATCAAAACAGAAGTTCGAACTTATAAGCTCTTTATCAATGGAGAGTTTGTGGATGCAAAATCCACGAAGAGTATTCCAGTTTACGATCCCGCCAGCGAAGAAGTGATCGCGCAAGTCCCCGATGCAAATGCTGAAGACGTAAACCGGGCAGTGCAGGCAGCGAGAGAAGCATTTGATAGCGGGCCTTGGGGTACGACTACGGCGCAGGAGCGCGGACGAGTCCTTTTCCGCCTGGCAGAGAAGATTCGCCAGAATGCCGCGATGCTCGCAGAACTCGAAGCGCGCAACTGCGGCAAGCCGATTGTCGAAGCGGAATTCGATATTGCGGACGTCGCCACATGTTTCGAATACTACGGCGGCCTGGCTACGAAAATACTCGGATACGTGAATCCAGTGCCAGATAACGCAGTCAGCCTGACACTAAAAGAACCGATTGGAGTCGCGGGGCAGATTATTCCGTGGAACTATCCTCTGCTGATGGCGGCATGGAAGCTCGCGCCAGCTTTAGCCGCCGGTGCCACCTGCGTTCTTAAACCAGCCGAGCAGACGCCACTGACCGCACTGGAGATGGCTAACTGGTTTGCTGAGGTGGGACTTCCTCCTGGCGTCGTGAACGTTATCACCGGCTTTGGGGAGACTTGTGGCGCGCCCTTGGTGCAGCATCCGGATGTAAACAAGATCGCGTTCACCGGCAGCGCAGCTGTGGGCAAAACTATCGTCAAACAGGCGGCAGATACCGTGAAGCGCGTCACGCTCGAATTGGGCGGCAAGTCTCCCAACATCTTTTTTGCGGACGCCGATTTTGAAGCTGCGATTGACGGCGCGTTATTCGGTGTGTTCATTAACCAAGGCGAGGTCTGTTCCGCGGGAAGCCGCATCCTGGTACAGAAGGCGATTTACAAGAAATTTGTAGATGCGATGGTGGAAAAATCCAAAAAGATCAAGCTGGGCGCTCCTCTCGACCGCGATACCAAGATGGGTCCGGTGATCAGCAAAGAGCAGTATGATCGCGTGCGCTCCTATCAGGAGATAGGCAAAAGAGAAGCTAAGTTGGCGGTTGGCGGGGGACGCGCCGAGAAATTCGCAAAGGGTTTTTACATCGAGCCAACTATCTTTTACGACATGGACAACAGTGCCCGGATTGCGCGCGAAGAGATCTTCGGACCAGTCGCCTCAGTTATTCCATTCGAAGACGAAAAAGATGCGCTGAAAATTGCCAATGATTCTCCGTATGGATTGGCGGCCGCTGTCTGGACGCGAGACATTTTCAAGGCATTCCGAACCGTGAAAGCGTTGCGTGCAGGAATTGTCTGGGTAAATCACATGCAGCCTACATATGTTGAGGCGCCATGGGGCGGCTATAAGCAGTCCGGCTTCGGACGGGAGCTCGGACCTTGGGGCATTGAGGAATATCTCGAAACCAAGCAGGTCCACATCAATCTGAATGAACAGCCGATTGGCTGGTACTGAGAATCGTCGCCGAAAAAGTCCGCGCTTAGAAAGTATTGATATGAGAACAATTCAACTGCGAACTGCTATCCCGGGACCGAAATCGTTGGAGCTGAGTGCGCGTCGCGAGGCCGCGGTGCCGCGAGGCCTCTCGCATGGTACGCCAATCTACGTCCAGAAAGCGCAGGACGCTGTCCTCGAAGATGTAGACGGAAATCGCTACATTGATTTTGCTGGCGGAATCGGATGTCTCAACGTAGGTCATCGCCAGGAACCGGTTGTCTCTGCAATTCGCGAACAACTGGACAGTTTTCTTCACACCTGTGTGCAAGTTACTCCGTATGAAAATTACATTCATCTTGCGGAGCGGATGAATCAGGTCACGCCGGGAAAATATCCTAAGAAAACGTTGTTTGTGAACAGTGGCGCAGAAGCCGTCGAAAATGCGGTGAAGATTGCACGCGCTCATACTGGACGCTCGGGGATTATCGCTTTTGAAGATGCATTTCACGGGCGCACGATGATGACGCTCGCATTGACCAGCAAGACGCATCCTTATAAAGCCGGGTTTGCGCCCTTCCCTGGCGACGTTTATCGCATTCCTTATGCATATTGCTATCGCTGCTCCTATTCACTGACGTACCCCTCATGCAAAGTATTTTGCGCGCGCCATCTGGAAGACACGTTCAAACGCGTAGTCGCGTCGGAAGATGTTGCGGCTGTGATTGCCGAGCCAGTGCTGGGTGAAGGCGGATTTGTGGTTCCTCCACCGGAGTTTTTTTCGACACTGATTGAGATTTGTCACAAGCACGGTGTCCTTTTCATTGCGGACGAGGTCCAGAGCGGTTTCGGTCGCACTGGAAAACTATTTGCCAGCGAGCATTACGGACTCGAACCTGACATTATTGTGACGGCGAAGTCGCTTGGCGGCGGCTTGCCGCTCGCGGCAATCACTGGCCGCGCGGAAATCATGGACGCACCCGGTCCTGGTGGGCTGGGAGGCACTTTTGCAGGCAATCCGCTCTCGTGCGCAGCCGCGCTCGCAGTGCTCGATATGTTTGAGGACAAAAGTCTTCTTGCGCGCGCCACCGATATCGGGAGCGCTTTCCAGAAACGTGCGTTGGAATGGCAGAGACGCTGGTCAATGGTCGGCGATGTTCGTGGGCTGGGTGGCATGCAAGCGATCGAACTCGTGAAGTCAGCAGAGACGCGCGAACCTGCCTCCGACGCAACCAAGCAGATCGTGCAGCATTGCTATAAAAATGGATTGATCACACTCTCAGCGGGTTCATACGCAAACGTAATTCGCGTGCTGGTTCCGCTGGTCATTACGCCCGATCAGATGAACGAAGCTCTCGACGTGCTCGAATCTGCGTTGCAGGCTACTCTAGAAAAGACCGGATCACCTGCCGCGCAGTGGGTGTAAGGAAGTGCGGCGAGCGCCGCAACGAATAGTTCACATCCAGGGAAGAATAGGGACAAGTTATGACTGTAGCCGCTGTCACGCTGACGAGAGTTTCCAACTTCATTGGCGGTAAATGGACGGAGTCAAAGTCTGACGATTGGGTTGACGTAGTCAATCCCGCGACAGGCGAAATCATTGCGCAGACGCCTCTTTCCGGCGCCGACGAAGTTACTGCCGCGATTGAGGCCGCTGCGACCGCATATCCCGAATGGCGTCGTACTCCTCCCGAGGATCGCATTCAGCCTCTCTTTAAGCTGAAGCAGTTGCTGGAAGATCATATTGATGAACTTGGTCGCATCATTAGCACGGAGAATGGCAAGACTCTTGCCGAAGGCAAAGCCGAGCTTCGCCGCGCGATCGAAAACGTGGAAGTGGCCTGCGGCATTCCGATGATGATGCAGGGCTACAACCTTGAGGACGTAGCTCGCGGCATTGACGAGATGATGATCCGGCAGCCGCTGGGAGTAGTAGCAGCGATCACGCCGTTTAATTTCCCGGGCATGATTCCTTTTTGGTTTCTGCCTTATGCTATCGCTACCGGAAACACTTTCATCTTGAAGCCGTCGGAGCGGGTGCCGCTCACCATGCGACGTGCGTTTGAATTGCTCGAGCAGACAGGATTGCCGAAAGGCGTCGCCAATCTGGTGAGCGGAGGCAAAACCGCAGTCAATACTTTGCTTGACCATCCGAAGGTTCGTGCGATCAGTTTTGTGGGTTCTACTCCGATTGCGAAATATGTTTACGCGCGAGCGGGGGCGAATGGCAAACGCGCGCAGTGCCAGGGCGGAGCGAAGAACCACGTCATTGTTCTTCCCGATGCCGATATGAACATGGCGACGCAAATCATCACCGATAGCGCTTTCGGATGCGCTGGGCAACGTTGCCTGGCGGTCTCTGTGGCAGTGACCGTGGGTGAGGCACAAAAAACTTTTCGCGACTCCATCACCCAGGCGGCTTCCAATCTGCGGGTAGGGAACGGCCTCGAAGAAGGCGTACAGATGGGGCCTGTGATTACTCCGCAAAGCAAGTCGCGGGTAGAGGCTTTGATCGCTAGCGGTGAGAAAGAAGGAGCCAAGGTCCTGCTCGACGGACGCAGCTCGCGGATTCCAAAGTATGAATCGGGAAATTTTGTGAAGCCCACAATTTTGGACAACGTGTCCGCCGCGAGCGAACTGGCAGATACGGAAATATTTGGTCCAGTTCTTAGCCTTGTCCACGCCAACGATATGGACGATGCGCTCGCATTCCTTGAGCGCAGTGCCTACGGCAATCAGGCTTCGTTATTTACTTCCAGTGGCTCCGCTGCGCGCAGATTTCGCTACGAAGCTCCAGCCGGGAATATAGGCATCAACATCGGCGTCGCCGCTCCCATGGCTTATTTCCCGTTCAGCGGCTGGAAAGACAGCTTCTTCGGCGTGCTGCACGGCCAGGGGCGCGATGCTGTGGAGTTCTACACCGAAAAGAAAGTCGTAGTGGAGCGCTGGGCGAAAGAACATTCAAGAAAATTCTGACTAGCGTTTAAGCTACATCATTTCGGTTCCCCACAGATCGTGCAGGTGGACGATTCCCTCGACGTTGTGGTCGCCGCTCACAACCACCAATGAGGTAATTTTCTTTTCTTCCATCAGGGCGAGAGCGGTGGCCGCAAATTCAGACGCTCCAATTGTTCGCGGACTTTGTGTCATGCACTCTTCCGCTGTGAGGTCAAGCGCGTCCTTGCCGCGACGCTCCAACAGGCGCCTCAGGTCGCCGTCGCTAATTACTCCCAATAGCTTTTCGCCCCCTACAACGGTAGTGAGGCCAAGTTTCTTGCGCGACATTTCGTAGATCACATCCGGCATCTTTGTCTGAGGACCAACCCGGGGAATCGCATCGCCGCTGTGCATCAGCGCCTCGACTCGCGCCAGTCGTTTTCCCAACTTGCCGCCTGGGTGCAGGTTGGCGAAGTCTTCTTCTTTAAACCCTTTCTTTTCGGATAGCGTCATGGCGAGAGCGTCGCCTAACGCCAGCATGCAGGTGGTCGAGGCGGTTGGCGCCAGTCCCATGGAGCAGGCCTCCTCCGCGACCGAGCAATCCAACGCAATATCAGCAGAAGCCGCAAGCGTCGAGATCTTTTGCCTGCTGCGGGCAAATACCTGGTCGCAAGTCATCGTAATGAGGGGAACCTGCAGCCTTTTCAGTGTGGCCAACAAGCGTAATATTTCGTCCGTTTCTCCGCTGGCAGAAAGCGCCAGCACTACGTCGCCTCGTACCACCATGCCAAGGTCACCGTGCACAGCTTCGACCGGATGCATATAGAGAGAAGGAGTTCCGGTCGAGGTGAGCGTAGCCGCAATTTTTCTGGCTATGATGCCGCTTTTGCCCATTCCCGTGACTATCACCCTTCCGGCGCAGTTGTAGAACAAATCCACGGCGCGGTTGAATGCCTCGGACATCGGGCCAGCGATGCGGTCGGCAAGCGCTATCAAGGCTGCCGCTTCGATGCGGACTACGTTCTCTCCAATGTCTTTCATGTGGACAGAAGATGTTAGCAAAGGAGAGGCGAGGTGTGTAGTTGCCGCGATGAAGCGTCCGGGTCGCTCACACTATGTTGAGCAACCCAGGACCAGACTGAAAGAACGATGTTCGTTACCAGACCCGGCAGGCGTTCTGACGCACCATGGGCTGGCCGGTTTTGCAGCCCCAGGCCTTTTGGAATTCGGGCATGTTCTGCACTACGCCATTGACACGAAATTTTCCCGGGGAATGCGGATCCACCGTCACCAACATGCGAGAAAACTCCGGTCGGATTTGTTGACACCAGACCCGTCCAAAGCCTAGAAAGAAGCGCTGCTCAGGGGTATATCCGTCAATCTTTTCTGATTCTCTTCCGGGCTTATCCGCAGCCATCATTTTCTTAAGCGCCATCAGCGAGACGCGTGCGCCACCATTGTCGGCGGTGTTCTCGCCCAGAGTGAGCTTGCCGTTCAATTTGAGGTCGTCCACTGCGACGAAGTTACTGTACTCGTCCGACACGCAGCCGGCGCGTTCTTCGAATTTCTTGCCGTCTTCGGCGGTCCACCAATCGCGCAAGTTTCCCTGCGGATCGTATTTTCTGCCTTGATCGTCGAAACCGTGCGTGAGTTCGTGTCCGATGACGAGCCCGATTGCACCGAAGTTCACCGCATCGTCCATATTCTTATCGAAAAAAGGAGGCTGCAAGATTCCCGCCGGAAATACAATTTCGTTGTAGGAACCGCTGTAGTAAGCGTTGACGGTAGGCGGAGTCATGTCCCACTCGTTGCGGTCGAGCGGTTTACCAATCCTCGCGATTTGCCGCCGTGACTCGAACTCGTTGGCGCGAAGAAAGTTTCCAACCAGATCGCCTCGTATAATTTGCAGCGAACTGTAGTCGCGCCACTTATCGGGATATCCGATCTTGTTGCGTATCGCATCGAGTTTCAACTTGGCTTGCCTCTTGGTGTCGTCTGACATCCATTCGAGCGAATGGATGTCTTCATCCAAGGATTTCTCCAGCGCGTCTACCATCTTTAACATGCGCTGCTTGCCATCAGCTCCAAACGTGAGGTCAACGTAACGCTGCCCCAATGCCTCGCCCAGGGAGTTATCGGTGGAGCTTACGCAGCGTTTCCAGCGCGGTTTGATTTCTTCCTGCCCGGTGAGCGCTTTTTCCATCTTAAAATTGGCGTCCACAAACGGCTGCGAAAGCCATTGGGACGCTTCCTTCAGTAGATGCCAGCTCACATATGTCTTTAGCGATTCCAGGGACTCGGAATCCAGAACAGCATTCACCTGCTTGAAGAAATCGGGATTCGAAACGTTCAATTCCGAAAACTGCGGTGTCCCATTCGCGGAGAAGTATCGTGCAAGATAAAAATTAGGAGCGATTGCGATTGCCTGATCACGGGTCATCTTGTGATCGCGATTCTTGGGATCGCGGCGCGCCGTACGGTCCATCGAAGCTTTGGCAAGCGCGGTTTCGATTCGCAACACGGTTTTCGCTGCTTCACCGGCTTTTTGCGGAGATTCGCCGGCCAGGGTGAACACTTCAGTCGAATATTCCACCAGATGTTTGCGGGCTTCTACTTTTTTAGCATCATCGCTGAGGTAGTAGTCGCGATCCGGCAGCGATAGTCCGCCTTGATCAATGTAAGCAATTACCAGGCTCGCATTATGCAGATCAGGAGCGGAGTAGAAGCTGAAAAGGGGATTGGGACCGATCAGATGGACCCGAGCGATAGCATCCATCAGGGCAGTCTTGTCTTTCACCTGCGCGATGCGATCAAGTTCCGGCTTCAGCGGTGCAATACCCTTGGAGTTCGCAGTTTTTTCATCCATGCACGAGCTGTAATAATCGCCAATTTTTTGATCAATCACGCTTCGGCCGGCGTCGTTGGCTGCGGCTTTATCTAGAATCTGCCGCATGGTGGCCTGGTTCCTCTCTTCC
>JALYIM010000185.1 GCA_030775785.1 Acidobacteriota bacterium
TTGCGGGTGGGCGCGTTGCTGAATGCGCTGCTGTTTTTAGTAGCAACCGCCCTAAGTCTGCGCAGTTCTCCGCAGCAGCGATACTCCGCCGGCGACCAGTCCCCGTATAGCTCGCTTGACCAGCGTCTCTCCGAAGATAAATCCGTCAGATCTCTGTTTTTGCTTTTCCTCACCGGCTTGACCAGCATGGGCGCGGAAGTAGTCTGGATTCGCGAGTTCACGCCCTACCTCGGCACCGTGGTATACGCGTTTGCAGCCATCCTCTGCGTATACCTGGCGTCCACCTTCATGGGAGTCCGATTCTATCGCCACTGGAGCCGCACACATTACAACGTCGGGCCGTTGATCTGGAGCGTGCTCGGCTTCGTCGCCCTCTTGCCATCGTTTACCGCCAGCCCACAGTTTCATTTTCCAGGTTGGCTTTTCTCGCTCGTGCGCCTGGTGCTTGGAATCTGGGCATTCTCGGGCATCCTCGGATTTGTCACACCGATGCTGGTTGACCGCTGGTCCAAAGGCGACCCCAGACGAGCGGGCAGTGCCTATGCGGTGAATGTCTTGGGGTGCATCGTCGGCCCGCTGATATCTGGCTTCGTTCTTCTCCCGCTTTTAGGAGAACATTGGGCCCTGTTCGTGTTCGCAGTTCCGTGGTTGATCATTGGAGTCGCCACCGCCCAAGTCGCGCCGCCGCAAGAACGCTCCCAGCGCACACTTTCATATGTGTTCCTCGCGCTGGCGCTGTTTCTGACTCTTACCGTCAAAGGCTACGAGGATCAGTTCGCTCAACGTGTAGTGCTCCGTGACAACACGGCGACCGTAGTGGCCACGGGACAAGGCATGGGCAAGCGATTGCTGGTCAATGGAATCGGAATCACTTCTCTGACCCCCATCACGAAATTGATGGCACACCTCCCCCTTGCGTTTCATCAGCAGGCGCCTAGAAATGCTCTGGTAGTTTGTTTTGGCATGGGGACGACGTATCGCTCGCTGCTTTCCTGGAATATCCCGGTGACTGCGGTGGAATTAGTACAGAGTGTGCCTCGCTTGTTTGGCTATTTCCATTCCGATGGGCCGGAATTGTTGCGCTCGTCACTCTCCCGAGTAGTGATTGACGATGGCCGCCGCTATCTCGAGCGCAGTCGCGAGCAATTCGACGTCATCACCATTGACCCCCCGCCTCCCGTGGAAGCCGCCGGTACCAGCCTGCTTTACTCAAAGGAATTCTATGAGGTGATCAATCGCCGGCTCGCACCTGCTGGCATATTGCAACAATGGTTGCCGGGTGGGGACGCAGTAATCCAAGCCGCTGTCGCCCGCGCGCTGAAAGAATCGTTTCCTTACGTTCGGGTTTTCCACTCGCTCGATATGGAAGGATTCCACTTTCTCGCCAGCAGCTCACCGATCCCCTTCAGGACGGCTACGGAACTAGCCGACGGGATGCTTTCCACTGCGGCTCGCGATCTCGTCGAGTGGGGACCCGAGACCTCAGCGCGAGGCCAATTTGCAGTGATACTTGGCCGTGAGCTTTCGATAGACCAGCTAATCAATGGCGCACCGAAAGTCCCCGCCTTGCAGGACGACCGTCCAGAAAACGAGTATTACATGCTGCGCGAATCTTCCTCGGTCCAGCCGCACCCCTGAATTCCCTCGCAGATTGAGCCACCCCCGATACAGGCCGGTAAGACTGCCGGAACGGGCCCCAGTCATATAATTGCTGCTCACGACCGCCTCGTTTCCACGTCTATCGCTACGTACCGGGAAGAACGGCGGAGGCACCCGGTCATGGCGAGGACAGGAAAACTATGCCGGCCGAAGCCTTGGCAATACCTTTTGCGGTTGGCAACAGAACCACTCAAAATGTGGGTGGCGGTCAAGCAGAACGTAGCACCGGATCCCAGAATCCCCAGGTAAGAAACGGAATGGCGGGGCACGGTCTAGGTCGTATTGACGATTCCTTGTTGGTCCGCGAAGCGCAGCGTGGCAACCGCGCGGCTTTCGAGGAGCTGGTGCGGCACTACGATCAGGCGGTGCTGCGACTGGCAATGCACCTCACCGGCTCGGAACACGAGGCGCAGGACATCTATCAGGAAGCCTTCCTCAAGGCCTACAAGAGCGTCGGCAATTTCCGTTTTGAGTGTTCTTTCTATACCTGGATCTACCGCATCGTAACTAATCTTTGCCTGGATCATCTTCGCAAGCGTCAGGTGCGAAAAGAAGACGCTCCGGTTGCTACTGACTCTTCCGGTGAGCAGTATGACCTTCTCGACCGGGTGGCGGATGGCAGAGCGAGCGCGAATCCTGAACGGGATTTAATGCGCCGCGAACTGGGCAACCGCATCAATTATGCGCTGGAGAAGCTTACTCCGCGTGAGCGGATGGTTTTTGAGCTAAAGCATTACCACGGACTGAAATTGCGCACCGTCGGCGAAGTCCTGAATACGACAGAAGAGACGGCTAAAAATACTTTATTCCGCGCAACCCAGAAGTTGCGGGGATCGTTGGCGGACATGCGATGAAGAGTATATTTTCGCCAAACGGCAAGCTTTAACGCGGAAGAGGGAAAAAACCGTGAAGTGCGAATGGGTACGACAAAACGTTTTCTTATACGTCTATAACGAGCTGCCTGACGATGCTCGCTATGAACTGGAACAGCATCTCACTCGCTGTCCGGAGTGCACCGGGGAATTGAAGGCGGCGCAAACCTTCCACGAGAGGCTCTCGGAATTTCAGGTGCGCGAGCCTTCTCCTAACTTGATCGCATCTTCTCGCATGCGACTGCAAGAGGCATTGGAAGTAGCCATTCAGGGTGGCCTCTGGCAGCGTTTTACTCTGGAACCGGCACTTTGGCTTCGTCAACTTCGGCTTTCTCCAGCACTCGCAGCGGTAATCCTGATGATAGGTTTTGCAGGTGGTATTGGCGCCACGTACAAAGTGATCAACGGTAACAACCAAGTCCCAGTTGCTTCCGTTGCGCAAGATCGCTCGGAATCTTCCGTAAGCGGAATTCGTTCCATATCTCAAGCTCCTGGAAGCAATAAAGTGAGCATCGAGTACGACACCGTCTCCACGCAGCAAGCGCAAGGTTCCATTAACGACCAACGCATCCAGCAACTGCTGCTGTTTGCTGCCCGGAATAATTACAATTCCGGAGTTCGCATGGATTCGGTGGACCTGCTCACTCAGCAACCGGGCGATACCCACGTCCGCGAAGCCTTGATCTACGCTTTGCGCTATGACTCAAACCCGGGCGTGCGGCTGAAGGCGCTGGAGGGTCTCGGCGCTTACGTGAAGAGTGATATGCGGGTGCGTGACTCGGTGCTCGAGGCCTTGATGAGCGATTCGAATCCGGGCGTGCGCACCCAGGCATTACATCTGTTAGAGCCGGTCAGCGCAGACAGCAGTGTGCGTGTTGTTATGCAGAAGCTATCCGAAGGCGATCGGAATCCATATATCCGGTCACGAGCGCGTGCTTTGATTGCTCAGATGCCGGAGATAGATTGAGGGAAAACAGAGTGACGAAAGCTGAATTGACCAAAGGTGAAAGATTGAAGAGTCTACCCAAATTCGCTTTGCTGCTCCTGCTTCTGGTTACTCTGGGCACAGCACCGTTCGCCCACAGTCAGCAGGGCCGGATTTTCAACGAGGGCAGAAATTGGGCACAGGAAATTACCGGTTCTCTCAATGGAGCGAAAAATGTCCACATCAAGGTAGACATATGCTCGGTTCGCGTTGAAGGCGGGTCGCAGTCCGGCATCACTTACACAGTTCATAGCCGCGCCAACCCCTCCTCTGAAGATGCCGCTCGACGCCAATTTCAGTCCTACAAGCTGAACGCCTATGTTCGCGGAGACACTGCGTGGATCGTCTCCGACTGGCAGGGTGATCGCCCGCGCAAGTTTTCTGGTGAGATGGTAGTGACCGTCCCTCAAAATATTGATTGGATCAAGGTGGAGAGTGAAGGCGGCAACATAATGACCACCAATATCGCCGGACGGCTGGACGCCGAGAGCGGTGGCGGCAGTATCCATCTGGAAAATATTGGCGGCGCGATCAACGCCGAAACCGGTGGCGGCGGCATTGATGTCGGCGCCGCCGGCAGCGATGTCACCCTGCACACCGGTGGCGGCAGCATCAAGATTGCTTCGGCAAAAGGAAAGATTGCCGCCGAAAGCGGCGGAGGCAGCGTTGTTGTGTTGTCCGGATTGCGAGGCGCGGTTTTGGAAACTGGTGGCGGTAGCATTCGAGTCACAAAATGCAACGGAACAATCAAGGCCACGACCGGAGGCGGAAGCATTGAACTGGGTGATATCGGAGGCCAAGCCGAAATCGAAACTGGTGGCGGAAGCATTCGTCTAGTGTCGGCTAGTGGTTCCGTTCATGCCGAAACTGGCGGCGGAAGTATTGAACTGAATGGTGTTCCTTCGGCTCATGCAGAAACCGGATCGGGGCCCATCACGGTGAAGTTGGTATCGTCCAGCGGCGCACACACTGACTCCATGCTGGAGACGTCTGCTGGAGACATTACCGTGTACATTGCTCCGAACGTGAATGTCACGGTCCGAGCTTCCATCGAGGTCGCGAATGGACACAGCATCCGTTCTGACTTTCCGGAGATTCACGTGACCAGCGAGGGCGGCCAGTGGGGACCAAAAACGTATACCGCTGAAGGTAACGTTAATGGTGGCGGTCCGGTTTTGAAGGTCCGCACTACCACCGGAGACATTTCATTCCGGAAAACCATGCAGTAGAACGTTATCGCGAAGGGAGCACAAAACGATGCGTTATCCAATTTTGGGAACTTTAGTTCTTCTGCCATTTCTCGCAGCAGCATCGTTCGCCAACGAGTGGGTCTTTCAGCCCTTCGACGAATCCTTCGAGCAAGGCCTCGGATTTTCCAGCGAAGAATCGTTCGGCGGCGGCTCTTACCTGGGAGTGGATACGCGTGACGTCACGCCGGACGAACTGAGCACACTTCATCTCAAGGAGGAGCGCGGCGTTGAGGTGACAATGGTTGATCAAGACGCTCCCGCAGGCAAGGCGGGATTGAAAGAGCATGACGTAATCCTCAGTGTTAATGGGGCGAATGTTGAAAGCGTCGAACAGCTGCGCCGGATGATCCACGAAATTCCTGCCGGAAGGGTGATCTCACTCGACATCAGCCGCAACGGTCAGCCCGTTACGCTCAAAGCGCAATTAGCAGATCGCAAAAAAACCTTTGGCATGCCAGAGGATAAGGATTTCAAGTTCGCCATGCCGAATATACCGTCTATGCCCGACATGGACCTGCCCGTATCCATTGTTGTCGTGCACTCCTCAACTCGCAGCGGATTGATGATCGAAAATCTCACACCGCAGTTGGGAGATTTCTTCGGCGCGAAGAACGGTCAAGGCGTTCTGGTACGTTCCGTCGAGAGAGGCAGCCGGGCTGACAAAGCCGGATTCCGGGCTGGCGACGTGATCACTCAAGTAAACGGGCAAAGCATTAACGACAGCGGAGACTTTACCCACGCGCTGCGCTCGAGAAAAGACAACAAAGCCAGCATTACTCTGCTGCGAGATAAAGTTAAAAAAGTAATAACCCTGTCCCTGCCCGAGGGCAAGCAGTCTGGAGGCATTTTTAACGAAAGCTTTTCTGTCCCTGAGATTACTGGTCAGACTCGGATAGCACTCAGAGAAGCGCAAGCAACTGTCGCACGCTTGAAGCCGGATCTGGATAGCACCATAAGCCGCCTCCGCTTGCAAGCCAGGGAGATGGAACGCCTGAAGCCGCAGATGGAAACTTATCGCAAAGCAATGCGCGAGCACGAAGCTGAGTGGAAAAAAGAAATTGAGCGTTCGCTAGAAATGCAGAAGCGTCTGCGGCAGGAGATGATCGAGGGCAGCTCAGATATCTAATCGGTAGTGGGAGTCTTTCACTTCGCTGCGGCAGCTTTACTTACGCCTTCGCGCTTTGGTGCCAGACAAACACGGTTGCGCCCTGCCTGCTTCGCCGCGTACAGGGCTGCATCAGCCTCTTTGATCAGGTCGTCGCGAGTGGTTCCGTGATCGCCATAACTTGCGATACCTCCGCTAATCGTGACTGATCGCGGAACTCCAGGAAATTCCCATCCTTCTACCAGCACGCGCAATTTCTCCGCCACAATTTGTGCTTCCGCAGAGTTAGTTTCCGAGAGCAGGATGGCAAACTCTTCCCCGCCGTAACGGCAGGAAACATCCATTTTTCTGAGCTCGCGGTGGAAGACCGAAGACACTTGTCGAAGCACTTCGTCGCCGAGAAGATGTCCGAACTCATCGTTGAGACGCTTGAATTGATCAATGTCCATCATGATGACTGAGAGGCCTCTCCCAAATCTCCGGGCACGCTCAATCTCTTCCGCAATGCGCAACTCAAAATAACGGCGATTGAAGATTCCGGTGAGACCGTCAAGGTAGGCGAGTTGTTTTACGCGGTCAACGTAATACGCGTTCTGAATGGCGGTGGCGCAAATGTCGGCCACCGACTCCAGCGGCTGAACATCACCAGGCAAAAAAGCCCCCATCTGATCACTGTCGAGCACCAGCACTCCCAGAGCTTGCCCAAACGACAACAGAGGGATGCACATGCGCGCAGCGCTCTCCAGATAAAATCCGACGTATCCGGCAGCTTTCGTGACATCATTTTCGACCACGATTTCGCCCGATTGCAGGGCATGGCCCCATAGACCTTGTGCGGCGGGAAGCCTTCCTCCGTCCGGAATTTGCACCGTGAGATTGCCATATTGTGCGCGCAGTACTACGTCCCCCTGATCTTTCAACAGCACCGACACATGGGAAACATGAAATGCCTGCTGCACCAGCATGCAAACTTTCGAAAGCAGACTCTGCAGATCAAGAACCGCAGTCGTCTGTTGTGCGATGGCATTGATGACTTCCAACTGCGAGGCGCGGCGCCGCTCCAGGGCATGCAGTTGCGCATTTTGCAACGCCATAGACGCCTGAATTGAAAATAGGGTAAGCAAATCAACAGTTTCGGAATCGAAGTGTCCCCGGTTGTCGCTCTGAAAATCGAGCACGCCCAGCACTTCATCCCGTGCCATCAATGGGATCGCCAGCTCCGAGCAAGTCGTCGGACACGAAGAAACGTAGCGCGCATCCTTGCTGACATCCCCTACACCAATCGGACGCTTCTGCTGCGCCGCTGCTCCCGTAATCCCGGCACCCAGGGGCAGCCGTAGGTTCGCATCAGTTGGCCACCCAATTTGCGCTCGTGGATACAGAGCCTGGGTGTCTTTGTCCAGCCATAGCACGGCAACGTTCTTAAGCTGAAAGTAGTCGCGTGAAATGATCAGAATCTGCTGTAAAACTTCATCCAGATCATACGTTGACAGGACAGCCTGGCTGGCATCGTACAGGAAAGCGATTTTCTGCATTGTGTGCAGAGATTCTAGCTTGGCCGGCAGAAGTTACTAAGTATCTAAAGTAACGTGAAACCTGTGAATGGGTGCGGTTAACGCTTTTGCGGTTCGGAGTTCCTTTTCAGGTGCGCGATGGTTTTGATAAGACCCAGAAAAAAAAGGCAAAACCAAAAGTCCACCGCCACACCCAGATCTAGTCTTTCGGGTACATGGCGCGCGGCCGCGGGTAGATATGGGATCAGCAGAAAATAAGCCGCGTTCCCCGCGAGCACGGCGATGAAGGAATGTAGGAAATTCGACACCGTTAGTTTAGACACCGTTCCGCGCCCTTTCGAGCCCTAAACTCTCAGCTAAATCGCACCCGCCGCAGCAGCAAAATCCACGGGCCTGCTGCTACCATCCCTTCAGATGCTGGAACTCGGTACGTCCGTCCAATATGTGAAAGGAATTGGTCCTAGGCTGGCCGAAGTGTTGGCAGCAAAGGGAATCCATACCGTGGACGACCTCCTGCACTATCTGCCGTTCCGCTATGAAGATCGCCTGAACCCACGAGGTATCTCCGAGCTGCGAGCCGGGGAGATGGCTACCGTCATCGCCGAAGTCCGCGCCTCAGGACTCTTCCGCACCCGTCGAATGCCCATCTTTCAGATGACAGCCGGGCAGGGCCGGTCGCGCCTGAAATGCCTCTGGTTCAATGCTAGCTATTTACGAGACAAATTTAAACCCGGCCAATTGGTGGCCCTCTACGGTAAGGTCGAGGAAAATCGGCAGGATGGCGAATTACAGATAATTCAACCACAGTTCGAGATCGTTGGAGAAGCTACGGAAGACGGTTCCACGGATGCCAGCGAGCAACGCGTCGCCGCCTCGCTGGAGATTGGAAGAATCGTCCCTATTTACGAGTCGGCGGGACAAGGCCGTGTGACTCCGCGCTGGTTTCGGCGAATCATTCATCAGGTGCTCGAAAGTCTCACCCCGGAACTGCCCGATCCAATTCCTGCATCAGTGCGCGACCGGATGGGTTTGGTTCCTCCGCGAAGAGCTTTGCGCGAGGTCCACTCGCCGGAGCCGGGAGAGAGTTTTGCAGACCTGCAAACCTCCCGAACTCCGGCGCACCTTCGCCTCATTTTTGAGGAGCTGTTCTTTCTGGAGCTAGGACTGGAACTGAAACGCCGCGAACAGCGTGCTCTGACCGGAATCACCTTTCAGTTGGACGACCGCGTCCGTGAAGCGATAAAGAAGATTCTGCCCTTCCACCC
The DNA here is from genome assembly GCA_030775785.1 of Acidobacteriota bacterium. Classification (GTDB taxonomy): domain Bacteria; phylum Acidobacteriota; class Terriglobia; order Terriglobales; family Acidobacteriaceae; genus JALYIM01. The sequence continues at coordinate 8,651 of JALYIM010000185.1, forward strand.
GACGACGGCGCAGAAAAGAGCACTAAGAGAAATCGCGTCAGATATGGGACAGCGCTTCCCCATGCGACGCTTGCTTCAAGGCGATGTGGGTTCAGGCAAAACCATCGTGGCTTTCGAAGCGGCAGTCATCGCAATGGAAAATGGATACCAGGTCGCACTGATGGCGCCCACGGAAATTCTCGCCCAACAGCATCATTTTTCTGCCAGGCGCATTCTCGAGCCTGCGGGATATCACATCGTCCTGCTTACTGGCTCGATGGAAGACGACCGCAAACGTGAAACTCGCCGGCATATCTCCCAGGGAAGCGCTCAACTCGTCATCGGCACGCACGCGCTAATTGAAAAGAAAGTCGAGTTCTCCAAGCTCGGACTTGTCATTGTGGACGAGCAACATCGCTTCGGCGTTCTTCAGCGTTTTAAATTGATGAAGAAATCTACCGACGGAAATCCGGCCTCGTTATCATCCCAGAATCTCTCCGCGCCCTCCTCTCAGCCAGGTGGCAACGGTAATTCCGACTTGAACGTAAAGATAATGACCGAAGCCGAGCCCGACGTGCTGGTAATGACCGCCACTCCCATCCCCCGCACATTGGCTCTTACTCTCTATGGAGATCTCGACGTGAGCGTTCTCGACGAACTGCCTCCTGGAAGAACTCCAATCGTGACGCGCCGTGTAACCGACGACAATGCGGAAAAAGTATGGGCGTTCCTGCGCAAGCAGGTCGCCGCCGGACATCAGGCCTATGTCGTCTATCCAGTGATCGAAGAGAATGACGAGAACGAACTTAAGGCCGCCATCAAGATGTACAAGGAGATGAGCAAGAATATTTTCCCCGATCTGCGTGTCGGCCTGTTGCACGGACGTCTGGACGGAACCCTCAAAGAAGATGTCATGCGAATGTTTCAAAAAGGCGGTCTGGACATTCTCGTTTCTACGACCGTGATCGAAGTCGGAGTGGACGTCGCCAACGCCAACGTCATGGTGATTGAACACGCCGAGCGTTTCGGGCTGGCGCAGCTCCATCAGCTTCGGGGGCGCATCGGACGCGGTTCCGCGAAATCTTATTGTGTTCTGATGACCAGCGGAAAAATCTCTGAGGATGGCGAGCGGCGCCTCGACGCCATGGTTCGCACCACGGATGGCTTCGAGATTGCGGAACTCGACCTTGAGCTTCGCGGGCCTGGCGAATTCTTTGGCACGCGCCAGGCCGGCATGCCGAATTTTCAGGTTGCCAATTTAATTCGCGACCGCCAGCTTCTGGAGGCCGCCAAGCGGGAGGCGGCAATAGTTATGGCTGGTCCGAGCCAACAATTGTCGCAAACGGAAATTGATCTTGCGCTCCGCCACATGCGAAAACACTGGCAGCGGACCTATGGGTTGGTCGAGGTTGGATGACGTGCAAACCGTTCGCGATTGATGCACCATGAATGGGATAATCTTTAGCCGTGAAAAGCGCTCCTAATTTTGAGCTTTATCGCAAACTTCCTTCAGTGGACGATCTAGCTCGCCGCGATGATTTGAAAGACCTCGTCGCCCATGAGGGTCAGCCCGCAGTCACTGACGCGGCACGCGAAGTTCTATCCCGTTTGCGCCAGGAAATCGCTGCGCAGCAACTCGATGACGACAATCTCGATATGGCACTCTCCGGAATTGTGGCCGCCATTCAACGCCAGGTTCGCCAGTCACTTAGCTATTCGCTGCGCTCGGTTATTAACGCCACGGGAGTCATTCTTCACACTAATTTCGGACGCGCTCCTCTCTCACCGTCGGCCATAGATGCAGTCCGTAACATCGCATGCACCTATTCGAATCTGGAATTCGATCTGGACTCCGGCAAGCGGGGAAAACGCGACGTCCATGTCGAGCGTCTGTTCCGCAAACTGCTCGATGAAAATCTTCCCTCGAAGCTCGAAAGCAGAGACGAAAAAGATTCCCCAAACATCTCTACCATCGTCGTCAACAACAATGCCGCCGCCGTGTTACTCGCGCTCAATACTCTGGCGGAAGGCGGCGAGGTCATCGTATCGCGCGGAGAACTGGTGGAAATCGGAGGATCTTTCCGCGTCCCCGACGTCATGTCGAAGTCTAATGCCATCTTGCGTGAGGTCGGGACTACGAATCGCACGCGCATCAGCGACTACGCAAATGCCATCAACGAAAAGACCAAGCTCTTGTTGCGAGTACACCGCTCAAATTTTCAGATCACTGGATTCACCGAGCAGCCAGAGCTTCGAGATCTGGTCGAGCTCGCAAACAAAAGCAATGTCCCTCTCATGGAAGATCTAGGAAGCGGCGCGCTCTTCGACCTACGAACCATTGGCATCGGGGACGAGCCGAACGTTTTCGATAGCCTGCGCTCAGGAGTACAGGTGGTTGCTTACAGTGGCGACAAACTTCTCGGTGGACCGCAAGCAGGCATTTTGACCGGGAGGTCAGACCTCATCGAACGCATGCGCGCTAATTCTCTGTTCCGCGCGCTTCGCGTGGACAAACTTACCTACGCCGCATTCGAAGCCACGCTTCTGGCTTATGTAAAGCACGATTACGATTCAATCCCTGCCCTTCGCATGATGCACTTATCGAAGGATTCCGTCGGGGAGCGCGCGCGCGCCGTCGCTGCGAAAGTTCAATCACAGGCCCTGGCGGCCGAGGTAATTGACGGCGAATCCATCCTTGGAGGAGGCGCCACTCCCTCCGCCACTCTGCCCACTCGTCTGCTGGCTATCTCTTCTCGCGAAATGTCAGCAGACCAGTTGTCCGCCCGCTTGCGGGCTTGTCCACTTCCCATCATCTGCCGCGTTGAGGATGGCCGTGTATTGCTGGACCTGCGCACCGTGCTTCCAGACCAGGACAAAATTGTCATCGAAGGCTTGCGAACTCTTTTTACTAAAGCAAACTCTCAACCTGCAGATCATCACTCTTGAACTTTACGATCGCTCAATTCGCGTACACTTTGAATCTAAAACTTGAAAACAATCAAACACATTCTGGCGCGTTATAGCGCATTTCTGTGGGCGTTGCTCAAGCCGCTGGGGGCGTGGGGGGTATTCGTGGTGGCTGCGTTGGATGGATCGTTCGTCGGACTGCCGATGGACGTCGTGGTGGCGGGATACGTCTATCAGAATCATGCAATGTTTCTCGTCTACGTGCTGATGGCTTCAGCCGGATCTGCAGTTGGCAGCCTCGTCATCTACGCGATCGGCTTCAAAGGCGGAGAAGAGTTGTTGCGCAAGCGCATCCCGCCTGAGCGCTTTGAAAAAATCCATGGGATGTTCGAGCGGCATCCCTTCTGAAGCCTGATGTTCCCCGCCATGCTGCCCCCTCCAACTCCGTTCAAATTGTTTGTTTTGGCCGCCGCGGTTTCGGAAATGAGGTTAACTCACTTCCTTCTGGCAATCTTTTCAGGACGATTTCTGCGCTTTTTTCTGTTGGGATTATTAAGCCTTAAATTTGGACCAGGGTTTGTCCAAGTCATCAGGGACGTCTTCCAGCGACATTTCTACTGGATCCTTTTCTTGCTGGTATTTGCACTGATATTTTGGCTTTATAGGCGCCGCCGGTCGGCGAAAAGGAAGTTGATGGCGGCAACCTAAGACTTCTTGGGCCGCCTATTTCTCAGCGCGACGCTGGCCGAATGTCTGCGCCACAACCAGCAGTCTCTCGTTAACGTCAACGCTGGCCGAAAGAGTCCCACGGCCGTTGAAGTCAGGATACGCATATCGCAGATCTAAAAAATGAACGATGTATCCCGAGTCGCTGCCGATCTGTTCCGCCTCTACAACTGGATACTTTGCCCAATCCAGATAAACGCGACCTAAAAAAGAATTCTTGGCCGCAAGTGTGACCGGCGTCTCGGGAAGTTTGCGCACGATTTGGGCGGGTGCATTAGGACTATCTTTCGACGCAGAGGAATCAATCACGAGTGAGACGAAGCGATCTCTTGTTTCTACAATTCCATACCAGCGATGGATATTCCACCAGTAAGGATAAGCTGAGGCACGGACAGGATCGGATGCGCGATAACGGCCCTCCAGGAAATGCACCGCACGCCGGTGCTCGAAATCGCGAACACCCCAAAGTACCGCAATACAAATTAACGCCAAAACAGCGGGAACGCGCTTCATCACCCCCCATCGGACAAACATAGGCACCACCAACCCAAGCACTAGAAAAATCAAAATCGCCGGCTCAACGATAAAAACAATGTCCCACGAATACCATTTCTCGTTGAATGGCCAGAAAGGACGGACGCCGTAATTATTCGTGAAGTCCAACAGAATATGGACAACACCAGCCATGTAAGCGAGTCCAAACAGCAAACCCCACCGAGGCGGCAGACCCGGATCCTTAACCTTCCCTCCACGAATTCGCCAGATCAGATAGACAAATCCGACTACCAGCGCGGAAACCAGAAGCAATCCAAGAAAAGAATGAGTGAAACCGCGGTGATGGGCAAAGCCGAAAACTGGGTCCTTGAAATTTCCGATTACATCAAGGTCGGGCGCCTCGGCAGCCAGCGTGAGCGTTAGAGTCGCCAGGGCCGTCTTGCGATTGAAACCGGCCCGTCCCATGCAAGCGCCGGTTAGAAAATGGGTGATGGGTTCCAATCTGTAGTTTTAACACAGCCAAATTTTTGACGCCTTGCCATGCTGAGCTCGTAAGAAGAGTCGGGAAGATCCCTACCTCCTTCCACCCAGCTTGTTCCTTACAAGAATCGTAAGCGCGTCCGGCACAATAGAAATCTCCGCGGGTAGCGTTCCCACTAACTCTCCGTCTGCCTCCACAAAGATTCTTCCATCACCTTCAGCCGACGCAGCGCACGTTACGTGGTCTGCGAACGCGAGTTCGATACCCGGCACGTCCCACGAACTCCCAACTAATCCGCGCAGGATGTACATCAAGTAATGCAACCGATTGTTGGTTTGAAATAGCACCAGCCGCAAATCGTTGCGTCCCAGCGAAGCTCCCGGCGCAACCTCCCGCAACACGCCCCCAAATTGCCGGATGCGCACCGCCAGTAACTCCGAAACCATGTGCTTGCGCGTCTCTGTCTCTCTGTCATTTGATAGCTCTACATCGAAAAACGTCATGCCATGCGTCAGCCATACATGAGTCGCCTTCGCGTAGTAAGCGAGCATGCCTAAACGCCCTTTGACCAGCATGTTTAATTTGTAGAAAAGATGGGCGTCAAGCCCGACGCCCGCAGCCACAGTAAAGTAGCGCGAGTTCGGATTACCCAGCATGTCCTGATATTCAAGTTTGCCGACGGCGATACGGCAGGGTTCAGAAGCGAGTGCGGCCTTGGCCGCGCCCACAGGAAAGAATGGAATGCCAAGGTCGTGCGCCATGGCGTTAGCAGTTCCCATCGGAATGACACCCAACGTAGCGTGTGTGCCAACCATTCCTTGTAGAACTCCGTGGATCGTGCCATCGCCTCCGCAAGCGAAAATTGTGTCGTAGCCGTCTGCAATGGCTTGGCGCGTCTGCTGCTGTACTTCGGAACCGGGACGAGTTGCGGCCGCCACGGTCTCGATTCCCGCTCCGCGAAATACACGCTGCACGGCCTCGATGTCCTTCAGCCCGCGTTTGTGCCGAGGACCTGAGTGCGGGTTATACAACAGAGCAGCCTTGCGAATCGCCATAAAATGCCGAACTTTGGATTGTAGCGGAAGGCACTTAGCTTCTGGATGAATTGGCGCGCAAGCGCACGCTAGCGGAAATTCGTTTTTATGAAGATCGCCTCAACCGCAAACTAATAGTTGCGAAAGCCCGGAAGTTTTACTAAGCTTCGGACGAACTCTAGCTCACCTGAAGCGCATTCGCCGCACGCAATCTTAATGGAGGTAAATTCTCATGAGACACCGCATTGCGTTTGTTATGTTGCTGTCGCTGTGCGCTTTCACCTTCGCGCAAAATCACGCGTCTGAAAGTAAGCTCCGCCCCGTAACACTAATGCCAGGAGTCGGAACTGTGCATCACCCGGTTTCCACCAGCAATTCCGAAGCACAAAAGTTCTTTGATCAGGGATTGCGGCTCATCTATGCATTCAACCACGACGAAGCCGCCCGTTCCTTCCAGCATGCCACTGAATTGGATCCCAAACTTGCCCTCGCATATTGGGGGATTGCCGAAGCCGTCGGACCGAATTACAACGATCCCGCTAGCGACGACCGTTTTCTACAGGCGCATCAGGCAATTCAAAAAGCCGTGGACCTGGGCAACGCCTCGCCCAGCGAGCAGGCTTATATCCACGCCATGGCTCTTCGCTTCCCCGCGGACACAACCGCTGACCGCCGAAAAGCGGCGGAGGAATATCACGATGCCATGCGCGAAGTTGCCAAGAGCTTTCCCGACGACCTTGATGCTGCCACTCTTTTTGCCGAGTCCGGCATGGACTTGCATCCCTGGGGACTGTGGCACGCCGACGGTACTCCCGAAGCCGGTACCGAGGAAATCGTGGCTACTCTCGAATCCGTAATGCGGAAGGATCCCAACCACCTGGGGGCGATTCACTATTACATTCATGCCGTCGAAGCTTCGCCGACTCCTGAGCGCGCGCTAGCTGGTGCGAACAAATTGGCATCATTAGCGCCGAATGCCGGACACATCGTCCATATGCCCGCACACGTTTATATCCGCACCGGCGACTATGCGGCCGCAACCAAGACGAATGAAGACGCAGCTGTCGCGGATCGCGCCTACATCCGTTCCAGCGGGGCGCAGGGTATTTATCCGATGATGTATTACAGCCACAATCTTCATTTCATCGCCATGTGCGCCAGCATGGACGGCAACTACGTCGAGGCAAAGAAGAATGCGGACTTGCTGGCCGCCCACGTAGGCCCTCACGTGAAAGACATGCCTCCGCTGGAAGGATTTATGACCATTCCGATGGCGGTGGATCTGCGCTTTCATAAATGGAATCAGATCCTCTCCATGCACCAGCCTGATCCGGAAATGAAAACCGCTACCGTCTTCTGGCATTTCTCGCGCGGGATGGCCCTCGCCGCGACCGGCAAAATAAGCGACGCGGAAGCGGAACAAAAAATTGTGGCCGACGCCGAACGTAGCACATCGCCTGATATGGTTTTCACCATGCCGGTAAACAACAAAACCAAAGACATTCTGAAAATCGCAGAAAACGTTTTGGGCGCAAAAATTGCCATGGCAAAAAAAGACAACGCACAAGCCATTTCCATGCTGACGGAGGCGGTCGCAATTCAGGATTCGCTGAAGTACGGCGAGCCTCCCGATTGGTTCTTCCCTGTGCGCGAATCTTTAGGTGCAGCGCTCCTGACGAATGGCGATGCCGCCAGCGCCGAGAAAGTCTTTCGCGCTGACCTGGATCGCAACCCGCGAAATCCGCGCTCGCTCTTTGGATTGCATGAGGCACTGAAAGCTCAAGATCGAGCCTACGACGCTGGATTCGTGCAGGACCAATTTCATGCCGCATGGAAGGGGTCGGACTCTGCACTCAAGATTGAGGACTTAGGATAGAGCTAGAAATTATCTAACCACGGGCCGGCTGGCGCTGGCCCTATTTTTTGGTCATCACCAGTTCGCCGTTTTCGACCTTGATGCTTTCCACACCCTCAGGAAGCTTGAGCTGATCGCGCTGCTCTGCAAGCCGTTTCTGGAGTGCGCCGTTCACGAGCGATACCGGAATATCTAAGTCTCCAACTTTGAATTCAGTCGGCACAAACGTCGCATAGCCTTCGCTCGACCCCAAATGCCCCGCCAGCGTGACGTAGACCTCTTTTCCTGCAATCTCGGTCGCGAACTGTCCGCGGGCAATGTCTCCGGCGAAATCCACCTGGTACTTTTGAACTACTGGTGCCCCATTTCCGAGGCTGGAATTCACTGAAATGACGGAGGCCTGTTGGCCCGCCGCAGCAGCTTGAGTATGCGAACCCGGGCGTGGAGCCACAGGCGTAACGGGTGTCTCACTCGCCGCCTCAGTCAGTGCGGCCGCTACTTCACCTGACGTGAGCCGAATCTCCGCCGGAGCAGCGCCTTGGTCGCCTGTCGCTTGCAACTGCTGAATTTTTTCCTGAAAAGCCTGCGCGTTGACTGCCGCCACCGAAGGCAGTTGCGGCTCAGTGATCGGCGCCGGCTTCTGCAACACCAGAGCGAGCGCGATCACCGACGATGTCACAGTGACGACGCTGATGATGCGATTTACGTTCCATTTCATGGGCAGGCCTCCCCAAATCTCCGCATGAACACACTGCAGAGTCTCGATGTTAACCGGACGCGGCCAGTGTTATTACATAACGGAAGTGTTGCGCCCATGGGGTGGCAAGCAAAGCCCAGCTCAGCGCGAGAGCGCCAGCCTGAACGGATCACCCACCCAGCTTCTTTGCAACCAGTTCATTCACCAGTTGAGGATTTGCCTGGCCCTTGGAAGCCTTCATCACCTGGCCCACAAAGAACGCGGCGACGGTTTTCTTACCGGACCGATATTGTTCAATCTGCTTGGGATTGCCGGCAATTACTTCATCAATAATCTTCTCGAGCGCCGACGTGTCGCGAGATTGTTCCGGCTTGCCTTCCTCTTCATACACTGCCGGGAAATCTTTTCCACGCTGGAACGACAAATCGTAAAGATCTTTGAGCATTTTCCCGGAAATCACGCCGCTCTCGACCAGGTCCGCGGACGCCGCCACTCCTGTCATCGAAATGGGAGACTGCTCAATCTCCAATCCCTTGGCCTTAAGTCGTCCCATAAGTTCGCTCTGCACCAAATTCGCAACTCGCTTGGGACTCTTCGCCGCCTTCGCCGCCGACTCAAACTGGTCCGCCAGATTTCTGCTAAGCGTAAGCACGCCTGCATCCTGCTCGCTGATTCCGTAATCCGTCACCATGCGCTTGCGCCGCGCCTCCGGCAGTTCCGGCAATGTATCGCGAATTGACCTCTGCCAATTTTCATCTACCACCAGTGGCAGCAAATCCGGCTCCGGAAAATAGCGGTAATCATGCGCCTGCTCCTTCGAACGCATGCCATATGTCTTGCCTTCTGCAGAGTTGTACAGCCGTGTTTCCTGCGTAATTCTTCCGCCGGATTCAACCACATCAATGTGCCGCTCAATTTCGTACTGTAGCGCCTCCCGGATAAAGCGAAAGGAATTTACGTTTTTAACTTCAGTCTTGGTGCCGAACTGCTTTTGCCCCTTGGGACGCACGCTGATGTTGGCATCGCAGCGCAGCGATCCTTCCTCCATGTTGCAATCGCTAACGCCCGTGTAGAGGATGATTTCTTTTAGCCGGGTCAGGTATTCGTAAGCTTCATCAGGCGAGGCAATATCAGGTTCACTGACAATTTCAATTAGCGGTACGCCACTACGGTTCAAGTCTATTGCCGTAGTGTCGGCAGATCCGGCGAAACCTTCATGCAGGCTCTTGCCTGCATCCTCTTCCAAGTGAAGTCTCGTAATACCAATCTTTTTACCGCCCGACTTGGACGCCAAATAAATCTCGCCATGCTCGGCCAGTGGTTTGTCGTACTGGGAAATCTGGTATCCCTTAGGCAGGTCGGGATAAAAATAATTCTTGCGTGCAAAAATGGATGTCGTGTTAATGCGGCAATTCAACGCCATCGCGGCCAACACTGCAAAGTTCACAGCTTTGCGATTCAATACCGGCAGTGCCCCTGGAAGCCCCAGGCATACTGGGCAGACATTGGTATTAGGAGGATTACCGAAGCGGGTCGAGCAGGAACAGAAAATCTTCGTTGCCGTCAAAAGTTGGACGTGTACCTCTAGTCCGATGACTGGCTCGTAGTTAGCGCGGGCCGCGGCCGTGATGTCCAACGTTGTAGCCATAGATTGTGATTATAAATAGGCTGTCTAACCTCAGTCAGGGTTGGACGCAGAATTTAATTTCTCCAATGGAACTTCGAAATACATCAGCTCGTTACCATTGAAATCCCGGACTCCGGTCAGATAGAACCGCGCTCCGGAGAGAGCGCCGGATAAATCCGCGACATCAAAAAAAAGAAATCCGGCCTGCGTGGAGTGCGGTTCCACCGCGCGCGCTGCGAATTGCGATCGCCTGATCTCTCCCAACGTCTGCTTGTTCACTCCACCCTTAATTTTGTTGGTTGGAAAAGGCCAGGGATAATTATTTCGCGGCGCTGGATGTGAAAGCCGGCGATAGATATCATCCACCGTGGCAGGAACCAGCTTGCTTCTGTCCATTGTCACCAATTGCGCATTCATCCCTGTCATCACCACCGGCTGATCGCCATCGTTCGTTAACACCACGAATATCGGCAGCATCCCCACTTCACCATAGTGCGCCGAAAAAATATTCGCCTTCTCGGGGGTGTCATAAAGATCTATCGCCACAGTTACCTTTTCATTGGAGTGCTCATCATGCGCCGCATAACTTGCCGCAGGTTTTGCGGCCGGCATGGAAAATTCCTTCGCCGCCAGGCACAAGATCGAAAACGCCGCGACCACCAGGATGAGTGATAGGTTCTTCCGGATTTGACGCAGGTCCGCTGATTTCTCTGACATAGGGTGCAATTATAGGATGCGGGGTAAGGCCGAGGTAGGTGCTTCACCACCGGCATCATTCGGACACTCAGCCCTCCTATTCGTTTGTGATCCTAGGCGAAGGAGTACGAAGCGCCCCTCTTCCCCTCCCCGTGATCAGCCTGACAAAGGACCTACCAGACAAAATGCAGCGCCGCCCTTTCCTTCCGCGCAGGTAAAATATCTCTTCTTCCATGTATCTGCTCTACAGCACGCTGCTGTCTCTCGCCCTACTTTTCTCTCTCCCTTACTGGGTGTTCCAAATGCTGCGCCACGGCAAATACCATGAGGGCCTTAGCGAACGCCTCGGAAAAATTCCCACTCGCAATAGCAGCCAGCTATTCCGCCCCGCTATTTGGATCCACGCAGTTTCCGTTGGAGAAGTACTCGCCATCAGCGGTGTCGTCGAACGCCTAAGGTTGGAATTTCCCCAGCATAGGGTGGTGATAAGCACCACCACCGACTCGAGTCAGCGCCTCGCGCGCAAACGTTTCGGAAAAGAAAACGTCTTCTACTTTCCCTTTGATTTCGCATTCGCCATTCGGCCTTATCTTCGGTTGCTGCGTCCGGTCCTGGTCGTGATCGCGGAGACCGAGTTCTGGCCGAATTTTTTGCGTCTCTCCCATGAAAGCGGAGCGCGCCTGGCAATCGTGAACGCCCGTATTTCTGACCGCTCCTTGCCGGGGTATCGCCGCTTCTCGCGAATATTTAAGCGCATCCTGAATCAGGTAGACCTCTTCCTCACTCAAACTTCCGGGGATGCTCGTCGCCTCAATGCCATCGGAGCCCCCGGCGATCGCGTACATGTAAGTGGGAATCTCAAATTCGATGTCCCTTTGCCTCCAGCCACTCCGATCGTCGCTAATCTGCGGTCCTCGCTCGGTCAAGTCGGCGCCGGGCCGGTCTTTGTCTGTGGCAGCACCGCACAAGATGAAGAGCCACTGCTGCTGCGAGCATTTCAGAACGTACTCGCCAGCTATCCGAAGGCTGTGATGATTCTGGCCCCGCGCCATCCAGAGCGCTTTGCGGAAGTTGGCAAACTCCTCCACAATTTGCACATGCCTTTTTGGCGACGGTCCACCTGGAATGGCGATCCCATAATCGGCGGAGTCTTACTACTCGACACCATCGGCGAGCTCACTTCGCTTTACGGGTTGGCGGATGTCGCATTCGTCGGAGGTAGCCTCGTTCCCCACGGAGGCCACAACATCATCGAGCCGGCGCAACACGGCATCGCTATTGTGGTCGGAAACCACACCGAGAATTTCCGCGACATCGTCGAACTGTTTGCATCACGGGAAGCGGTAAAAATCGTCGGGCCCGCCGAGCTCCCGCTGGTTTTTATGGAACTGATCGCAAACGATAGTAACGGCGAAAACAGCGAGCGCATGGCCCTTGGACGACGTGCCGCCCAAACCGTGCGTGAGCAAATGGGAGCGACGGAGAGAACTATGTCCGAATTGCGGAAGCTGCTCCCCACTAACGAACGTTCCCATTCACTCAACGCCGAATCTCCGGCCCACACTGGATGAATCCGCTCTCAACTATCTTCGGAATTGCAGCCCGCACCAGAAGCGCTCTTTATGATCGCGGTCTTCTTCGACAAAGGCCGTTACAAGGCCCGGTCGTCAGCGTTGGCAATCTTTCTGTCGGTGGAACCGGCAAGACACCCTTTGTGATTCTGCTCGGAGAGTTACTTAAATCGCGCGCCATGAAGTTCGATATCCTGTCTCGCGGCTACAGAAGAAAAAGCCAGACTACATCTCTAGTGAATGAAAATGGCTCGCCGCGCGATTATGGAGATGAACCCCTTCTTCTGGCCCGCCGTTTGCAGGTCCCGATCATCGTCGGCGCCGACCGCTATCGGGCCGGACTGTTCGCCGAAGAGAGATTCGGTCCTCAGCTTCATCTGCTGGATGACGGATTTCAACATCGCAGGCTGCATCGCAACTTCGACATTGTTTTGGTCAGCCAGGACGATTTCACCGACACCCTTCTGCCGATTGGGCGTTTGCGAGAGCCTCTGCAATCACTCCAGCGTGCCGACGTCATCGTTATCACGAACGATCATTCTTCAAATCACTCCGCGTTGCTGGCAAGAGTAGTGCCGGGGAAAACGGTCTGGAGTGTGCGCCGTGGAATTCAACTTGAGAATGTCCCGCCGCGCCCGCTGGTTTTTTGCGGCATCGCTCGACCGAAGAGTTTCGTGTCACAACTTCGTGCATCCGGCATCGAACCCTCGGCACACGCTTTCTTCCGGGACCACCGCGCTTACACCAATGATGATGTAGATAATTTGCTGAGACTGCGAGATAAGCACTGTGCCGAAGGCTTTCTCACTACCGAAAAAGATGTCATCAACCTCCAAGGCCTCGCCTCGGCTTTGCAACCCCTCGCCATCGCCAAAGTGACCATGCATTTAGAAGATTCCGATAACGCTCTGGATACGATGTTGCGTATCATTGCGGAGCGCAGACAACGAACGTGAGAAGATCGTTGTAGTTTTCTAGAACTCGCGACGGTGAAGTGGACGATAACTAAGCAATGAACAAGTATTCCAAATCGGTGGACCGCCTCAGAAAACTAGTCGAGGGATTTTCCCAGGTCACCATCACTGTCGTGGGAGACCTCGTCGCCGACGAATTCATCTACGGAGAGATATCACGCGTCTCGCGCGAAGCTCCTGTGCTGATACTCAAGCATCGCGAGCGCACCGTTCTTCCCGGTGGTGGCGCCAACGCCATTAATAATCTTGCTGACCTGGGAGTGAGCGTGCTTCCCGTAGGAGTTGTTGGTGACGATGAAGCTGGCCGTTTGTTGTTAAAGGCTTTCCGTCAGAAACATATTCCCGTCAGCGGAGTTCTGCGCGACAAGAGTTACACGACTGTGACCAAGACTCGAATTCTCGCAGGCACAACTCACAGCGCGCGCCAGCAGGTGGTGCGCGTTGATCGCGAATCCGATGCCGAGCCCAATCGTCATCTCAAGCGCGAGCTGGTTCTTGCGGCCCGGCAATATGTCCGCGCATCCGACGCGCTGCTGGTCTCCGACTACGGTTACGGGGCGGCGACTCCCGCAATTGTGAATGCCCTTCGCGAAAAAGGACGTCTCGATCGTCTGCCCGTGATTTTGGATTCCCGGCATCGCATGCTGCAATACGCTGGCGTTACTGCCGCCACTCCGAACGAGCCCGAAGTCGAAGACGCGCTCGGAATGACGATCGGCGACGACTGGGCGAAAGTTTGCCTCGCGGGAGAACAGATCATGGCCAGCATGAATCTTCAATCTCTAATCATTACACGAGGCCGCGACGGCATGGCAGCATTCGATGGAAAGCATAAGCCGTTGGATATTCCAATACACGGCTCCGACCAGGTCGCAGACGTCACCGGCGCGGGCGACACTGTGATCGCAACCTTTACCGCTGCCCTGGCCGCCGGAGCAAGTACCGAAGAGGCCGCGCACCTGGCGAATTATGCTGGCGGAATTGTGGTGATGAAAAGTGGTACCGCCACTGTTTCGCAGCGCGAACTGTTGCAGGCACTGGAGCACGCCTCCACCATAACGAGGCCGCGCTGAATCATCCTCAGGTGCAGTCGAAGCCATGACCCCCGGTAAAATATACGACCGCGAAACTCTGCAACGCAAAGTTGGCGAATGGAAGCAAGCCGGCCAATCCATCACACTCGCCAATGGATGCTTCGACGTACTTCACGTCGGTCATGTGCGTTACCTGCGCGGCGCGAAAGCGTTAGGCGGACGTCTGGTGGTGGCCGTCAACTCCGACTCATCAGTCCGCTCCCTGAAGGGCGAAGGGCGCCCGGTGATGCCGGCAGAAGAGCGCGCTGAAATTCTGGCCGCGCTTGCGGACGTGGACGCCGTTGTAGTTTTCCACGAGAAGGACGTGCGCGCCCTCATACGCGATATTCGTCCTGACGTGCAGGCGAAAGGAACGGATTACACGGAAGGCAGCGTCCCCGAGCGCGATACCTTGATGGAATATGGAGGTCGTGTCGCAATTGTTGGAGATCCCAAAGATCATTCAGCCACCGATATAATTCGGTCCCGCATCGAGCCTCGCCATTCATGAATTCGCAATCGTCGGTGAGAGCTTCATCTGACAAGAAAAGTATCTTCACTCCACCACAACGATTGCTGATCGTGCGACTCGGAGCCATGGGCGATATCATCCACACCCTCCCCGCAGTCGCGGCCCTGAGGTCAGCCTTTCCGCAAACAATCTTTGGATGGATCGTCGAAGAACGCTGGGCTGATTTACTTTCAGTAACCGTTCAGCAAGGTGGATTTTCCCCACACCAACTGGTGGACAGAGTTCATACCGTCAATACGAAGCAGTGGCGGAAAGCAATGCTGGCATCGCAGACTTGGAACGAAATTGTAAGTTCTGTGCGAGATTTTCGCGCGCCTCGCTATGAAGTGGCCGTAGACTTTCAAGGCGCTATTCGTTCTTCATTCCTGTCGCGCTGGTCAGGGGCACCTCGCATTTATGGCTTCGCGCATCCCCGCGAGAGTCCTGCTCGAATCCTCTACACTGACGTCGTGGAGGCGAGCGGCGCACACATCATCGAACAAAATATTTCCCTTGCCCAAGCGGTCGCTGGGCGAGCACTCACCATTCCAGAGGTAGAGTTTCCCACCAACTCCCGTGCCCAAGAACAACTTGATTTACTGTTAAGGAAGAAAAACATCGACCGATTTATCTTGCTCACCCCCGGCGCCGGATGGGGAGCAAAGCAGTGGCCTCCGGAACGTTATGCGGAGGTCGCCACGGCACTCGCTGAAGACGGTTTCGTTTCCGTGATCAATTTTGGTCCATCAGAAGAAAGTCTGGCACGCGCCGTCGAATCCGCCAGCGGAGGAGACGCGACCGCTGTGACTACATCCATCCTCGAATTGATCGCGCTGACCCGCCGCGCATCGCTTTTCATCGGAGGCGACACCGGCCCTCTCCATCTAGCAGCCGCTTTGCATATCCCCGTAGCGGCGATCTTCGGTCCCACTAATCCAGCGCGCAACGGCCCTTTCGGAACAGCGAGCATTGTGCTGCGTAGTCCATCGAGCGTTACTGATCACACCCGACATGCTGAAACCGAAGCAGGACTTCTCGAGATCACTGCCCAACAAGTCGTTACAGCCGCCCGCCAGCTTTTGAAAATCGGGGCCTCGTCCCAATGACTTGGTCCCGCATCGCGCGCCGCATCCGTGTCCCCCTAAGCTTTGCCTTCGCCATCTTTTATTCTTGGATGGCGCGGCCCACCGCAACATCAATCCTGATCGGATGCTTCATCGCACTGCCCGGCTTGCTGGTTCGCGCTCTCGCCTCGGGACACGTCCAGAAAAACGAGCTTCTCGCCACCAGCGGTCCCTACGCGTACACACGCAACCCGCTCTATCTCGGATCCCTGACCATGGCTGTGGGATTCGCCATTGCCGCACGGAGTTGGTGGGTCAGCGCCCTCATGGTCGTCGTCTTTTTCGCGATTTACGTGCCGGTAATTCTTAGTGAGGAAGCGTTCCTGTTTGAGCGCTTTCCGGAGTTTGAACAATATTCCAGGACAGTTCCACGTCTGGTCCCGCGAATATTTTCTGCAAGGTTCGAATCCCAAATTAGTTCCGCCACATTCTCCCGTGAGCTTTATCTAAAGCACCGCGAGTACAACGCAGCCATAGGGTTCGTCGCGATGACTGCCGCACTGATTGCCAAACTTTTATGGTTGAAATAAAGAGGGCAAAACTGAAGAGACTGAAGGGGCCGCTTACTGTGGAAGCAATAAAAGATAAACTACAGGCGTGACCATCCACTTGAATGATGCCGAGACGCGCGTTCTCGGATCACTGATCGAGAAAGACATCACCACACCCGATTACTATCCCCTCTCGCTAAACGCGCTGGTCAACGCCTGCAATCAAAAAAATAATCGAGATCCAGTCACAACTTTGGACGCGGACGTGGTGCGCGACGCACTCGATACTCTCCACGACAAGAACCTCGCCGGCCCTACCAGCAGCGCTGACAGCCGCGTCACAAAGTACGAGCACCGGATGCAGGAAGCATTCAACTTCACCCGTGGAGAAACGGCCATTCTCTGCGTGCTATTGCTGCGCGGTCCGCAGACTCCCGGCGAGCTTCGGGGCCGCTCCGAGCGTATGCATCATTTCGAACATCTGGATGAAGTGCAATCCACGCTACAGCGTCTCATGCAGCGCGAGCCGCCGCTAGCAAGAGTTCTACCCCGCCAGCCTGGGACCAAAGAATCGCGCTACATGCAACTGCTGTCAGGAGACATCGGAATTGCAGCGTCGCCGCCTTCGTCATCTACGGCCGGGCGCACGTCGCCCGAAAACTACGCCGATCATCAACGAATGTCGCATCTCGAAAACGAGGTCGAGGTGCTAAAAAAAGAAGTGGCGGACTTAAAACAGCAGCTCGCCACTTTCCGCAAACAATCCGACTAAGAGACTTGTGTGGGGCGGACATTCTTGTCCGCCGCCCTTGCGCCGGAGTTTGGGTGAAGTAGCGAAACACTCCCGCCGTCTTCACATCTGCCCAGCGCCACCATCCACACCCAGCTCAATCCCAGTGACATAAGACGCATCCGACGAAGCCAGAAACGCCACAGCCCCCGCGACTTCTTCCGGTTTTCCAAATCGCTTCATCGGATTTTCCGCCAGAATCTGCGTCGAAAATCCCTCCAACTGTTCTTTCGAGAGCCCGGTCCGCCCAAAGATTGGAGTTTCGATCGGACCCGGCGCCACTGCATTCACTCGAATCTTCCGGCCAACCAGCTCTGCTGCCAGGGACCTGGTAAATGACCGCATAGCAGCCTTGGTAGCGGCATATACCGACCCGTTCGCCACACCCTTATGGCTGACGACGCTCGTATTCAAAATGATGGACGCTCCGTCATTCAGATGCGGCACGGCCTTCTTGATAGTGAAGTACGCGCCCTTCGCATTGATGTCGAATTGCTCGTCGTAGTGCTCTTCGGAAACCGCGTCCATCGGGACGAATTTCGCCACGCCGGCATTCACGAACAGAACATCAATCTTGCCAAACCTTTTCTCGACTGCTGAGAAAAGCTTGTCAGCGTCTGCCAGCTTAGAAACGTCGGCCTGCACGACCAGCGTGTCTTTGCCGAGCTCCTTGGCAGCTTCGTCTAGAGTCTTCTGGCTCCGTCCGGAGATCGCAACGCGCGCCCCTTCTTCTATGAACCGCTTCGCGGTAGCTAATCCAATCCCGCTGTTTCCGCCCGTAACTACTGCAACTGTGCCTTCTAATCGTTTCATGTCCGCTTCTCCTTTAAATGTCTATGTGGCAGAGATCCGTGTGGCGCCGACGCCTCGCCCGTTTAGCTTTTGCTGGTCGCGTCGCACTGGATATTTAGATGACCGTCTAACTATTAAGTCGCATCTAATTATCAGAAGCAGGGAAATATGGCGCGAACAAAAATGAATCGCGAGCAGATAGAAAGGATATCGAAAGCCTTAGGCGACCAGACTCGCCTGCTGATTTTCGAAGCTATAGCTTCGCGAGAGCAGATGAATTGCGGAGAAGTCGTGTCACTACACGGAGTCACACCCGCCACTGTGTCGCATCATCTCAAAACCCTGTCCGACGCCCGCCTAATCGAATGCTGCCGAGAAGGACAATTCGTCTACAACAAAGCCATCCCAAAAACGATGGACGACTACCTGCGCTCGCTGGCCGGAATGATTCGAAGGAAGAGAGCAGCAAAGCGGCACTAAGGCCGGACCCCCGCATTCCCATTTTCAAACCCAGACCGCGATGATCGCCCCCATCAGCATCAGACCCAGCAGGTGGAATCCATTGTTAATCAGAAACAGCTTGAATGGACGCCCCTCATAAAGCACTGGGATAAACGTCGCGACGAAAACAAATCCTAGCCAGTTCAAAAACCCGACCGCCGATCCCTGTGCGGGCGTCGTCGCACCCGCGTAACGGACCGCGTGCACAAGAACGAAGGCCATGATGACGCTCGTTAACAGATCACCGGCTATGGCCTTCGGCAATCTCGCCTTCATATCCTCCGGAGTGCATCCCGTCAATCGCTGCCAGGCTTTGCCGTAAAGAAAAGGCGCGTACCAAAGCCATCCCAGAAGGAACTTGGCCACGGCCGCCGTTAAAATCGCCCACACGTTCATCGCAATATGGATCGGAAACTGTTGCATACCCGCCTCCCAGCGCTCGCACGGTCGGGAATTATAGCGGAGTAACGCTTGTGACTTGTAAAGGCTTGGTCAAGCCCGAGAGATCTGGCCTCAGCTTCGATCACGGAAGAAAGCGTTCAGGTCCCCTGCGACCGCCACCGGTTCCTCAACCGCAGCGAAGTGTCCGCCGCGCGGAAAGATTGTCCAGCGCTGGATGTTGTACACGCGCTCTAAATAAGAGCGCGGCGGCTCGCCTTCGGAAACGGTCTGGTGCGCGAAGACACCGAACGCCGTGGGCGTGCTGACATAGGAGGGGTTGACCGAGTACCGGCGATTGTCCCAATAGTCGCGCATCGAGGAGGTGATGGTCTGCGTAACCCAGTACAGGGTGAGAGTGGCGCAGAGAAAATCATCAGACGGCGTGACGTCGCTCCACGAGCGCCACTTCTCGCCCAGGTATCCGGCCAACCCCGCTGGGGAATCGTTGAGCCCATAGCCGACCGTCTGCGGCTTGGTGGACTGAATCGCACTGTAGCCCCGCTCCGTCGCGTCCCAGTTCCGGATCACTGCCAGGTATGAACGCTCCGCATCGGACAGGTCCGCGTCGTCCACCTTGGGAGTGAGGTCCGACTCGAGTGTGGTGAGGTGGATTCCGATCACCGATTCGGGATGGTCGAGCGCAAGGATAGTCGAGACCCCTGAGCCGAAGTCACCTCCGCCCGCGCCATAGCGGGGATACCCGAGCTCGGTCATGAGCCGATGCCAGCGCCCCGAGACCTGCCGGTAGTTGATGCCGACCTGGGGTGGGCGCGGCGAAAATCCATATCCGGGCAGGGAGGGCACGACCACGTCGAAGCCTTCGAGCATCGGCAGCATGTCCACGTAGTCGAGGAAACTGCTGGGCCAGCCGTGCGTCAGGATGAGCGGCACACCCCGGCCAGATGCGGCACGCTGGTGCACGAAGTGGATGCCCTCCCAAGTAAAGTGGTTGAGCGCGTTGAGCTTTCGCTCCCAGGCACGCCAGTCGAACTCATGGGCCCAGTAAGACACGAGGCGCTGCAACCAGTCCAGATCAGTGCCATGTTCCCAGCCTATGGCCGGTACCTGGTCGGGCCATCTTGTATGGCGCAAGCGTGCCCGCAGATTGTCGAGCACCTCATCCGCGACATGAATCTGAAATGGCTCCACTACTCCTACAACTCCCTCTTAGCCATCGGACAGTGACGAGCCGACGCCGGGTAAGATCGCGCGGTGTCGCGTCGATCACTTGGAATGCAACAGATAAACTCAAATAGATCAGTGAGACGATAGCTTGTTCGGGCCGACGTTCCTTATTTCTTCTTAACCAAAACATGAGTTACGTTTTCTCCGGGGACGGCTTTGACGGAGGAGAATCCGAGTCGAGCAAGATTGATTCCGGAGAATAGATTTTCTCCCTCTCCCAACAAGACCGCGGACACCGCTAAGTCCATTTCATCTATCTGGCCTGCCATCAGATATTGCCGAATAACCGAGACGCCGCCACCCACTCGAACATCTTTGCCTCGCGCCGCTTCTTTCGCTTTTTTCAGAGCAGATTCCAGTCCGTCGGTGACGAAGTGAAACGTGGTGCCACCCTCCATGACGAGAGCAGGCCGCGCGTGATGCGTGAGCACAAAAACCGGGGTATGGTACGGAGGATTCTCGCCCCACCACCCTTTCCATGAATCATCTTTCCAAGGACCCCGAACCGGGCCAAACATATTACGACCTAAAATCCACGCGCCCACATTCTCGAAAGAACGACTGGCGAAATCGTTGTCAATGCCGCTGCCGCCGCTGCTGCCGCTGCCTTGGCCGTGCATCTTCTTAAATGCGTCTGTCTCGAAAAACCACGCGTGCAATTCGCGTCCGCGAACCCCGAGAGGATTATTCAAGTCCTGCCGTGGCCCGGCGCCAAACCCATCAATTGATATCGAAAACGCTGCAACTCTTACTTTGCTCATAGATTCTTTGATGTGGGCCGGAGATTCTCGTCCGCCGCATTTGATGTTGATGTTGCTCGACTTCGGTTGCGATTCAAATTTCGCTTGGGGAAATAGAGTCAACTTCAAAAGCAAAGGACAGGAGTGTCCCCTCCATACAAAAAGGAAAAGGCCATCGAGATTTCTCTCAATGGCCTTTAATTTAATGCCGGCGATGACCTACTCTCCCACACACTTTCGCGTGCAGTACAATCGGCCCTGCGG
>JALYIM010000186.1 GCA_030775785.1 Acidobacteriota bacterium
CCGTTCGATGGCGATCTTCTCCAAATAATGCCCTGGCCGATCTATAAGAACATGACTAACCATGATCTTCGGGCTATCTACGAATACTTAAGCGCAATTCCCTGCATTTCGGGGCCACCTGCGCCTAGCGTGCTACACAACGACTGCGAATGAAACCTGGATGGGGGGGGCCGGTGAGCCCCTCTCTTTCCAGGCTGCAGCGTGAACCCGGTCTGAACTCCCTTTACCATCTGAGCTGAGAAAAACTGTAATGCAGCAGATCGCCCATTCCAACTTCACACACGTGCGGGGCGGCAGGAATCAAGATAGGGCGGTTAAATTGAATTTAAATTTGAAGGTGGTCCAGACAACACTTTTAAAGTGACGTCGAAATCTCGCAAAGAAGGTCGAATGCCAAAGTAGGGTTCATCTTTGTCGAAAAACAAAGCGATAAATTGTGGAGTGTCGGTGGGCACTAAGTGCACACGGAATGTCTTCAGCCAGCGACTGCTTTGCATTGCTGGACAACGCTTCATCATGCATCTCGATAGTGCCGTTACAGGATTTCGTTCCGAAAGCTCCGCAAGCGTCGTCTGCTCGCGTTTTGGGAACTTCCGCTACAATCCCCCGCATGGCAAAAATCACAGGGGTGGAAAATATTGTTGCTCAGTTGCGGACCGAAAAGATCAACCTAACTAACCAACTTCGGCATGCGGATGCAGCGCTATCTGCATTAGCCGGGCTGAACGGCGGAGGAGCAGTAACTATCGCTTCGCGCAAAGGTAGCCGCCTCAGCGCTGCTGCACGGCGGAAGATATCCCTGGCGCAGAAGGCACGATGGGCGAAGCTCAGGGCAGGGAAGAACAAGAAAGGTTGACACTACATGCACGGAAAATTTCTTGAGGACTGTCCCTACCACAAAGATAACCCCAGGCCTCTGACTTGGAGTGAGAGAAATGACCGGTGGGAATGCGGGAAATGTCAGCACATAGAGTTCAAAAAGGGTGCTGCGGGAACCTGCCACTGTCTGGGTTGTTTCGAAGTTAGCCTTCGTCCGAAGAAACCGACCGTGGGTTTGAAGTAGTTCAGGCCGTCTACAATCTGACGACTGAGCCGGGTCATATTTCCTCTCGAATCCACCCTAACAGCCGGGATTTACCATCTTCAGCCAAGGGTGCGCTGCGGCAATTCCGGCCGACCAGGAATCGAACACGGTCGGATAAAAGCGGTTCTCACGATCGCGGACCAGTTTTCCAAATTACTATTCGGTGGACCTGCTTCTCGCTCTTGAGCGCACCCGAATATCTAAGCGGTATCCACGCGCGGACGGCAATGTGCGTTTGGAAACGGAGCATGTTTCGCTAGCCGTAATTTCTGACGAGGTTTCGACAAATAGACCGGGGCAAAAACAGAACGCTGGGCTGTTCGAACCGAACGAAGTGGGAAGGGTGACTGGCTCTCAACGGAACATCAATAGTGTCGACTGCGGGAGGGCACCAATAATGACAAACGGTTCCTACATTAAGGCCTCCATTTAGCACGATGGCTGTGACATTGGCCAAGTGTAATTACAGCGGTCGGCCAAAGTCAGCGAAATAGGCAATGGTCGTCAAAAAATCGCGACGGAGTCAGGGGCACTTACTCCTTGGCGCATACCGCACTCACGGGTTGGAAAGTACGACAGACTGAGCCGGCCAAGTCAGAACGTCAAGACTATGCCCGGGATTAATTGCAGAGCTTGTGCTTATTGCTGAACAGCTTGCTTGAGGCTTGGTTTGATTCCCAGGGCCGCAATGCTGTCGCTATTCCAGCCACCGCCCAAGGCTTTCACCAGGTAGACGGACGTCACCATGCGTTGTCCAAAAAGCTGCGCGGCGAGACGTTCCGCTGCTAGAGCCTGTTCCTGAGCGGTGATTACGTCGAGATAAGTGACGATGCCTCCGCTATAACGAGCGTTGGCTAACTTCAATGACTGGTTGGCTGCGGCCACCGCGCGCTGTTGCGAGTCGGATGCCGCCGTAAGGGAGTTCAATCCTGAAAGCGCGTCTTCGACCTGCTGAAATGCCACCAGAGCAGACTCGCGATAGTCAGCAACGCACTCATCGTACGCCGCGCGAGCATATTGCAGGCGCGCGCGATTCCGTCCGCCGGCAATCAAGGGCTCCAATGCGGCAAGGCCAATTGACCAGACGGCGCTTGGAACGGTGACCAAGCTGGCAATGTCGCGGCTGCTGAACCCGGCACCTCCGGTGAGCGGGAGACTGGGATAGAAAGCTGCCCTTGCAACGCCTATCTGAGCGTTGGCGGCGGCGACCTGCCGTTCAGCGGTGGCAATGTCGGGCCTGCGTTGCAACAACTCCGAGGGCAGGTTTAGGGGGATTGCTGGCGGCAGCTCGGCAAGAGCCCGCACCGGCGCCTTGAAATCTGACGCCGGCTGTCCTTGAAGAAGTGCGATGGCATGCTCATATTGCGCCCTCTGTCGTTGCAGCAGGGACAACTGCGTAAGCGAGGACTCCAGAACGGTTTGCTGCTGCGCTACATCCAGCCCTGAAACCGCGCCGCCGCTGTGCCTTTCCTCAACCAGTCTCAATCCGTCCTGCTCAAACGCGACGCCTTTTCGCACTACGGCAATTTCCGCGTCCAGTTCACGAAGCTGAAAGTAATCGGCAGCCAGTTCCGCGGTGATCATGAGCCGCACATTTTCCAGATCGGCGGCGGAAGCCTGCAAATTGTAATTCGAGGCTTCCAAGCTGTGGCGAACACGTCCAAATAGATCTATTTCGTAGTTCAGGGTGAATGGGATCGAAAAAACATTTTGCGTAAAAGCGTTGGGACTTACGCTGGCGCCAGAGAAGCCCGGACGATTCGCGGAATATCTTTGCCGGCTGACGCTCGGTCCTGCGTCCAACTCGGGATAGAGCCCTGCGGCGGTGACCCGGGCGGTAGAGCGAGCCTCCGACAAACGCGAGTCCGCGGCTTTCAGAGTTTGATTTCCGGCAATGGCACGTTCTTCGTACTGATTGAGCTCGGCATCTCCGAAAATCGTCCACCATGAGCCTTTGGGAATGGAGTCGGAAGGACTAGCCGCCTGCCAGGGAAATGGCGATTCCCATGTTTGCGGTACGTTCACATCTGGCTTCTTATACTTTGGCCCAGAGGCATAGGCGGGACTTCTTGCAATCGCAATGCATGACAAAAGTAGGGCGGCGAAGAGCCACATCTTCATGAGTGGTTCGCTCCGTGGCTTGCCGTCTGCACCTTTTGCCCTTCCTCAAGCGCGTCGCTCGGATTCAGGATCACGGAGTCTGACGATTCCAAACCACCGAGTATTTCTACGTCGGTGCCGTAGTCCTGCCCAATTACGACCGGCTTGAGTTGCACCTTGCCATCGCCGCTCACG
>JALYIM010000187.1 GCA_030775785.1 Acidobacteriota bacterium
GAGTAAACATAGGAGTCATTCAGCAAATCAAAGAATGGACTATGCATGTTCATCAGATGTGGATTTGATTTGATGACTGTTTGGGTCTTCCAATAAGTGTCGTGATCGGTTAGCAAAGCGACGAACTCATCTGTCAAGAGATCCATCCACTTCCCTAGTCGAATCTGCCGCTCGATGATGTTCATGGAACGCGACCTTAATTCGTTCTTAGGATTTGGTCGGATTCATTCACCCTGGGAATAATTACCTCGCCGTCTCTTTTTCCGCAGGGCACTCCTTTGTGCTCTGGCCGTTCACAATTTTGCTGAGAAAGGCATCGTACGGCCCGCCTGCAAATTTGTCTTGGAATGCCTCGACGACTGGGAAGTTCTTCGACGATGTGCTGCCTCCTATCCAGACGCTACCCTCACAACCTGACGCAATCGAATATCCGTATTCATCGCTGCTGCCACCGAGATAGGTCGAGAATCGAAGCTCATTTCCACCCCGACTGAGGTGTGTAACGAAAGAATCCGTGGGTCCTCCCCCGTATATCGGTTGCAAAGCCTCATATACGGGGAAATCTGTGGAGCTTGTAAAGCCCGTAATCATTGCCTCGCCAGTCCCCGTCACTGCGAGGCGGAAGGGAAAGTCAAAGCCTGCTCCACCAAGATAGGTCGAATAAATCAGTTTCGAAGCCCCTGGGTTGAACTTCGTTACGAAGCCGTCGGTGAAGCCCCCATGGTTCTGCGATTGGAATGCTCGAGTCAATGGAAAATCGGTCGAACTGGTGGTGCCCGTAATGTATACGTTCTGAGAATGGTCCAGTGCAATGTCTGTTGCGCCCTCAAATCCAGTGCCACCAAAATAGGTTGAGAAAACAAGCTCAGAACCTCTTGCGTTCAACTTTGCTAAGAAGGCATCGCCAAATCCCATAAGGGAGCTTTGGTACGCTTTTCGGGTGGGGAAGTCTCTGGATGAGGTCTGGCCTGCGATGTAAGCCTCGCCATGGTCGTCAACTGCAATCCCGGACGCTGAGTCAAATCCGGTCCCCCCGAGGTACGTTGAGTACAGCAATTTCCTGCCGGAAGGATCAATTTTAGAAACAAAGGCATCTGTCACGCAGAAACCCTGATTGGCGCCTCCATCGCAGACTTGCTGGAAGGCCTTGGAGGTGACGGGAAAATGGAGCGATTGCGTCCGACCGGTGACGTACACGTTCCGTCCATGATCAATCGCCAGGGCACCGATATCGTCAGATCCCTCCCCGCCCAGATAAGTAGAAAATATCAGTTCCGACCCGGACGGGCTAAGCTTCGCTACGAATCCGTCGGAACGGCCCCCCAACGAGGATTGAAGTGCATTCTTAACCGGAAAATCCGGCGAGAGGGTGATTCCCGCAATATAGGCGCTACCTTGATCATCGACCTGAATACCGACAGCATGGTCGAACTGCGAGCCACCTAGATATGTCGAATAAATAAGCTCTTTCCCGGTTGGGTCAAACTTTGACACGAAGGCGTCGTAGTTCCCTGCGACGTGATTTTGGATAGTATTCTTGAGAGGAAAGTCTAAAGACGAGGTTTCGCCAGCGACGTAAATGTTCCCTTGCTTATCGAAGCCAATCCCGAAGATACCTTCGTCATTGGACCCCCCGAGATAAGTCGAATAAGCAAGCACCGGATCAATGATCAGTGGCAACCTATGATTGAAGGATCCTACTTTGAAGCCGAATTGCTCGGTACCGATTTCTACAAAGGAGGCGGGGACGTCACGTCGCTGCCCATGAGACATCTGGTGAGCCACAGGCCGATGAAGAACTAATCCCGCTTCGCCACCCCCTAAGGATAGGTCGCCGCTTGGAAGGACATATGTAGGCTTAGCTCCCGTAACAGCAAACTGGATTCCTTTCGGCGTGCCCCCAGGGCGAATCACAAAATCGTACTCTAGCTGTCGGTCTGTACCGTAGTACACAAGATCCACTTTGTTGTAAACCGAGGTATAAATTACTTTTTGAAAAAGAGGGATATTAGTCCGCCATGTGTGAGGATCACTGCCGATGAAATAATTTGTGTGGGCAGGCAGTGGGCCCTGGACCGAGGGTTCGCTTTGCCTGGAACCTAGCAGTTGCACGCGAACGAATCGCGAGCGGACTCCGCTATCGACGACGGCGCCTTGATTTGTTGCTCGAGCGGTTCCCTTAACGGCGATCGTTGCACGACTGGGTTCGATAAAGATTGTGTAATTAGGCGTTCGCGAGAGGAATTGAGTTTTCCCGGTGTCCCGACCGCCCAGACGCTCGAATGCAAGTTGCGCCGGGAGAACATTTGTAACAATTCGTTCGTTTGAGCCCTTATCAAAGCCGAAAGCGGTCGGAACCAGAATTGCAAATAGTAAAATAAAGCCTGCTTTGTACTCTCGAGCGATAACCATGAAGCCTCCTTGCGTACCGCGCGTAGCAACTAAGCCAAAGCTATTTTCCTGGCAGGAATCGCACCATGCCGCGCGCAGGGGGGTTAGAGCAGCCGTTGCACTTTAATGTAGGTACTCGGATTTCGCAAGTCGGTTTCTTAATACGTAGGATCTTGTTCGGCTTTCGTAACAAATCGTCGTCAATTCGGGGTCTTCCGCGTGCTCAGAGCAATGCGTTGGGGCAAATCTGCATCGTTAGGCTACGACGAGATATCAAATGATTCGAGTTTAATTGTTCTGTCCCAAAAAATACGCGGCATGTGCCAGTGATAGGGAATTTATGAGGTGTTCTCCGAACGCCTGGGTCATAGAAACGGGGACGGGTTTGTAATCCGACTTGGTTGCACAGCGGGCTACCTTTGCGGGATTGGTGTTAAGGGGAAGTAGGTCATGGCGCTGGGCGTGCTTGTAGTTTGCACCATTAGCCCACGAATCTTGGTAAAGATACAGGGGCAAGATTGCTCAAATCAAATCTTCACTACAAGAGTTGGCGCAGATACCTCAACCCAAGTAAAAGCCATCGACAACGTCATACGTTCTATAACTTCGATATGTATTGGTCCCTATCACTTCATTTGCTGTTGAGTGGGCGATAATTCTTCTCGCTCATCCTCAATGTAATGTTCGCTAAGCGGCTGAGCTCCAGATGGGACTGTCCCTCTCCTAAGCGGTCCGTTACCCTGGTTCGAAGGTTCAACACACTACCACTAATGAGTAGGGGCTTTTGCACATTTCCTGTGGTTTCAAAACTAATATGGTGATATTGACATTCCGGTGCCGTGTGTTAGCCTTGCGTCCGAAATCCGCGAACGTTCCGGAGCGGGGATTTAGCCAGGATTACAAACGTGAGTAAATGCGAGATTTCGACTCGATAGGGCTACGTGGCTTTCGTTTGGAAAAGGAGTTCATTTTATGCCCGTTGGTAATCTTCGGCCCCTCGAACAGATATTCTCGCTAAGCGTACTCTTTACAGCTCTTCTGTGCTTAGCCTCGTGTGGAGGCGCTCGCCGTCCGGATCCTCCGCCTTCCAGCTGTGTAGGTTTACATTGCGCAACCCTTTACAAGCGCCCTGATGCTACCTGTATTCAGTTCAGTGGGGGCAGGAATGACCGTACCTATGCAGCCGCAACGCAAAGCAACTTGACCGTTTACTTCTTTTATCTTGTGACTGAATATGACGGCCATGGAAACGTCACCGCGACTTATCAACAGAATGCAACCTTGAACGGTAATCAAGAAGTTCGTACGACTTGTGACTATGATTTTAAGAACGGTACTCAATACCGATACGATGTCGCTAAAGAATGTGCAACTACACGAAGCGGAGCGACACTAGCCGACTGCACGTCCCCAGAAAGGAACTTGGTCTTCTTTTCAACCAAGAGTTCCACGGCCAAATTCCCCGGCCGGACGACTGGTGCCGCGGCACTGACGTCAACTGACCGTCGATACGATCCAGCCAAGTTGCTCAAAAAGGCATCCTCTTGCTCTGAAATTTGTAATCTCGCGACGGACGCCTGCCTACGAGTTCCGTTCACGAAGGAACAAACCATTGATCTGGACAAGGCTACCAGCATACTTTTTGGTATTGGTTCCAAGAATTCACTCTCAGGCTGCAGTCAATCAATCGACGTAACTACGGATTCTAGTAAGCCTAATCAACGGTCCGTATCCGTGACTGGTTCCGATAATGAATGCGTAATCGATATCGACTCGCGTGCAGGACGACTCGAGCTACTTATCACGAAGGGTACAACTCTCAAGACTGTAGGCAATCAAAGCAGATTCGCGATGGCTCCCTCGACAGAAGACACCACAGTTGTGAAGTTACCTATCGACAAATGGCAGACCAAGTATGGCGGTCGAGTGCTGGCGACTGAAGGCACCCAGGCCAATACTGTAATCACGACGGAAAACGGGTGCATGCGTCTACAGCGATTCCATTGAGGTTTTTATGAAGTGTTTGGTTCCCGGAATTTTTGTCATTCTCGTTATGATTTCCGGCAGAGGACTCGCGACTTCAAAATGCACATTTGACTTGAAGGCACCCTGCATAGATCGGATTCCGAACGCTTGGCAGCCTGAACTTAAGCCCGGCTCTCCTGCCATTTCGATCCAACAAGTCTGCGTTAGTTTCTCCGATTACGGCGAGAATTCGGGCTTGTGTACTATGAATGGTTCAGTGACCGTGTCTGCTGATATCGCCGGGTTCGTGGCAGGGATTGTCGCTCAAAATGCGACGCAGCACACCAACAATTTGGACCAGTGGGTAAAAGCGCCAGGACTGCTTCCCGGCGACGCACGCACGATTCAAACTGTCACCTACATGCAGGCGACTTCCTTCACTTATTTGGCGGGTATAAAAAACAAAAGTGATGAGTGGTACCCGGACGTCAAATGTGCGATTTCTCTTTCTAATCCCGAGCCACGAGAAGTGTGCACAGCAAAGAACGAGCCCACTCCAAGCAGTGGATTGCTTAAAATGTCTGCAAGCTGCAGCTTCAACCAAAACAAAAACAATACTTTACCTGGAGTTCTTGGCCAGGTTATCGTCGGAGCCCTGCAGGCAGGAATCGTGGGAGTTTTTCAAAACATTGTCATTCTGAGCGCAAACGGCCCGAGTATTGCGCCTATCGCATCTGGCAGCGACCTTCCCACAGGTGGCGCACTCGAAGTCGCTTATATCAACACGTGTCCCCTGGACGTCCAGGCACTGAATAACGGCACGGAACTCCTTATTACCCGCAACAACCCGGTTGAATATTATTCTGCCAAGCTCCTGGCTGACCAGTGGAACCAGCAGTCAAGTTTGGCGGCCCACCTTCGTGGCGAAGTCCCGAAGACCATCGAGACCGCGAAGAACGATTCGTACTGGCAGCTTGCGCAGCGTTACTATTCATCGGGAAAGTATTGGTTGGGTATTGCTCAGGCTAATAATTGGCGGGCCCTTGTCCCGGGTATGACGATCCAATTGCCACCGATGCAAGAGCTGTTGTTTGGATCATGTTACATCCATCAAAAGGAATCCCTCTGGATGGCTGGCTTAAGGCTTAAGCGGCACGTGAAGAACTTAGAGGTTGCCAAAACAGTTTGGCTTACTCGGCCAAAAGCACGCGATTCCGTGTATCCACTGGAGAGATTAGCACTACGTTCGGGCTACAATTGTGAAAAGCAAAATCCATGATCACGCCGATGTGGGGGGCGCAGCTAGGCCGACCATTTTGCTTTCGGGACAAGGGCAAGTCTGAAGTGTGCTTTTTCTTGACGGTAATTTTGCCTCCACTCCCCCTCGCCCCCGGAGTTCTCCCATACGGCGACGAGGACGGGTACTCGGAAAAACATCTGTCCCTTAGCGACATTTCCACGAATGAGATCCAGCAGCGACTGATGCGGCGGGCAGCCTCATGACCCTCTGACCAAAGAACTGAACTTCCGAAAGGTTCATCTACCGCCCACAAAACGCACACATAATATGGCACCGGAGTGGTTTGTGTGGATTGTGTGCTTCTTGTTTTCAGTAAGTTACTGATTTCACATGCCACGAAATGGTTCAACTCCGTCCCTGGACACCAAATTTTAAAAGAGTTAATGGCGCTGAGCTGAAATCCCCAACCCACGGTCCGACCCACGATTCGCAAAACAAGCCTGTTTTTTTCACTGCACGGTCTCCGTGAGCAGATGACCTGCTCCCCTGTTTCGGCACAAAGCTGAGTATGATTTGTGCGAAAGAAAAGGGAAGAGGGTATGTCGAAGAGCAGGCACACGAAAACGCAGATGATCGGGGCGCTGAAGCAAGTAGAGGCGGGGCGGAAAGTGGAGGATGTGGCGCGAGAAGTGGGCGTGTCCAAGCACACACTTTACGCCTGGAAGGCGAAGTACGGTGGCATGGACGTGAGTCAGGCGCAGGAGGCGAAGCAGTTGCGTGACGAGAACACGAAGCTGCGGAAGCTGGTGGCGGATCTGAGTCTGGACAAAGAAGCGCTGCAGTCGGTGATCCGAAAAAACGGCTGGAGCGCGTAGCCCTAAAGGCGGCTGTCGAGCAAGTGCGCGGGGAGTATGCCTTC
>JALYIM010000188.1 GCA_030775785.1 Acidobacteriota bacterium
GAACCATAACCGTATAATTCCGGGACTCTTTCCTCTGGGGCAAGCCAACAAAAATCAGAAGCAAGAAAAAACACGGAGTAACGTACCGGGCAATCATCTCGTTCCACCTTTCCGTTATGCAGCCTTAAAACTATTGCAACTTGATTGGAACTTTACATTTCTCAGACAACTTGACGCCTTCATCCCTCGCCACCGACACGTCACACCGTGGATGGGACGGAATGTTTTCCAACGGGGGATCCCAGAAGCGCTTGTACTTTGCGAATATCGATTTCCGCAGGACCAAAGCGAAGCAATATGCCAGTTTCATCCTTCTTTAGAAAAGTGCGCACATGCTCCTGGCAGGCAATTGTGTACGCAATACAATCCGTCTTTGCCCGTAGTCTCTTTACTGCGGCGGAGTCGGTGACAATGGCATAGGGAATCGACCCAGCGGGCAGATCGCGATAATACTCCAGGCTT
The DNA here is from genome assembly GCA_030775785.1 of Acidobacteriota bacterium. Lineage (GTDB taxonomy): Bacteria > Acidobacteriota > Terriglobia > Terriglobales > Acidobacteriaceae > JALYIM01. The sequence continues at coordinate 463 of JALYIM010000188.1, forward strand.
TTAACAATCGTGGGTGCCGGATCGGTGGGCGCGAAGATTGCCGCAATTCGCAAGTTGCGTTCGAGCGAGACAATCTTATAAAGGGCTTCTTTATTCAGCGCGAGGGACAGAGCGATGATTTTTCGCGTCAACGGAGAAACCAGTTTCTGCACAAAGCCAGAATGATAAAAAGTGGTGAGGACATAATCAGAATCATTCAGAAACTGATGATCGGCAGACTTTCCATTGGTGTCGGCTCCCAGCGAGCCGGTCAGCATTCCCTTAATTTCCACGTTGAACTCCGACAACTCCCTACGAAGTTCAGCAACATAATCGTCCACGTAAGACGGATGACATTCCACAAACGCCAATTTTCGCGAGGGTATCCGCTTTTCGATGGCAGTTGCTCTGTGAACGATGTCCCTGGCAAAAGTCATCGGATCGAATCCATGTTGGACAGCAGAAGCGAGCGTTTCATCCACGAACTTGGTTAGACGAAGGCGCTCACGGGCATCCTGATCGGATTGGTCGCTGATCAGGGCCACTTTCCATCCAATTCCACGCCGTGTTTGAAGCACGCCGCGAGCCTGCAACCATCTGTAGGCCTTATCCACCGTCAGGAATGAAATTCGAAGTTGCATCGCGAGACGGCGGAGCGAGGGAGGAGCGTCGCCATCTCGAAGCACGCCTGACTCGATTAGATACATGAGCTCGTGAGCCACTTGGAGGTACAAGGGCAAACCGCTCTGGCGATCAAGAATGAAGTGGCCGAGGATCGCTTGGCTCGAATCCTCCCGAGAAGGCGGGCCGCCATTTGCAGGGTGGCGATGTCTGGGTCTAGCCATTCAGTGATCCTTTCGCCAAATTCCGGGCACTACCTTGAACTACCCTGAGTGGTCCAAGGCTCAGCAATATACTTCTTGACAGCATACTGCTTCAAGGATATATGACAGCATAACAGTTATTTTATTTCGGGCCGCAACGGGGGTAACCTTGAAAAATACTTGGATCGCAACAGTAATTCTCGGGCTGCTGTGTCTTTGTAGTTCGGCCGCGTATCCGCAGGCAACTTCGCGCGTAACTGGCACGGTTCAAGACAAAAGCGCGGGCGTTGTGGAGGGAGCGACCGTAACGCTCACCAACGAAGCCACCGGCGTCTCGCGGAAGACCCTGACGACCTCAGCGGGATACTACGTTTTTGACGGCACCATTCCGGGAACATACTCCGTTAATGTCGAGATGGCGGGATTCAGCACGTTCCTTACAACGGGAAACGTCCTGACCATTGCGCAACCCATGGTCGTGAACGTGACTCTGCAGGTCGGTTCCGCGAGCGAAAAGGTAGAAGTGTCTGCGGGAGCTGAACTGGTGCAGACCGAGACGTCCGGCAACCTCGGGGCGCTGATCGATCAGCGCGCTCTGGAAACGCTTCCGATTGTTGGAGCCCGCGGCCGCAGCCCTTTAGATCTGTTGGAATTGATTCCCGGCGTCGTGGACGGCGGCCCACTAAACAGCACCGGAGCAAACATTACCGGTGGTGGTGTCGTAGTAGATGGGACTCGCGATCGCGCTTGGAATTACACTCTCGATGGAATCGACATCAACGAAACAAGCGCCGGCGGATCCAATTTTGCACCACTGCGGACCAATCCCGATTCCATAGAGGGTTTTCGTGTCATTACCAGCAACGCCACAGCCGAATACGGCCGCAATAGTGGAGCGCAAGTCATCCTGGAAACGAAACCGGGAACCAACGAATTTCACGGCAATGTTTTCTGGTTTTACCAGACACCCGGATTGAACGCCAACGATCCTGCAAACAAGGAAAATGGCATTGGCAGGCCCCAGTTTGTACAACACATTCCAGGCTTTAGCCTGGGCGGGCCGATTTTTAAGAATAAAACTTTCTTTTTCGTGAACATGCAATTTCTGCATGCCTCCCAAGACTTCACCGTAAACAACACGGTGTATACGAAGGAAGCCCGCAGTGGAATGTTCCGCTATATTCGGCAACAAGGTGCGTGCGTGGGCTCCAGCGCCTCAACTTGCCCACACAATGACAACGCTGGGGCAAGTGACGCAGTAGTTGACGCTAATGGGCAGCCTTTGCCGGGAATCCCGATTGGCTCTTACAACGTTGTCACCAACGATCCTGCTCATCTTGGCCTGGATTCTAGTCTTCAAAAATTTATTGGCCTCACGCCTCTGCCCAACAATTTTCGAATAGGCGACGGCTTGAATACCGCAGGGTTTCAGTTCCAGGCTCCTGAAGAAGAGCGCCAGGTTGATTTGACGGTGCGCATAGACCATACCTTCAATTC
>JALYIM010000189.1 GCA_030775785.1 Acidobacteriota bacterium
CGGAAAAGGCTTCAAGGGGGTCCTTCGTTCGCCAGTGCTTTAGGTACAGTGGCCGTACTGACTGGGCCAAACCGCCCTCCTTTACTTCGAGTTGCTCGGCGGCATCACATCGGGCACGCCGTCAGCCACCACCAAACTCTTGTGGCCTGCTGGTACGCGACGACGAGGTGGCGGTCATCAGGCGAGATGTGGAAGGTTTCGCTCCCGCGACGGCACGGATTTCATCTCGATATATTGCTGTGTCGGGTATCCGGAATAGGGTATGAAAACTTTCTGCTGGAGTTGGCGTCTGACTCTGCCGTCGCGTCCGGTCGCTTCCGCATCAGCACTTTGCGACCCTGTTCGGTGAACTCGACGGTGTCCATCAACTGGTTGATCAGGAACACCCCTCGCCCGCTTCCTTTAAACAGGTTGTCGCCTTCGAGCGGGTTGGGCACGGCCGCCACATTGAATCCTGCTCCCGGGTCCCTGACTGCGATCACGAGTTCTCCTGCCGCGTCGAAGGTAACGCAGCACTGCACCTGCTTTTCTGGATCGTTCTTGCATCCGTGACGGATGGCGTTCGCCAGCGCTTCCTGCAAGGCGAGCTCGACGTCCACAATCTCCCTTTTGGGCCATTGTTTGCTCGCCAGCAGTTCGTTCACGCCAGCCGTCACCTTTCCCATCGCCGACATATCGGCGGGAATGACGATGTTTAGTTCGCAGGTGGAGCAATAGGGGATCAGAGCGCTGAGCGTCTCGATGCCTTCCAGAGCGACGCGCAACTCTTCAAGGTTGCGCCGCAGTTCGAGTTGCGCTGCCACCTGGCGCTCGAGTGCCTGGAGCGAGCGGTTCTGATCGTCGGTGAGCTTGCGCGGGACATAATCGATCACGCAGAGAGTTCCAAGCGCGTAGCCATCCTGTGTCGTGATGGGGGCCCCGGCATAGAAACGGATGTGCGGGTCGCCCTGCACAAGCGGGTTGTCGCGGAATCGCGCGTCATTCAACGCATCGGCTACAGTAAAGACGCCTTGTTGGCGAATGGCGTGAGCGCAGAAGGAGACGCTGCGCGAGGTCTCCCGGGCCTCGAGACCAATCCGCGACTTGAACCACTGGCGGTCCTCGTCCACCAGGGTGATTAGGGCGATCGGGGTACCGCAGATCTGCGAAGCGATCAGCGTCAGGTCGTCGAATGCCTGCTCTGGGTCTGTGTCCAAAATTCTATAGTGGCGAAGAGCTTTCAGCCGCCCAGCTTCGTTACCGACCACGATATTTCCTCCGACGCGAAGGGGATCCTAGACTCTGTGGATCGTCATACGACACGAAATATACACTGATTCACGAAGGGCGTGCGTTACTCCGCCTCCGAGTCGCTCGTTGTAACGCAGGCGGCGCAACTGCGTCGCGAACTTGGCTTTCGGGATGCTGGTCAATGGCGGCTCGTGCTGTGACCCCTTTGCTTCCTCACCACTCCCGTATTGTTTGAATGCTAAGTCCAGTGAGGAGCGCGTGGTGTACAAAAGGCTGAACTCAACGGGGACGTTGATTCAGAAAACAAACACGGAGGCTCCTCAAGGGACGTGACCTTGCCAAGTGGGCCAGCTAGTGGATTTATGGTGAATGGTCCAACGCTGCTCTCGCAGCTGGCACGGGATACCGGAACTAGTATCTTTCGTGAAAAATTCGGCTACACCTGGGATCGGGGCAAATAGAAGCTGTGGCTTGGATTTAGCTAGCGCGCTGTTGTCGCCGCACACCAACTTGCAGGTGGCTGCGACAAAGCCACCAAGCCGTCATACCCGTGGAACCTCCACGATGTACTGTTCACCTCCGTGGCTCTCATTGACTTGATGGTTGCACCAAATTAAGATTCGCCACGAATGATCGGCCAAACCATTTCTCACTATCGCGTCCTGGAGAAGCTCGGCGGAGGAGGCATGGGGGTGGTCTACCGCGCCGAAGATACGAAACTCGGACGCTACGTGGCGCTGAAGTTCCTGCCCTCCGAGTACGCACGTGACGTGCAAGCGATTGAGCGATTCCGGCGAGAAGCCCGGGCCGCATCCGCGCTGAACCATCCCTATATCTGTACCGTCCACGAGATCGACGAACAGGAAGGCCAGCACTTCATCGCAATGGAGTTGTTGGAAGGGCGCACTTTGAAACACTGCATCGAGCGTGTTCCGAGAATGCGTCTCTCATGTTACCAAGCCGGTGCTTCCCCAAGTGTTAATCGAAGTGAGTCTGTTACCCACATGACAATCGCGTCATAAGGATATTGTCTCGGGTTGGTCATCGCGTATAGCGGAGGACTGGGGCCCGCACATTATTGAATTACAGCCATGTGCAGTTTGCTGATTTCAGGTCCCGAACGACCCGAGAGGTATCGATTTCAGTGAGGGAGCCCTCACGAGTCTCACTTCTTTGCCAGTAAAAGTTTTACTTGGGTGGTGGACCAGGGTTTCTGCAATTTGATCCCCCCGCGTTATGGCACTCCTCATATTGTTGTCTGGCAATACTCCATTGCGTTGCGGCTTCGTCCGGATCTACGCGCCTTCGCTGACCGCTAAGCCAGGCCAGCCGTTCTGCAGAGTTACGAAACAGAATGCCAGGCGGATCGGCGCCGAGCAACAATCCGCTGTAACGCAGTTTGCCCCCGATCACCAGACTGTGTTCGTCGGCATTGCGAAATCCGATAACGGGGCGTCGCTGTGCGGAAGAGGATAGACGTGGGCGCCTCGTCTGATCGTCCGCGTTGGAAACAATCGATCTATGCTGCGAAACAGCTTCCGATTGAAATCTTGCCTCCATGGTCATGCCGCGTGTCTCTCGCGTTCAGGACGACCTGATATCGCGTCGCTCACCCATAAGAAGGGTCTAAGCCGGTCGTAATCTCGTGCAAACATCCCCAAAGGCATAGCATCGCGTCATGAATGCCCCGGCTTCCGCTGCCACAATCAGACCGGCACGTAGGTGGAAGCGTTCCAAGGTTGATGTACCCGTCAGATTGGCCTTCTGGAAGGATTCGCTCCCCACAATCAGCAATGCACGCAGTCATGACATTAGCCAGGGTGGAGCAGGAGTCTTCGCCAGCGTGGAGTTGACCATTGAATCCATCGTCGAAGTAGAGTTCATCCAAAATGAGGATTGGCCGTCCCGCATCCTCGCACAAGTGCGGAGCCGTAGTGGTTATCGCTATGGTCTTGAGTTCCTGAACTACTTGACGGAAAGGCTATTCCATCCCTGTCGTCAGGAAGAGCATGAGAAGTGCGAGAAGAAGTTGGCGACATACCGCTGCTCCTGCCATTGTCACTTAGCAGCCAGTACGCCAGTTCACGAGGAGTAGAGAGCGCATTCCCAGACACAAAACAAGGTGCGCAGCGCAATCATTAAACAAGCGGCATAGGTGATCGACAGTTCGAGAAACGAATTTTCGAACTTTTCTGAGTGACGCGGAATTCAGGCGAAAGGCGTTCTTCGAAATGTCGCAACCAAATACCAGGGATGATACTTACCCTCATGGTTTAAAAATGTCACACTGACGTGACGACCGAGACTAAGTTTCTCAGCTTCGTACACGACCCCCACCGTGGTGGTCAGGGAAACTGTCTAGAAACTGCGTGGAATCGGGTACAAGGATTTTCAAAAATGCAGCAGTTAATCGAGGTAGCCAAGACGTGACTAAATCGCGCATCCCGCGGACTAAGCTGACTCTAATTGTAATTACTGCTGTCATATTACTTCCTGGATGCGGAGGTTCAGGCTCTAGTTCCGGAGGAAACCCTCCGGCGACTTTTCAATTGGCGATTACGGGCCCAACATCAGCAACGGGAACCGTAAGCAGCAGCCCGCAAGGCATCAGTTGCCCCTCGACATGCTCAGCCTCATTTACACAGAACACGCAAGTGACGTTGACAGCGACTCCTGCCTCCGGCTACAGCTTCTCAGGCTGGGGAGGCGCATGCAATGGTACTGCGACATGCGTAGTGACGATTTCCACGGCCACTGCAGTGAGCGCAAATTTCGCTCAAACTGGTTCATTGACGGTTTCTTTATCTGGTGTTGGCTCCGGTAGTGTAACTAGCAACCCATCGGGAATTAGCTGTCCAGGCGCGTGCAGCGCAAGGTTTGGTAATGCCACACAGGTAAACCTTATAGCTACGCCAGCCGCGAATAATTCGTTTGGCGGCTGGGGCGGAGGATGCTCCGGAACCGGCTTATGCAGCGTTTCCGTTAGCAGCTCCAGTGCATCGAGTGTAACCGCGAGTTTCGGCCTTACGCTCCAGAGTGCGGTCAATCACATTATTTTCCTGGTGCAAGAGAATCGTTCGTTTGACAGCTACTTCGGGGCACTACGCCCCTATTGGGCCGCACATAATATTTCCGATCAACCTTTTGATGGTCTCCCCCAGTTTAATCCTGGTGCCTCGACTCCGCCTGCTGTGCCAGGATGCGATCCGACAAAGCCTTATCCAGCTTTCAGCGTGTGTGTGCCCGACGCAACCAACCCTGTCTCGTCTTATCATTTGCAGACAATGTGCGTGGAGAATCCGAGCCCGTCATGGAATGAAAGCCACGTCGACTGGAATTACAACGATCCGACGGGTGCGACCAGCCCGACAGCTGCGTTGAACGGATTCGTCAAAACTGCGGCTGATGATGCACGACAAATTAGTCCGCCATTTACTGACACTAATGGCGTCCGTGCGATGGGTTACTACGATGGCGGCGACTTGAATTATTACTACTTCATGGCCTCGAACTTTGCTACTTCAGATCGCTGGTTTTCGCCCGTGATGAGTAGGACGAACCCCAACCGCGAGTACCTGATCTCAGGAACCTCATTTGGTTTCGCCTACCCCAATGGCACTAATGCACAGGATAATTTCCAGATACCCAGCCCGATCATCTTTGAGAAGCTGCAGGGTGCCGGGATCACGTGGAGAGTTTACGTGCACCCGGACCCGAAGGCGGCTACTTATGGGAGCTTGAACTGCGCGGCTAACGATACGACGCCCCAGTGCCTTTATCAGATTAGTTACCTTCACAACTTCACTTACGGACAGACGATTATCAATCAATATCCGCAGAATATCGCTCCGATCGCACAGTTCTATAGTGATGCTGCAGCCGGAACTTTACCTCAAGTCGTGCAAATCGAGCCCGCGTCAAATGCAGGCTTGGATGAGCATGCCGCGGACTTCGACCCCACCACCCAGAATCCGACGCCTTGCTGCAGCGTCCAAGCCGGCGCTGCTTACGTGAAATCGCTAATGGATGCGGTGATGGGGACACCCGGCAATCCCAGCCCTAGCTGGAAAGACTCGGTGTTCATTCTGACCTATGACGAGTTTGGCGGGTTCTACGATCACGTACAGCCGCAACCAACTATTAGTCCCGATCTGAGAAAACCTGTCGATCTATTTTCTGGGGACGTTTGCACTTTAACGACTGGGCCGCTCTGCGACTTCACTTATACTGGCTACCGCGTTCCGTTAATTGTTGTTTCCCCCTTCACCAAAAGAAATTACGTCTCACACTCCGTCGCCGATTACACCGCAATTTTGAAGTTAATCGAAAGCCGTTTCAATCTGTCTCCGCTAACCAATCGAGATGCTGCTCAGATTGATATGAGTCAGGGAACAACCAGCTTTTTTGATTTCGTGAATGAGCCTTGGAAGGTGCCTCCCTCTCCCCCAAGCCAGAGTGTTTCCGGGCCATGCTACCTAGATCATCTTCCGTAGTGGAATTCTGCGTGTCTTCTGGCGTGGTGCTTGTCAGCATTGCCTGGGGCTCGAACACGTGCCAGTTATTGACGAGAACCTCTTGAAAGACGACACGCGGGTCTACAAACAGTTCGTGGAGAACGACTCTTTTAAGCGGTTCGTTGGCGACATGATGTACGCTCTCACCAGTTGATAATGATAATAAGGAGAGGTGCCGCTTTCTCATCAACCGCTGGCGTTGGAGAAGAGACCGCCCTGATACGCGGCCAGCAGGCAAAATATGTCATCACGTAGACGATTGATAAGTGTTTATTAATGTCGGCGGGCGGGGGTCAACGGAAGAGCAAGGTCTTGTGTCCTAGTGATTATACCTACGCTGCTTTTCCGGGGATGGCATTTTGCAACTCGCGGTACAGCGAAATGTATTGCGAAACCATGTGCTCCAGGGAGAAATTCTCTTCCACATATTGGCGAATACCTCGAGAATCGAGTTGCAAAGTCGTGACCTGTTTTGCCATATCTCTCACCGATCTGCATACGTGTCCCGAAACTCCATCGCGAACGATCTCAGGCACGGAACCGCCCTTGAAGGCGAGGACCGGGGTGCCACAGGCCATCGCTTCTACCATTACCAAGCCGAAAGGTTCATTCCATTGGATTGGGAAGAGCATGGCAAGCGAGTTTCCCAAGAGCTCGTTTTTTGCCTGTAGATCCGCGAGACCTACGTATTCGATCAGCTCGCCATCTATTTCAGGTTTGATCTTGGCTTCAAAATATTCGCGATACATGGGCTGTATGTCGCCCGCGATTTTTAACGGGATGCCCGTCCGCTTGGCGACTTCAATGGCTGTGTGCGTTCCTTTGATGGGGGCGATGCGTCCAATAAAACTTAAATATCGCTGTTTTTCCTCGCGCAAGGAATACTGCGCCAAATCTATTCCGTGATAAATGGTACGGATGTGAGGCACGGCCTCAGACTCGCATTGGAATTCGCTGATAGCGACATAATTTACTTGAGGATAGCGTGCGTACAAGTCACTGAATTTCGGATTGTGAGGACCGTGCAGAGTCAAAACCATGGGCACATTAGTGAATTGCGAAAAGGCAAGAGCTTGCGGCGACTGAACATGAATCACATCGCAAGTCTGCGCAGCATCGTGGATGGCCCACGCGATGTGATCTAGCTCCTTGAGCGATGCTTCGTCGCCAGCCTTGATCGGCCATTGCGATCGCTCGTAGCGATAGCGGCGCTCTACATTGACGGTAGACTCTCCGTTGGCATATACCACGACTTCGACAGCGCGTTTTTGAAGTCCTTCCGCCAATTGCGCAACAAATAACTCGGTACCTCCATAGTCGGCGAGTGGAACCGCAATAAAAGGGGGAGCGATCAAAGCAATTTTCATTAGTCGATTTCCTGACAATCGAAGCCGGTGTTTTCGATCTTCAATTGCAGAGGTTTGATGCCATTTTGCACCTCAGCAATGGCGAGGATTGCCAATCAATGATAGAGCGAATTAATACCCGGCGCATTGTTCTATTTCACGAAAGAAATTAAATTACGCATCCTAAGAGGGCAGCGAGAGCCGCGCGATGTCGGAACGAACCGAAAATTTGTTGGGGCGTGCCGACGAACTGTTAGATAAGACGAAGAAGGCAGCGAAAGAAGGTATATTGGTTTATCTTTCTATCCCGATGTTCGCGTCGCGCTCGTCGTAATCCATGTTCAACCATTTTGATCTTCTTCGGGGAGGGGCTTTAAAACGGTCGCCGATTCTGTGACCTGGGGGTCATCCTCCTGTCCATCCCTTCTAAAGGGTGCATTCTGAAGAACTCGCGCTACCCTTGCTGTTCCAATAGGAAGACCAACTACGTCCATACGGCTCACCTCGGAATAGTCTTAAATACGATGCTTACGCCACAAGACTGATAGAGCGTTCGCTGCTTCGGCCAGTGTCCGTTTGTTCTGCAATTCAATTCCTTCGGTCCGTGTTCTTAGGGAACGTCGTCGCTGGAGCAATTGTTTAGACAACTCTGAACAGTGTGAGTCCCCGCCTCGTAGGACCACCATGGCGGCTTCGAATATCTGTTTCGGATCAGGAAGATTGCTTTGCGTACTCACTGTCGGTATCACAACTTCGATCCAACGAGGCCGCAATACAGTCAAATCCTCAAATAGCTGGCGATCATTGCGTATGCGACGGAATTCAATTCAACACCACCGCGTCTAACAGGGCAAAGGTTGAGGTACCGCTTGCAACACTATGGGCAGTCGGCGATTTGCCTGAGGCGTTTGTTAGGGGAAATTGAAAAATTAAAGCTAATGTC
>JALYIM010000190.1 GCA_030775785.1 Acidobacteriota bacterium
TTCTTGCCCTTTTGGTTTCTTATGACGCCTGAAGGACAGGCGCTCGTAAGGGAATACATCCGTCCCAAGCACATCATTGCCGTACACATTCCCAGCGCTTCTACGTCTGAGCTAGAAAAAGCATTCCGCGATATCAAAGCACTTTTTCCCGACTCTACAATTTTCTCCGTTCTCATGCAGAAGAAGAAATTCTGAGGGATTAAAGGCACTCCTGATAACTACGAGACAACCGCAGAAGAAATTCCAAGACTCGCCTCTGTCCTCTCGGAAAGTATCCCGCCATGCCCAATTTGGCGCCTGGGTGGGTTCAATCCCAAACTTTGGCGCTGCTTTCAAAAGCTCGTCACAGCTGTGCATGGTGAACATTATTATCGGCAGATCGGGTTGGAGATGGAATTTCGCTTCAATCGTCGAAAGTCTTCCGCTCTGTTCTTGGATACCTTGCGTCATATAATTACCGCCACCGGTAGAACACTTGACAAATTGACGGCGTGGTTTCCCTACTTCAAGCCAAGCGAGTGCTTACGTCGCGCCAATTCTTCAATTTTTGCCTTAGCTTCCGTAATTTCTTGCACCAACTTAGCGGCTGCATCAAAATCCATAGCTATTTTTAGCTGCGGATCTGCAAGAATCTCCACGTCTTTGTTGTACCTTTGCTCCGCTGTAGGGTGCACAGTCTCATAGGAACGAGATGCCGCTGCTACCCACCTCGACACATCGTCGATTCTGTTAGAAAGCGTGGCTGCTTTTGCTCTCAGGTGCGCCAAGTCCTGCTCTGCCTCTTGGTATTCAAGCAACAGCATTGCCTTTTGTTCCCTCTTCTCATTTTCCGTCATTGGCTCGATTCCCCCTTCTTCTTAGGCATCTTCAGACTCTTCTTCTCTGTGACTGGCAACTTCTATCGTAATCTTCAGATTGGAAATGTTTTTCAGCATGGTCACCACTCCTCATACTTCCTTAAACGCTGCCAAGGATTCGTTGAATCTGTCATCTCCTCGTTCCATCTGACCATCAAACCAATCCTCGTTACAATTCGCACACTTCTTGGGCACACTGGACGTTGGAGATCGGAGGTATTAAGTTGGCTTTGCAGTGCAAGGATTCGAGGTTCCTCCGCAAATCGCACCCCGTTTCCGAACTCGTCCCGCCATTCACCCTGAAGCTCAACGTAATCTGCAAGTAGCCTCATCTGAAACACAACGAGACCCCTTGCATCGAAAACTTCCAGAGAATTTTCTGTGTAATTCTTGTCTAAGCAGGCAGGAGTAACTGACCAGTGATTCTTTTCAATAGCCACAAGATGTTCTTGTCGATCTCTAACCGGAGTCGCCATCTTCGATTTCGATACGAAGCCCAGCGTCGTACACCATGTCAATCATGTTTTGCCCGTGACCAGTCCATTCAAGTCGCGCAAGCTGCGGTGACGAAAAAGCCGAAACCAACAGTGATCGTATGCACAGGCTACGCAACTGGAGATGCCAATCTTGTGGAAGCATGAAGCAGTTGCACATCCATCACAAACAATTCCGGAGTCATGCCGGCCATGACTCCGAAGAGAACCTCATTACGCTATGTGGCGACTGTCACGAAGGACTGCACGCTCGACCGCTTCCAAATGACCTAAGGGACTGGTCCTAGCAGCCAGGATTCACAACTCTAGCCATCAAACTCGCTAAACGCTCGACAGCTTCCAGATCACCATTGCTATGTAGCTCGGATAGAATCTTTTGTACCTCATCAGGGGTCAATTCTCTAACCGTTGGTGGTTGATAAGCTTTTTTAGGACTGTCCATTTCCCAAAACGTTAGCAGCCTAATCAAGAGCGCCGATCTGCAGCACAAAAATGTTACGGAATCAGAACTATCACTCACCGCGCCATTAAGATGGTTAGCCGCGCCGGCGTCTCAAATTTCGTTAATCAGGGGCACTCTACTCTCGTCTGAAAGCCGATTCCTACTCATAACACGGTACTTCTTGGCTTCGTTTTGCAATTTTGTACCCTTTGAGATGAACTGCGTAGAGAAACGGGGTTGGGTTTCTTCCCCTAGTTCCCTTCTCCTCGCATGGTGAGCAAACGATCCCGAGAGCTCCGCCAATCGACTGCATGGGAGCTACCTTGTACGAGAAGCCGACTACTCGTCGAGGCGTATCGGTACGGACGACGGCGACAGGCAAGGTCGCGCCTTCGCTCGCCGACAGATACTATCGTTATTTACCAGACGCCTTTTCGGCAGCCCTCTTCTGAGCACCCTTTTTCAACTCGGCCCGCGTCAGGTTTACGTGTCCTACCGATTGCGCGATCATAATCCGCTGCTTGCAGCGAGGTAACGCTCGGTCGTTTGCACCGAAACGTGAACTCTGGTGCGCGTGGGACCGTTTAACGAGGCGGGTTGCCGGATGCCGAGTCATCGGGGCGCGAGTTAGATCGCTTTACATACATCTCCAGCGGCGTTACTTTTCGATCTATGAAAGCTACCGAATGGGAGTTCACGAACAGAGCGCTGATGTTTGGTCTGATCTTTGGCTTCACATTTCCGCTCTACTTCTTTGATCATCAGAATTCAACCGCCGCGTTGGCCAACTGGATCGGATCCAGGCTTCAAACGGATGCAAATCTCGTTGCTCGTCTCCTGTTTGCTTTCGCGGCTGTTTTGCTGAGTGTGGCCGCTCTCGTCCGAACCTGGGCCTCAGCCTACCTTCATGCAGGGGTGGTTTATGCGGCCGAAGTGAAGACAGAATCGCTAGTTGCCGATGGACCTTACCTGCGGGTCCGCAATCCTCTGTACTTCGCAAATGTATTAATGGCCATCGCTATTGGCGCCATGATGAGCCGCACCGGGTTTTTGCTGGCGGTGGTGGCGATGCTGGTGTTCTGCTACCGCTTGATCTTGCGGGAAGAGGCCGAACTGCAGGCGGATCAGGGCGAACAGTACGAGCGTTACCGAAAACGGGTGCCGCGTCTGTGGCCCTCCCTGAGGCCTCGCATTGCATCCGCTGGACGCCAAGCCAGGTGGATAAAAGGATTCAAGGCAGAATCGTGGTATTGGGGATTGGCGGCAGCGCTCGTAACCTTTGCTATAACTCTAGAATTCGCACTGTTTTTCGCGATTCTGGGGGCAAGTCTGGTCTTGTTCTGGGTACTCTCATTAATTCTTCAAAAGAAATCAAACACGCAAGCCTGACCGGCTTATCGATGAACGGATAGTCACGCACTCCCCTGTCAATCTGGGGGTCGCGCTCTCCAAGCGGGTTTGTTGAAAGCAAAAAATGAAGTCGGGGGTTATGGGCGAATCGTCGGGGCGATTCCGGACGGATGCTAGCCTGGGATTTCCCGAATCCTTTGCCTACGGGAGGACTATCCGGTAACGTTTTCTGAGTTGAGGAATCGTGGAAATGAAGGGCCGCGGTGCGAATGCAGTTGTAGAATGCTCAAGGACCGGATGCAGCAACATTTAATACATTCTTCGGATCGCTTCCTCGCTATGGGCCTTGCTGCCGCCAGCACTGCGGCGATGTTCTATGTTGGGCTCTACCAAAGCCGAGCTGTAAGGCACCTCTGGTGCCCAGTCTTCAATAAGGGTTGCGAAGCAGTCGCCGATGCCGCGTTCGCAAAGCCCTTTGGCATCCCCGACGGATATATTGCGGTCGCTCTTTACGTGGCAATGATACTGCTGCTGCTGGGCCCCATCGACAAGCTCTGGATTTGGATTCCGCTGCTGATGCTGGCTTCGCTGGCAACGCTGGCGAACTTCCTGGGTGTCCGCGACATGGCGAATCTCGGAAGCTTCTGTTTTTATTGCATACTCACCACCGCGCTCTCGCCGGTTCTACTGTGGGCGGTATGGCGGCTGAGATAAGTTGAAAGGAGTGCCCTATGGGAAGCAAAGTAACGGTATTCAGCCAACCGGACTGAATCTTCTGCACAAAAGTGAAAGAGTATCTTTCCCACGAGCATGTTTCCTTTGTAGATCGCGACATTAATGTGGACCCATCAGCGATCTCCGAGCTACAGAAGCTTGGTTTCATGACGACCCCTGTTACCGTCATCGGAGAGAAGGTAATTGTGGGATTCGATCAAGGGAAACTCAGTGAAGCTCTGAATCTGGAGAAGTCCGAAAACTGATTGCGTTAATTGGGGAGGCGAGTCAACGACTTTGGTGGTACCGCGGATGTGATGACCCAGTCCTTTCTGAAACCAGTTCTGTAAGCAATTTCTTAGCCTCGGGAGCACAGGGACGATGAGCAATTCCGCAGTTTCGATCCACAATCCAGTCGTGAGCGGTGTTCGAAAGAAAGATGCCGATCACGTCTTCTACGAACTCACCCGCAGCATCTGCCCCAACTGCAAGAAAGTAATCGACGCCAAAATCCTGCTCCGAGATAACAAAGTGTTGATGGCGAAACGGTGTCCCGACTGTGGACCCTTCGAAGCTCTGGTCTACGGGGACGCCGAAGCCTACACGAGTTTCAGCAAGTTCAACAAGCCGGGCACGATTCCCCTTGCTTACGGATCGGAGATCAAAGACGGGTGTCCGTATGACTGCGGGCTCTGTCCTGACCATCAGCAGCATACCTGTCTCGGCATCATCGAGGTCAACAGCGCCTGCAACATGGCCTGTCCGCTCTGCTTCTCCGAGGCCGGTTCCGGTTTCAGCCTGACGCTGGAAGAAGTGCAGGCGATGCTCGATGATTTTGTGCGCACCGAGGGCAGCCCAGAAGTTGTCCAGTTCTCAGGCGGCGAGCCGACCATCCATCCGCAGATCATCGACTTCGTGCAAGCGGCAAAAGCTCGCGGCATCCCCTACGTCATGATCAACACCAACGGCAAACGCATTGCCCACGACGATCGCTTCCTGGAGCAACTGAGCGAAGTACGTCCCTCGATCTACTTTCAATTTGATGGCTTCGACACCGCAACCTATCGCATTATTCGCGGCGAACCGGGCATTCTTGAGGAGAAGCTCCGTGCGTTAGATCGCCTTGCTTCCATTGGGCTGAGCGTGACGCTGGTTCCCGCGATCGAGCGGGGCGTCAACGAGCACGAAATCGGCAAGATTATCGAACTCGCCATAAGACATCCAGCCGTGCGGGGAATCAACTTCCAACCTGCGTTTCATGCAGGCCGCCACATGCAACACGATCCCTTGCAGCGCATCACGATCCCGGATGTTTTGAAGTTGATCGAGCAGCAGACAGCCGGCAAATTCCTGGTTAGCGACTTCATCCCCGTGCCCTGCTGCTTCCCAACATGCAATTCGGTGACATACGCCTTCATCGACGGTGAGCAAGTCACTCCCTTATCGCGGATCGTTAACGTCTACGACTATCTCGACTACATCACCAACCGCGTGTTGCCTGACTTCAGCATGGAGGTTAAGCGAGCTTTGGAAGGCTTGTGGTCTTCATCGTCGGTCCCCGGCTCACAGAAATCCGCGGAGCAGTTCGCTGTATCATGTCAGGCTTGCGGAATTCCCGAAAGCTTTACCATCGGGGATATCGCAAAGAACGTGTTGATGATCATGCTGCAGGATTTCATGGACCCGTGGACTTTCAATCAAAAGAACCTCATGAAGTACTGTAAGGAATTTCTCTTGCCCGGAGGCAAGCAGATTCCGTTCTGTGCCTACAATACCGTTGGCTATCGTGAACAGGCTCGCGCTCAACTGCAGGCGATGGAGCCCGAGCGCAGGCGCGCGAAGGCGGAAGGCCGCAGATTCGAGCCGCGTTCCATCGCGTTCGACGTGAGGCGGGCGGACACTGCGTTCACTGGGCTTGTTAGCCTCGACTCCGGGAAGTGATATGGCTACGAACAACGACACAATTCGCGTCCGTCCCGAGCAACGGCAGGTTAAAACCTGTTGCGCGACGCTGTATGAAAGCGACCTAACACGCTTTTTG
>JALYIM010000191.1 GCA_030775785.1 Acidobacteriota bacterium
GCACTAGGCCGCACCAAAAACTGGGGAAGCGTCGACTATCACGTGGATTATCCGATCCGCATATCGGAAGGAACACGGTTGCGACTGGGAGCCGATCTCTTTAACCTCGCCAACAGCAGGACGCAACTCCGCGTCGATCAGAACGCGCAGCGAACCGTGGGCGTGGGCAACATTGATTTCGGAAAGCCAACCGGAATAGGTCCGTCTGCCGTTAATGGAAACAGCAATCCTGGATACCTGCGTCCTTTCTACGCTCGCATGAGCGTTAGACTCGAATTCTAGCTTCTAGAATTCATCAATAGGGAGGGCCTTACGCCCTCCCTATTCTTTTTGCGAAAATGTCAACTCCTCCTGGCGAAGCAGGGGCCCATGTCACAACTTCTCGAATTCTCAGTTTTTATAGCGTTCATCTCACTCTCAGTTACATCATGGGCACAGAATTTCATCCGCGGCGTAGTTCACTATCCCGGCGGCAATCCTGCTGATCATGTGATTGTCCGCCTCAGGAGCGACAAGGTCGCATTTCAGAGCGAGACCCAGACCGATATGCAGGGTAAGTTCACGTTTGATGGGCTACCCCTCACCACATTTCATCTCACCATTGAGGGACAAGGCTTCCGTCCTTACTCAAGCGCCATTGACATCACCATGTCGAAGATGTCGTACGAGCAAATCACGATTCGGCCGGACAGGGAGCCCGATGCAAAAGCTGTGCCGAATGAGGGTCCGGCAGGTGAACTGAATGCCCGCATCGCGCAGATTCCTACCAAGGCGCGTAAGGAGTTCGAGGCGGGAAAACAGAAAATGCAAACGCAAAATGGCGATGGCAGCATCCAGCATTTCCAGAAGGCAATTGCGCTAGACCCTAACTATGCAGAAGCTTACCAGTTGCTTGGGGTCCTCGAGATGGAGGGTGGCAAAATTCGAGAGGCGGAACCGCATCTCCAGAAGGCCGTCGAGATCGAGCCGAACATGTCTACCGCGCATTTCGCCCTTGGAATATGCCTAAATATGCTGGGAAGGTATCCGGAGGCCGAAGCTACATTAATAAAGGGGCTTGAACTGGATCCGGGATCAGCCGAGGGTCATAACGAGATTGGCAAGACGTACTGGGCTTTGGGAAGGTGGCAAGAGGCCGAACCCCACGCCCTGAAGGCAGCAGCGCTTAAACCAGACATGGCCCAAGCGCACGTTTTGTTAGGCGACATCGCATTGCGCAAGAAGAACGCGCAAGATGCCCTCAAAGAATATAAAGAAGCGATTCGTCTGGACCCTAAAGGGCCAATGACGCCGCCGGTTCAACAGATGGTCAAAAAGATTGAGGATGCGATGCAGCAACCTCGGTAATCGAGACCCACACTATATCGCCGCCACTTCGGTTAGTGACGACCTAAAGAAACTGCCATGACGTAGCAAGGTTTCCACGCCTCGCACAACTTCACTCCCGGTGCATTTGGAAACTGCGCCTTTAAAGCCGGCATTGCGGGCCTCTTGGACCAACTCGCTGGAAACTTGCTGCACGGTAAGCAGCAGCATCGGCAACGATGGGGTGGACTTTGAAATTTCGCGGGCGGCCTGGAGTCCATTTTTTTGCGGCATGGCAAGATCAAGTACTACCAGGTCGGGAGAAAGCTCGTCGGCCTTGGAGACCGCATCGGCGCCGTTGACGGCTTCGCCGCACACTTCCCAGCCGACATGCTCCTCGATGAGCCGCCGCAAGAGTCGCCGGATGGGCGAATCATCGTCCGCGATTAGAATTCGTATAGACATCTGTGACCCCTCATTCCTAAACACTTCTCTGAAACTATTGCCTATAGCATTGATTCTCATACTCGCCAAAAGGAAGCGCAATACGGCCTATTCCTGATGACTAAAGTTCTGATCCGAAAGCAAAAACGAACGCGTTGCTGCCGCATGTCCCTGGGGGCACTACATACAGTAGATCGTGAGTAGTGGCACGAATCATGACAACTCGATGATAGCTCTTTTCCCGCTTTTTTGCCGATTGAGCTCATAAAGGGTGGAATTATCGCGTTTTCCCGATAGCTGTGATCGAAATTATTGATGCGAAACACGCCTGCCGGTCTTGACAGAGAATCTTAAGGCCTCTACCATCTCAAAAGATGTCAGCTCTCCACACCACGCGTTGCCAGTGCTGTTGCGCATGTTGTTGTATGCGTGTGTTCACTGGCGCGGGGAGGCTGCTGACCTAAGAGTTTTTTAGCATCGGCACTCGTATAGGCCCATCGCCAGTAGCACCTGGCGGTGGGCTTTTTATTTTGTGCGGCATATATATGACAGATACCTCAACAGCAACAGGCATTTCACAGCCGAAGCCAGAGTCCAAGGCGCAACGGGCTGAGCGACTTAAGCGGACCACCAATCCCTGGGAAGGTCTTGCGGAAATCCGCCGCTTTGCCCAGACCGGCTTCAACTCGATCCCTCCCGAGTGGGTGGGAACCTATCTTCGCTGGTGGGGCGTTTATACCCAGGGTGACGGTGTCGGTGTACTCGGCGGCAAGGGCGGAGAGGGAAAAGCCCTGCCGTTCTTCATGGTCCGTATTCGCATTCCAAACGGCATTCTTAAATCGCATCAGCTGCGCACTATCGCCGACCTCACCGAACGCTTCGGAGGCAAGGTTGCTGACATTACGGTGCGACAAAACATCCAGCTTCATTGGGTGACGATCGAATCTTTGCCCGAGGTTCTTGAAGCCCTTTGGCGCTGCGGACTCAGCAGCATGGGGGCTTGCGGGGATGTCACGCGCAATATCACAGGATGCCCACTCGCCGGCGTCGCCGCCGATGAACTCTGCGACGCCTCTCCGTTAGCGCTCGAAGCGAATCGCCTCTTCGTAGGGAATGCAGAATTCTACAACCTGCCGCGCAAGTTCAAAGTGTCCATCAGTGGCTGCAGCGTGTGGTGCGAGTATCCCGAAATCAATGACGTCGGATTGACGGCGGTCCGTCGCGAGCTCAACGGCGAATTTGAAACTGGATTTTCTCTGCGCATAGGCGGTGGCCTTTCGACCGATCCTCATCTGGCGGTGCGGCTCAATGCTTTTGTGAGACATCACCAGGTGCTGGGGGTGCTGAAAGGTGTCGCCGAGATTTTCCGCGACAGCGACGTGCTGCGCGAGAACAGAGAGAGGGCAAGGCTTAAATTCCTATTTTTGAGGCATGGCTGGACCGCCGCCAAATTTCTTAGCGAGCTTGAAGGTCGAATTGGATTTTCTCTCAATCCTGGAGTGGAAGAGCATCGGCCTGACGATGTCTATCGCGACCACGTGGGAATTCATCCGCAAAAGCAGAATGAATTTTCGTATGTCGGAGCGGCTGTGCTCAGGGGAAGAATCACCGCAGAGCAGATGAAATCCGCGGCCGCATTGGCAGACCGCTACGCTGGCGGGGACTTGCGAACCACGAATATGCAGAACCTTGTAATCGTCAATGTCCCGCATGCCAATGCCGAGCGTCTTGCTGCTGAACTGACCGCCATCGGATTGCCTGTTGCGGCATCAACTTTCTGGCGGGGAGCGATCGCTTGCAGCGGGTCTGAATTCTGCAAGCTGGCGATTACGGAGACGAAAAGCTTCTCCCGCTGGCTGGTCGAAGAACTGGAAGAGCGCATGCCAGGCTTTGAGCAGCACCTGAAGATCCACGTTACCGGATGCCCAAACAGTTGCGGACAACATTGGATCGCTGACCTCGGCCTCGAAGGCAAAAAGATCAAGGTGGATGGGCGGATGCAGGACGCCTTTTACTTTTGCGTCGGTGGCGCTGTCGGACTGCATCAGTCCATTGCCCGTCCGATTGGATATCGCTGCCTGGCCACCGAGGTTCCGGATGCGATCGAACGCCTATTGCACAGGTATCTCGATGAGCGCAATCCAGGCGAAAACTTACGGCAATATTTTGCTCGCCACAGCGATGCGGATTTGCGACAGACATTGTCGTTGGAAGGTGAGGCGGCGGTTGTGGTCGCGCGCGACCTTCCTTCAGCCGCCGCTCCTCATGCGGTGGAAGGTTGATCGCGATGAGCTTATTTCCAATGTTCCTCAAGCTGCAAGGTAGACGCTGCCTAGTGGTGGGAGCGGGGAACATCGCTGCACCAAAGATCCACAGCCTGCTCGATTCCTCAGGCGAGGTACGAGTAATAGCACCTTGGGCAAATCCTGAAGTGAGGGAATGGAACGGGAAAGGAATGATCAAGTGGGAGCAGAGGAGGTTCGAAGTGCACGATTTGGATGAGCAATTTCTGGTGATAGCCGCCACCTCTTCTGCTGAAGTAAACGGCCTGATTTTTCGCGAGGCCCAGCAACGTCGGATTTTGTGCAATTCGGTGGATGACCCCGACAATTGCGACTTCTTCTATCCCGCTGTTGTTCGTCGTGGCGACTTTCAGCTGGCGATTTCTACTGCAGGACACAGCCCGGCACTTGCGCAGAGACTAAGAAAGGAATTCGAGATTCAGTTTGGCATCGAGTACGAAGCCTGGGTCGAAGACTTGGGCAAGACCAGAAAACAATTATTCCAACAGGATATGGATCCTGAAGCGCGCCGCCAGCTCCTCCATCGTCTCGCAAGCAGAGAAGCTTTCGAATCGGCCCGTTCGACGCCAGCTTCTGCAGGAGGCACTGAATAATGAGTGGCAAAGTCTATTTGGTAGGAGCGGGACCGGGCGATCCCGAATTGCTGACTCTAAAGGCCGTCAAACTCCTAAAGTCCGCTGACGTGGTGTTGCACGACGAGCTGATCGGGCCAGACGTACTGCAATTTGTTTCTCCCAATGCTCGTGTTCGCAGCGTTGGCAAGCGCTGCGGACGAGTCAGCATCACACAAAGCGAAATCAATACTCTTCTAGTGAATTACGCTTTGTTAGATTTACAGGTTGTCCGATTGAAAGGCGGCGACCCGCTGATTTTTGGGCGCGGCGGAGAAGAAATCGAAGCTCTTCGCAAAGCGAAGATTGATTTTGAGATTGTACCGGGCGTCACCACGGCATTGGGAGGAGCGGCAGTCGCTCAGATCCCTCTCACGCATCGCGATTCCGCTTCATCATTAATTCTTCTTACGGGCCACTCGAAAACCGATCAGCCTCCCGAATGGCCCGCAAATGTCCCGGTGACCGCAACCGTCGTTGTGTATATGCCGGGCTACGATTACCAAAATACGATGCGGCATTTGCTCGCTGCAGGAGTTGGGCCCGCGACTCCATGCGCAATTCTGTCGAACGCGACAACACCACAGCAAGAGACATATTGCACCACTCTCGATTCGTTGCCGAACGCTCCCCGACTGCCCTCACCCACGATATTGGTTGTGGGCGAAGTTGTGCGACATGCACGTCCGTTGGAGCGTCCGACCGATGCAAGTATTTGTGAATGGGAATCGCCCGAGGGCATGGCGTTCTTTCCACCTGCGCATATTCCTGCCGCGGATTTGCTCGAGATGCAAGGCACTCAATACGCAACAAACAAGGAGCGACCCGAGTGAAAGACCGTTTTGAGCGAGTTCATCAGGTGGCAGAGAAATGGCGCCCGGAGCAGGTTCTGACTTGGGCGTGGGAAACTTTTGGCAATGATGTTGCGATGGCAACTGGGTTTGGCATTGAAGGAATGGCGCTGCTCGACATTGCTTCACGCGTTAACCCAAAGCTTCGAGTTTTCACCGGCGACACCGAATTTCTGTTTCCGGAAACATATGATCTGATTGATCGCGTCGAAAAACGTTACGGAATAAAAGTTGAAAAAACTTACTCGCAGCTTTCTCCAGAGGAGCAAGAACGCGAGCACGGGCAAGCCCTGTGGGAGCGAAATCCGGACCAATGCTGCAACCTAAGAAAGATCGAACCTCTCAAAAATAAACTATCCACTTTAAAAGCATGGATTACCGCCATTCGCCGTGACCAGACTGCGGTGCGTGCTGCGACCCGCAGGGTCGAATGGGACGCGAAGTTTCAGCTGATCAAAATCAATCCGATCGCGGATTGGACAATGGATATGGTGTGGAAGTATGTCCGCGAGCACGACGTCCCTCATAATCCGCTGCATGATCGTGGGTATCCGAGCATTGGCTGTATGCAGTGCACGCGGGCGGTACGGCCAGGAGAGGACTCGCGTGCGGGGCGGTGGTCAGGCTTTAAAAAGACTGAGTGCGGACTGCATGTGGGGCGCCCAGCGGCCTCTTCGCCCTTGATTTTCATCGAGCAGGTAGTTGCCGGAGAGGAAGTATCGGCTGAATAGTGTCGTAATCAGCGCGAAAAGTCATCGCAGAACCTATTCGGGTGAAAGTTCCAGGCCCCTAAAGGTCGCGCGCTCCGTTATAATTTCGCACTACCCATGGACTTCGACCAACTAGTCACATTCCTCGAAGTTGCAAAGCTCGGAAGTTTCTCCCGTGCAGGGCAGAAAGTCTTCCGTTCACAATCCGCGGTTAGCGCGCAGATAAGACAGCTTGAACAGGAATATGGCGACCGCCTGCTGGATCGTTCTGGAAAAGATGTGACGCTCACTCCTGCCGGGCGGGTGCTGTTTGCCTACGCCGAGCGATTGCTCCAGACACGAGATGAGTCGCTGTTGGCAGTGGCTGATCAAGGCAGCAGTCCTCGCGGTACCATCGTCATTGGCGCGAATGAAGCAACCTGTCTCTATGTGCTGCCGGATGTGTTCGCCAAATATTGCAATTTATATCCAGGAGTACAAATCAGCATTTACCGCAATTTCAGTTACAAGATCGTGGAGAAATTGGAGAATGGCACGATTGATGTCGGAATTGTGACGCTGCCCGTAAAGTCCGCCAGCCTGAAGGCGCATTCTATTTTCCGTGACCAGTTGATGTTGATGGTGAATCCGCAAAACCCTCTGGCAAAGTACGATGTGGTTCCGGTGAGCGAGATCGTGAAGCAACCGCTGCTGCTGCCGAAAACAGGATACAGCCGCCGCGTAATGGATAAATTGTTTCGTCCCTACGCTGCCAATTTGCAGGTCAGGATGGAGCTGCCCAGCGTCGGCATGATAAAGAGCTTCGTCGCCGCAGGGCTTGGAGTGTCCTTGATCAGCGCCAGTTTCGCACGTGACCAGGTATTGGCGGGGCGAGTTAAATTAATTGCATTGAAAGACGGAGAGCTTTGGCGCGAGTTGGGCTTAGCTTACCGCCGGGACCGTACTCTGACCCGTGCTACCACAACATTTATCAGCACCGTGCGGCAGTTCGCGGCTGCGAAATGATCGCGTCGGACTCCTCCGGCCAGTCCCTTCCCTGGGAACGTGAACAGTACCTCCATCCCCCATTCAGATTCCTGATGACCTCTATCAGAATTTCCAATGTCCGCTCCGTCTCCGATGTTGATATGTTGAAGAGGCAACCTCAGGTGCTACGAAGTACCGTGACCGGCTGCAATCCACGCGGGAGGTGCGCTGTGAGTGAACTGGAAACCAACATCAACCGAATTCTGGAAGAGCATCAACACGAGAGCGGACTTCATGTCATCGGCGGTCGCCGGCGTCTGATAGATCGTTTGCTTGAATTCTTCGAGCAAGATTCGAAGCCCTCTGCGAACGAAGTCAGGTTGAGCCGCGAACGCCAGAATTAACCCACTTTCTCTCCATCAGGTCCAAAACCCACTGCCTCAGCGGTGGGTTTATTTTTTGGTGCCGACAGTCAACCCCTCGATGTTTCAATCTTTCCGCTTGACACGCTCGCTCTAATCATTAACATGGATATAGATGCATGACAATGAATAGATATGCATAAAGTGCTGAGGCAGAAGGCGGTGCTGGACCTTCTTCAACGGGGTCCCGTGGAGAGCCAGGAAGACCTTCAGCGCCAGCTTGAAAAGCGCGGATTCGACGTTGGGCAGGCGACGCTTTCACGCGACATACGCGATCTAGGACTGGTAAAAACCTCGGAAGGGTACGCACTACCGCAGGGGAATGCAGCTTCGGATCCGGCGCTGCCGCCCGCGTCCCGTTTGGTCCGTGAATTTGTACTGAGCGTGCGGGCCGCGCAGAATCTGCTGGTGATTAAGACCGCTGTGGGGAGTGCGCAACCGGTGGCAGCTGCCCTCGACGACGAGGATTGGGCTGAAGTTATAGGCACGATTGCTGGCGACGACGCAATTTTGATTGTTTGTCCCGACAACAAAGCCGCCAGGAAATTGGAGGAGCGAATTCAGAAAATGGTCGTGTAATGTCTGCAAAACTAAAAACCGCAATCGTAGGCGCTACCGGTTTTTCGGGTGCGGAACTTGCGCGACTTCTTTTTCACCATCCTCAGGTGGATGAGCCGCTGCTGCTCCGTCGAGAGCCTAAAGAGGAAGCCCGCGAAGGCATCGAGAACGGGACGCTAGCTGATGCGTTTCCGGCGTTCTCCGGCAATGGCGGCTATCGCCTGCAATCATTGTCCTGGCCGGGGCTGAAGAACCAGAAAGTGCAACTGATTTTCTTGGCCACGCCCCATGAGGTATCCCGAACCCTTGTTCCGAAGGCTCTTGCGGAGGGTTTACGCGTGATTGACCTAAGTGGCGCGTGGAGGTTGAAGCAGGCCCACAATCGAGAGGTATACCAATTTGAAGATGAGGATTCAGTTACTGCAGCGGAGTTAACTAAAAAAGCGGTGTACGGATTGCCTGAGATTAACCACGACCAGATCAAGGATGCCGCACTAGTAGCGAATCCGGGTTGCTACGCGACCTCAGTAATACTGGCGCTTGCCCCTTTGCTCAGGGCGGGATACGTGGACCGCGCACGTGGCATGATTTCAGATTCGAAGTCAGGCGTGTCAGGGGCAGGGAAAGCGCCGAACTCCCGGAATCATTTTGTTTCAGTCGCCGATAACTTCTCAGCGTATGCGGTCTTCGGACATCGCCACCTGGGAGAAATTATTGAACAACTCGATCTGAAATCCAGCGAATTCACATTTACTCCGCATCTCCTACCAATTCCACGAGGAATTTTGTCCACGTTATACGTGTATCTGAACCGTGAAATGAATGCTGGCGACGTGGAGTCCTGCTTGCGCAATTTCTATGCCGGGAAGCCTTGGGTGCGTATTTTCGCCACTCCGCAGTTGCCCCAGATTCAGTTTTCATCGCATACGAATTATTGTGACATCGGGTTCTGCTTGGCGGACGACGGACGCCGGTTGGTTTTGATTTCCTGCCTCGACAACCTGCTGAAAGGCGCTGCCGGACAGGCTGTTCAGAACATGAATCTAATGTACGGATGGAAAGAAGAAGCAGGACTTCAGTGAAAATTGTCGTAAAAATCGGAGGAGCAGCGCTGGAAGAAAAATCCACTCTGTACAAATGCGCCCGTGCCATCGTTGACTTGGCAGGAGACGGCCACCGAATCGCCGTGGTACATGGCGGAGGCAGCGCGCTCACTCGAACTTTGAAGTTGCTGGGAAAACAAAGTGATTTCATCAATGGGCTGCGCATCACGGATGCCGAGACCCGCGATGTTGCGTTGATGGTGTTGGCGGGAATCGTGAATAAGAGCCTGGTGGCTGGCATCAATGCCGCGGGATATCCAGCCGTCGGTCTCTGTGGCGGCGATGGTACCGTCTTCCGCGCACGCAAAAAGCAGACTCCGGGCTACGACCTCGGATATGTTGGCGAAATCTCGGCTGTAGAAACTCGCTGGCTCGACGCCATTTGGGTTGAAGGCGGTATTCCTGTCTTGTCGTCGGTCGCGCCCGGCTCTGACGGCGAGTATTACAACATCAACGCCGATCAAATGGCCTCCGCCTGCGCTATCGCCTGTCACGCTGACGCTCTCATCTTTCTCACCGATGTCGCCGGCGTGAAAGATGCTGAGGGCGTGGTCATCCCGTGGCTGAATACCAAACAAGTAGCGTTGATGATTGCCAGTTCAGTAATCGGAGGCGGCATGCTTCCTAAACTGGAGGCCTGCAGCCAGGCATTGAAAAAGGGAGTTGGCAGAGTTCGAATTCTTCCTGCCTCACAGGCCGGCGTCCTACCGCAATTTTATTTCGAAAAGCTGGTGCACGGCACCGAGGTGATCAGCGCATGAGCCTCGCGTCGGTGATTCGCTCGGAAGAGCAATTGCTGCTTCCTACCTATGATCGCCAAAAAGTCCTTTTCGAAAAGGGAAGCGGTGTCTATCTATGGGATTCCCAGGGAAAGAAGTATCTCGATGTTTTGAGCGGAATCGGAGTGAACGCACTCGGCCACGGACATCCTGCAATTCAGAAGACGCTGAAAACCCAGGCGGGACGGCTTATTCACGTGTCGAACTTGTTCTTCCATCCCTTTCAAGCTGAGCTCGCTAAGCGTCTTACCAAGGCGTCGGGGCTCGACAAAGCCTTTTTCTGTAATAGCGGTACTGAGGCCTGGGAGGGCGCCCTCAAGCTTGCACGCGCCTTCGCGCGCAGCCAAAACAACAATGGACACAAGGCCAAGTGGCGTTTACTCGCCTTGGAAAATTCTTTTCACGGGCGTACTTTCGGCTCGCTATCCACAACCGGACAGGCCAAGTATCGGTTGCCTTTTTCGCCGATGATGCCCGGAGTTGGGTTTGTTGCTTTCAACGATGTGGAAGACTTGAAGAGGCAATTCGATGGCAGTGTTTGCGCAATTTGCCTGGAAACAATTCAGGGAGAAGGCGGCATACGTCCACTGTCAACTGAGTTTTTGCAAGCGGCCCACGAGCTATGTGACCGTACCGGTGCGCTCTTGATTCTCGATGAAATTCAATGCGGACTGGGACGCACCGGACGTTACTTTGCATATCAGCACTATGGAATCCAGCCGGACATCGTGACCGTGGCAAAGCCACTCGCGGCGGGATTGCCACTGGGCGCCATCCTTACTACCAACCGTGTTGCAAGCGGCATGCATCCGGGAATGCATGGGACAACGTTTGGCGGTGGGCCATTGGCCTGCGCGGTCGCCATCAAGTTTCTGCGAATTCTGGATGGCCTGCTGAATCACGTTACCGAGCTCGGCGAATATTTCCGCACGCAACTTGAAGCCTTGAAATCGCACCATCCCTGCATTCACGAAGTTCGGGGAATGGGACTGATGTTAGGAATGGAACTGGATTCAGCCGACTCGGCGAAGAGTGTTGTCGCAAAATTATTGCAGAAGGGCATTCTCATCAACCGCACGAATGACACTGTGCTGCGCTTTCTGCCTCCGTACATTATTCAGCGAAAGCACGTAGACCAGGTGATAACCGCGCTCGACGACTCTTTACGCAACTGCGCTGAAAACTCGTCGTCTCGAAGAAGGAGCAGAAAACAGTGAGCACCCAGCCAATGGACGCTACAAGAACGAAATCTCCGCCGCCCTCGACGGGCTTCTGGTGCCCGGACCTGGTCTCCACGCGTGACCTTGGGCCGCATGGAGTACGGGCAGTATTGTCCCTCGCCAGCATGATGAAGAGTCGTCCTGCAGACTTCCACAACACGCTTTCTGGAAAACACGTAGTCATGTTTTTCGAAAAGCCGTCTCTGCGTACGCGGCTTACCTTCGAAGCGGGAGTTGCCGGCCTGGGCGGATCAATCTCCTTCGTAGACCAGACACACGGCCGGTTGGATGCCCGCGAAAAACTGAGCGACATCGCTCATAATTTGGAGCGTTGGGTGCATGCCATTGTGTTGCGCACTTTTGATCAGCAAACGATTGACGGAATGGCGGAGCATGCGTCGGTCCCGGTGATCAATGCGCTCAGCGACCTGGAGCATCCCTGCCAGGCACTGGCTGACTACTTCACGCTGCAAGAACGCTTCGGAGATCTCCACAAAATATCTCTCGCATATGTTGGCGACGGCAATAACGTGGCCAACTCGCTTTTGCTTACCTGTGCATGTCTTGGATCGAAGATTCGAATCGCGACCCCTCTAGGGTATGAGCCCGATGCCAACATTATTGCCGACGCGCGCGACATTGCGCGCGAAACTGGCGCCAGCATCGAACTCTTCACAGATCCGCATGAAGCAGCTGTCGGTGCAGACGCTATCTACACCGACGCATGGACCAGCATGGGCCGAGAAGATGAAACCGAGGAGCGCTCTCGCCTCTTTCCTCCTTATCAACTGAACGATGAATTGGCCGCAATGGCCGCTCCCCATGCGGTTTTCATGCATTGCTTGCCCGCGCACCGCGGCGAAGAAATTACCGATTCGATCATGGACGCGGAACGTTCGGTTGTATTTGATCAGGCCGAGAGCCGGCTGCACGTACAGAAAGCGATCCTGGCGATATTGGTCGGTGGACGCCTCGGTGAGAAAGACAGTAGAAATGAAATCAGGGGCCGCGAAATGAATCGCATGCCCTCAGGGAGGGCCGATGCCTGAGCAAGTTGTGCTTGCTTATTCCGGAGGTCTGGATACCTCCATCATTATTCCGTGGCTGAAGGAAAATTATTCTTACGATGTGATTGCCATGGTAGCGGACGTCGGTCAGGGCGACGACCTAGATGCCGTGGTAGAGAAAGCATACAAAACCGGCGCCAGCAAAGTGATCGTCAAAGATTTGCGGGTAGAGTTCCTCACAGATTACGTTTTTTTGTGTCTGAAGGCTGGCGCTGTTTACGAACATAAATATTTGTTGGGAACTTCGATGGCGCGGCCGGTGATTGCAAAGCACCAAGTGGAAGTTGCACTCGCGGAAGGCGCGACTGCAGTGGCCCACGGGTGCACAGGAAAAGGAAACGACCAGGTGCGATTTGAACTTACTTATCAGGCCTTGGCGCCCGAACTGAAAGTGATTGCGCCATGGCGACAGTGGGAACTGAAATCCCGCGAGGATTGCCTCGACTATGCCGAGAAGCATGGTATTCAGGTGTCCGCGAGCCGCGAAAAAATCCACAGCCGTGACCGTAATCTCTGGCATATCAGCCACGAAGGGGGAGAATTGGAAGACGTTGCCAATGCCCCTCTCACCACCACCTGGCAAATCACTTTGTCCCCCCAGGAAGCGCCGGATCGCGAAGAGAAGGTGACGATTGGATTTGAAAACGGAATCCCGGTTTCAGTGAACGGAATGAAACTCAATTCCGTGGAGCTACTCGAACTGCTGAACGAAATCGGCGCCCACAACGCAGTTGGCCGAGCCGAC
Source organism: Acidobacteriota bacterium (assembly GCA_030775785.1). Taxonomy (GTDB): domain Bacteria; phylum Acidobacteriota; class Terriglobia; order Terriglobales; family Acidobacteriaceae; genus JALYIM01. The sequence continues at coordinate 13,085 of JALYIM010000191.1, forward strand.
ATTGTTGAAAATCGTTTCGTTGGAATCAAATCGCGCGGATGCTATGAGACTCCCGGAGGCACCCTACTGATTGCGGCCCACCGCGAGCTCGAGGCCTTATGTCTGGAACGCGAGCTTGCACATTACAAGCAACACGTTGGATTGAAGTATGCAGAGTTGGTGTACTTCGGACTGTGGTTCACTCCATTACGCGAGGCCCTGGATGCGTTCGTCGAGAGCACTCAGAGGAACATTACGGGCGCAGTAACGCTCGCCCTCTATAAGGGCAACGTGTCGGTGCTGAGCCGGGAGTCTGATTACTCGCTATATCGGACCGATCTTTCTTCGTTCACGATGGATGAGAGTTACGATCAGAAAGATGCGGCAGGATTCATTCGTATCCTGGGATTGCCTTCACGATCGCGGGTGCGGATTTTAGGCACGAGGCCGGAGGCGGTTTCATCCGAAGCAATGCGATGAGGGCAGCGTCGTGAAGATGTGGTCAGGACGTTTCCGCGAACCGCTTGATCCGGCTTTCGAGCGCTGGCAACGCTCGTTCGAATTCGACAAGCGACTGCTGGAATATGAGCTGGCGGCAAGCTCGGCGCACGCTCGTGCGCTGAAAGATGTGGGAATACTTTCGTCGAGCGAACTGATAGCGATTTTGCGAGGGCTGGAAACGATTGCTGTTAAGTCTGTGTCGCAAGAGTTCTTGCAGGATGATGAGGCCGAAGATGTCCATCACTTCGTGGAACGCAAGCTGGTTACCATCGCCGGAGACGTGGGATATAAGCTGCATAGCGGACGCAGCCGCAACGAACAGATCACGACCGATCTGCGTTTGTACGTAAGGGCCAGCATTGATCACATCCAGATTCAGCTGAACGCATGGCTCGGAGTTTTGTTGGACCGCGCAGAGGAGTCCAAAGCTGCTGCCATGCCAGCCTACACACACTTACAGCGGGCGGAACCAGTCCTGGTGGCGCATTGGTTGCTTGCTTACGTGGAAATGTTTCTTCGAGACTCAGGCCGCCTCGCCGATTGCCGCGTTCGCTTGAATGTATGTCCACTTGGCTCGGGCGCGGTCGCGGGTGCCTCGCTGCCTCTGAATCGCGGCGCGATGGCGAATGAACTCGACTTTGTCGGAATCACGACGAACAGCATTGATGCCACTAGCGACCGCGACTTTGTGATTGAGTTTGTCAGCTCCCTGTCGCTACTCGCGTTGCATCTCAGCCGCTGGTCCGAGGAGATGATTCTGTTCTCATCGAAGGAATTCGGATTTGTGCTTGCCCCCGATTTGTACTCGACCGGCAGCAGCGCCATGCCGCAAAAAAAGAATGCCGACCTACTGGAGATGACTCGTGGGAAATCAGCCCGCATTCTTGGCGATGCCATGGCGCTCGCGACTTCCTTGAAAGGCCTGCCCCTCGCCTACAACAAAGACTTGCAAGAGATGCAGGAACCGCTCTTTCACGCTGCTGACACGGTGATCTCGTTGCTCCCTCTGGTGACAGGATGGATGCGCTTCGCCGATTTCTCCTATGACTCCATGCAGCAGGCGGCGCAGACGGGATCTATGAATGCCTGGGCCGCCGCCACCTATCTGGTTAAGCGCGGCATTCCGTTCCGCCAGGCGCACGAAAATATTGGCAAGGCGGTCCAGTTCTGTCTGAAGAAAGGGTGCGAGCTCCAAGAACTGCCACTGAAGGAACTCAAGCAATTTAATCCCATATTCGACCAAGACATTTATGAGGTTCTCGCACTGGAGTCTGTTTTGAGCATCCACGACGTTCCCGGGGGCACCGCGCCCAGCCGTGTTCGTCAGGCCTTAACCGACGCGCGGAATAAAGTGAATTCCATCCTTGAGGGGATTCATGCGCACGCGTGAAGCGATTCTGCCGGATGCCCCGCGCATCCATGAGTTAATCTCAGCCTACGCAAATGACGGCACTCTATTGCCAAGGTCTCTGGCAGAAGTTTGCGAAAACGTCCGTGACTTTGTTGTGCTCGAAGATCGCGGGCTAATCATCGGCTGCGGGGCTCTGCATCTATACGGAGCGCATCTGGCAGAAATTCGTTCGATTACAGTTCAGCCAGCGCGGCAGGGAGAAGGCGGCGGCGGATTGCTGGTCAAAGCGCTGATGCAGCAGGGAGAAAAACATCGCGTTAGTTGCATCTGTTTGTTCACGCGCACCCCGGAATTTTTCTCTACCTTGGGCTTCAGCGTTGCTCAGCGCGACGACTTGCCCGACAAAATTCATAAAGACTGTTGTGTGTGCCCACGTTTTCATTCCTGTGACGAAGTAGCGATGGTGCGGGGCGAGGTCCCAAAATTCGCGAGCGTTCCCGAGCCTGCGGCGTGGCTAGTGAAGCTTCAGTTATGAAAACGTTGTCCTTCCACCAAAAGGCGAAATCTCCCCAGAAGACCAATCCACACGAACCGCAAGAAACCGATCTAAAAAAGCATCTTCGAAAAGGCGATATCCCTCGAGGCTTTCGGTTTTCGGCCGTGAGTGCTGGAATCAAAGCCAGCGGCCGCCTGGACCTGGCGTTAGTGGAAGCGCCACCTGACGCCACGGCGGCCGCATTATTCACGACCAATCGAGTTGTGGCAGCACCTGTTTTTTTAGGACGCAGGCATCTGGCGGCCACTCGCGGCCGCATTCGTGCCGTGATCGTCAATGCAGGCAACGCGAATTGTGCCACTGGAAAACAGGGCCTTCGCGCCTGCCAGCATACGTGCAACACGGTTGCGCGTCTTATGAATGTCCGGAGCGAAGAGGTATTTCCCTCTTCAACCGGAATTATTGGCGTGCCCCTGCCGGTTGAGAAGATCGTCGCGAGTCTTCCTCGCATGGTCGAGTCGTTTGCTCACTCAGAAAAGGCAGTTAGTCTTTTTGCACAGGCGATCATGACGACGGACACGCGCCGGAAGATCGCCGTCTCTCACTTTGCATCTGCGAAAAACGCGTTCAAATTGCTCGGCGTGGCAAAAGGCACGGGCATGATACATCCTCAACTCGCGACGATGCTGGTGTACCTGTTTACCGACGCAATAGCCACCCCGGCACAGTTGCGGCGATGTTTGCAGCCGGCGTGCGAGCAAAGTTTCAATCGTATCTCTATAGATGGAGACACTTCCACCAACGACACCGTGTTGCTGCTAGCTTCCGGCCAAAGCGCATTTCGTCTTACCAGCGCGCCAGCGCGCCGAAGCTTTGCCAGCGCACTGACAGAACTTTGCCGGTCGCTCGCGGGCCAGATACTCGCGGATGGCGAGGGCGTGAAGCATGTCATTCGTATTGTTATCGAGCGCGCAAAAAGTCATCGCGAAGGGCTTCAAGTGGCAAAGACCGTGGCCCACTCCTTGCTCGTTAAGACTTCATGGGCAGGGGCGGATCCCAATTGGGGACGAATCTTAGCAGCGGTTGGACGCTCGGGCGTGCCCGTGGATCCCGATCGAATTGACATACGAATCGGCAAGCAGATGGTCTGTATTTCGGGACATTATCGTGCGTTCGACGAGGCGAGAGCACACCGCGAACTGAGGAAAAAGAATTGCGAGGTCCGTATCTGCTTGCATCGCGGACGAAGCGAAGTAACGTTCTTCACTACTGACCTCAGCGCAGAGTACGTTCGTATCAACGCCGACTATGCTACTTAATGGGCTTAAACTTGAGTGGGAGAAAAGATGGCGTAATCAGACCTGACATCGTTCGGCTTCAGCCTGATCCAAGACGAGGAAACGATAAAAACTCGTGCCGCCATCTTTCGATAAAACAATATAGTCGGACGCGGAACAAATCCATACCCAGAACTCGGTATCTTCGCGAATGAGACAGAAGCAAAAAGAACATGGCGGAAGCTGAACAGGGGGATTGTTCAGCTTCCGCCATCTCTATCTTTCGAACTTCTATATAAATACTTGAATTCGAAAAATCTGACTATCAGGAGGTAGCTGTAGTTTTCACAGATCTAATACCGATAACCCCTAGAGGCTCGAAGCGCGCTTCCTAAATCAGAACGCGGAGGTAGCATTAATCAAACCGCAGAGGTAGCGTTGCGGGCCGAAACTTGCACTAGGGGAATGACTTTAACGCCTTGCAGTTGATCAAATACCAGTGTCATTGACCTGGAACATTGACCGCAAAGCCAAAAGTGGGCAGTATTGCGAGATAGTCTTGTTCGTGGCTCGCGATGCTTTGGACCTGCGGTAGCGGGCGCCAATGACTTCACGTCGAATTGAAAAAGCCTGCCATCCCGCAGCCGGTGGAGGGGAACTGAGCATGCCGGGTTTGCACAGTGCGTAATCATCGTTCTCGAAAAACGGTGACTCCTTAACCAAAGATAGAAACCCGAATATGCTATATCTCACGGCGGTATTCCAATCCCAATAGGGTTGATAGCGGAGTTTCCGAGGGGGAATACCTTACCCGCCCTTGCAGACGAAATCCAAACTTAGATTCACCATGAAGGACTAAGGATGGATCCGAGGTTTTGCTGCAGGCACCTGATAGATTAGAAGTGTCGGCCTTTACGTAATCGGCCTTCCCGTCGTTTTAATTCCAAGTGAGGTACTTAATTGCTGAATCAGACTGCTCCAATTGTGTGGCCGGGCAAACCTTATCCTTTAGGAGCTACTTGGGACGGCGAGGGTGTCAACTTCGCAATTTTTTCGGAGCATGCGGACGCGGTGCAGTTGTGCCTTTTCGACAAAACGGGGCGCCGCGAATTGCATCGCGTGGAAATGCGGGAGCAAACCGATCAGGTGTGGCACTGTTACTTACCCGAAGCGCGGCCTGGCATTCTTTATGGATACCGTGTTCATGGCCCCTACGAGCCAAACCAAGGTCACCGTTTTAATCCCAACAAGTTGTTGCTTGATCCTTACGCAAAACAGATTGAGGGCGATTTGCGTTGGAGCGATTCGCACTTCGGATATCGCATAGACAATGCTAAGGAAGATTTATCTTTCGACCGTCGCGACAGCGCCGCAGGAATGCTCAAGGGTTTGGTCGTGGATTCGTCCTTCACCTGGGGAGCTGACCAGCCTCCGCGCATCCCGTGGCACAAAAGCATTATTTACGAGGTTCATGTGAAGGGCTTCACAGTGCGGCATCCTGAAGTTCCGCCAGCCCTGCGCGGAACCTACGCAGGACTCGCGACCGCGCCTGTGATTGACTACCTTAAAAAGCTGGGCATCACCGCGGTCGAACTCATGCCCGTGCATTGCTTCGTAAACGATCGCTCACTGGTCGAAAAAGGCTTGCGGAATTACTGGGGCTACAACAGCATCGGTTTTTTCGCGCCTGAGCCGCGCTACTCGGCGAGCGGGTCCATCACCGAATTTAAGACCATGGTGAAAACGCTGCACTCCGCCGGAATCGAGGTGATCCTTGATGTGGTTTACAACCATACAGCCGAAGGCAATCAAATGGGGCCGACCTTGTCGTTCCGGGGCATTGATAATTCCGTCTACTACCGCCTGCTCGCGGACAATCCCCGCTATTACATGGACTACACGGGCACCGGTAATACCCTGAACATGCAGCACCCCCGCGTGCTTCAGTTGATCATGGACAGCCTGCGTTACTGGGTGATCGAAATGCACGTGGACGGATTTCGCTTTGATCTGGCAGCGACTTTGGCGCGCGAGCTTCATGAAGTGGACCGTTTGGGAGCTTTTCTGGACATTATTCATCAAGACCCAATCTTGTCGCAGGTAAAACTCATTGCCGAGCCGTGGGACTTGGGCGAGGGTGGATACCAAGTCGGCAAGTTTCCCGTGGGCTGGGCGGAGTGGAACGATCGCTATCGCGATGCAGTGCGCTCTTACTGGAAAGGCGATGGCGGCCAGATCGGAGAGCTTGCCTATCGAATCACGGGATCAAGTGATCTCTATGCGCGCAGCGGCCGCCGCCCCTACGCAAGCATCAATTTTGTCACCGCGCACGACGGGTTCACCCTCCAGGATCTGGTCAGCTATAGCAACAAGCATAACGAAGCCAACGGGGAAGACAATCGCGATGGCACCGACAACAACCGTAGTTGGAATTGCGGAGTTGAAGGCCCCACTGATGATCCTGAAATCCTCGCCCTGCGGGCACAGCAAAAACGTAACTTTCTATCGACACTCTTCTTATCGCAAGGAGTGCCAATGCTGTTGGCAGGCGATTCCATCGGCCATACCCAGTTCGGCAACAACAACGCCTATTGCCAGGACAACGAAATCAGTTGGATTGACTGGGAAGTCAACGAGGAAGGTAAGCAGTTACTGGCCTTCGTGCAGCGGCTGATTTCAATCAGAAAAGCTCATCCGGTATTTCATCGCCGCAGTTTTTTCCAGGGCCGGGCCATCAAGGGAGCCGGCATAAAAGATATTTTGTGGTTGCTACCAGACGGAAGGGAGATGACCGACGAGGAGTGGGGACAGGAATCCGCACGTTCGTTGGGGGTTTTCCTGGCCGGACAGGGACTGGCCGAAAAAGACGAGCGAGGCCAGCCTGTCACCGACAATAATTTTCTGCTGCTGATGAATGCGCATCACGAAAAGATTTCCTTCCTGCTACCCACCGTGGCTTCCGGCATGGGATGGGTCACATTGATCGTCACTTCCAGCCCTGTTTTGCGTAATCCTATGATGCACGAGGCGGGTACAGACTATCCTCTACCTGCGCGCTCGCTGGCCCTGCTAGTCGAACGTCAGCGCGGCCAGATTCGCACCAAGGACCGCCGGAATGAATCGTAGTCACCGCATGCCATTTGGGGCAGGGGTCCAA
>JALYIM010000192.1 GCA_030775785.1 Acidobacteriota bacterium
AGTGCTGATGCGGAAGCGACCGGACGCGATGGCAGAGTCAGACGCCAACTCCAACAGAAACTTTTCGTAGCCTATTCCGGATAACCGACACCGCAATATAAATGCGCAGGTGATCGATAGCGTCGGCCCGCACGGAAATCATCCAGTTCACGCACTCGCCGAGGGAGGGCCGGTGGACTTGGTGGACATCAACGGGTCAAGGTTGACTGGTTGACCAAGGGAATGTTGCCGACAAACCAGGATTGTCGCTTTGGGGGCTCGGTGATGCGGATGATTGGTGAACACGAGCATGGTGTATGGGTCCTCTACCTCGATGTTCGCGTGTGACCCGCTCCAGCAACGAGCTCATGAGCACTGATGGGCTGTTGTCCGGTTGTCTTAAATAAAACCGGTTTGCTGCCCCGAAGGGGCGGAATCTACATTAACGGAAAACACTGCTTCTCCATTTTAGGCTGAACCATATCAACGCGATTATGCCCCGCGACGGCCAATCGCCGGAGTTATCGAAAGATGCTGAAGAATGGAAAGCAAGATCGTGACCTTCGTAACTAGCAGCCGCAAGCAAAAATGTTCATAATTTAGATCGATAAGCGGTCCCTTTTAGCCATCCTCGCGGGTGGCTTTTTTAATGCCCGAAGGTGGTGAAGGAGAGCGTAGCCGATACAGAGACCTTATCTATCATCTAACAGAACCTGTGACACCACTTGCAGTATCGACCCATTCCGTGGTGGTCGCGATTGAATCGCAGATTTCCTGCCAATTGGCTGCGAGACCCTCATCCTGCATTTTTGACGAGAGTCACGAAGCGTGCACGTTGATTTGGAATCAGATTCAGCAGCCTCGAAGCGCGCGAGAAATTGGGAACGCAATTTTGCGGGAGTATCAAGTTTGTATGGAGCAATGTGAGCGGGGCCTGCTTGAGCAGCTTTCCGCGAAGGGCTGATTGAGGTTCGCGATGAGACGACTCCGAAAGTTATTAACCAGCACGTTGCAATTTAAATTGTTGCTTGTGGAGCCCGTTGCGCCATCGTCGCACGAAATCTGCAGCGGCGTTTGACATCGCGGGCCGTGTGGTACCTGGTGTGAGCTGCGTGGTGAAAGCGCATGTCGGCTTGACAATGTTAAATCGCTACGGCTACACGACCGAAATCAAGATCGGCGTTCGGAAGAAATGCCCGATGCTCGAGGCGTACGCTTTGGTCGTGCGTCGGATCGATTGTGATGGGCGGTAGTGGGAACAACCAAAAAAAGAACAGTTCGGGCGGCGATACGTGGTGAGCTGATGCTGGGATACAGCCCGCACGCGTAAAATGGGAATCAAGTGTCTAATAGCAGCTTACCTATTTCTAAAGATACGTCGACTTGAATGAAGAAACTTGACCGCCTGGTCTGGGCGGCTGGAATTTCATTGACGTCGCACGGCGTGCGTATCGGCGTGCGGACGAACACTCCTGAAGTTTTGAGTCGGGTAGTGGCACAACTCCCTGTTGGCTGGAAGTTCGCCTCTTTCAACGTTGTCGAGCGATTGTATTCCGTCATTCAAGGCGGTACTTCCACGAGATCGAATGCCCGGAGTTTTCACCTTTTATATGCCGACATCGAAAGGGTAGAGCGTACCGAGAATTTAGATCAGTTGCTGGAATCGCTGGGGTCGGATCTCGAAACTTACATCGCGCAAAACACCCGCCAAAAGCTTTTCATCCATGCTGGGGTTGTTGCCTTTAAAGGAAGTGCCATCGTTTTCCCGGGCCGCAGTCTAAGCGGGAAAAGTACGCTGGCAAAGGAATTCTTGACCGCTGGCGCCGAATATTTTTCGGACGAGTTCGCGGTGCTGGACGCAAAGGGCTTAGTGCATCCTTTCCCGAGGCCACTATCGCTAAGAGACGCAGACCCTCAAAACGGCCACCACACCCGTTTTACCGCTGCGGAATTGGGGGCGCAGGTGGCGAAAAGGTCACTTCCAGTTTCGCTTGTCGTACTGGCTCGTTATAAGCAGGGCGCGCGATGGCGACCGCGAGTTTTATCGAGGGGACAGGGAGTCCTCGGCCTAATCGCCAACGCAGTTGCGGCGCGCAATCAGCCGGAGAAAGCACTCGTCATTTTGGAGAAGACGGTCCGCCAAGCACAGGTTTTGCAAGGTACCCGCGGGGAAGCAAAAGAGGCCGTTGAATCGATTTTGGATTACGTAGAAAGAAGCTAGTTGTTTGCCGTTAATACCGCAACTGTGACCGTGCACTCCGGGAGGGATGCAGGGGATAAGGTGTTCGATAGAAAGCCTAGCTCGATCAGTCTATTCGAGTTTACCAGCCGAAAACCTTTCCTCTTTACGCTAAGGTACTGCAGGGAATTGTGCTAATATTCGCCCGACGAACACGCACGGAAAGGACGAATGCAACTAAGTTCTCTTCGATTTGTTCCCCCGACGCGAATTTCCGCTTTGTTAGGCAACTGGATACCGAATTATTGGTCGTAGACAAGAAGACGGGCAAAGTCCATTGTCTCAATGCCACCGCCAGCGGTGTCTGGATGATGTGTGATGGCAAAAACACCGTAACCGATATGGCGAGAACCCTGTCAACAGAGCTCGGAGCGCCTATCGATGAAGTCGGCGTATGGCTCGCCCTCAGGCAACTACGCAACGCGAAGTTGCTTGCAATCCCTGCTCCCCTACCCGATCAACTTAGCTCAGCCTCGCGAAGGAGCCTATTTCGACAAATGGGTGCTACTGCATTTTGCAGCCGCAGCTGCGACGTGCCTGCGAAATGGCTCGCTGTTCATACGCGACTCGCGGTGTTGTTCCAGAGATTGTGACTTTGTCAGCGGTGTCGTGCAGAGTGTATCGGATGTAGTTTGCGCGGCAGTTCGAACGCTGCGAAACGCACGGAGAGCTTGGGAATGGATCAGTTCAATCGCTTGCCCCGAGTCGCCACATTGTCAGGGTGTTGGCTGGCAGCTGGGGAAAGTCTCCAGCTGAATGGTAGGTACAGAGCGGGTGGTTCAACGTATCGCTTATTACTTGCAACTGAACGGGAGCGCTACTAGGTTTAACCCGGCCCAACTCTCGCGTTACGCTTTAGCCTCGCTAATCAAGTACACACACCCCTCCGACGCACAGACGTGAACAACATTGCGCGTTAAACGTGCAAGGGCTGAGGTGGGGCCTGCACGAGGCAGCCTGGGCCGGAAGAGGCACAACCATAGAAGCGACAGCTGGTAATGCTAATGCAGCCGCTGCTCCCATAGTTCTGAGCAACTTTCTCCGGGACACCGAGATCTCCTGGGGCGAAAGCGGAGATGCTGGTAACAATCTTGCCTTTCGGAGACGCTTCAGTCCCAGCAAAACAATGCTCTGATCTACGGGGAATGCCCGTTTTTTAGATAATTCGCGAGCGATCTTCGCAACGCTATTCTGGCCGTCGCAAAGAAGCCAGATTTGCCCTGCAATTTCGTTCAAGCAATGAGCTTTGCCCGCCGCGGTGTTTACTACCAACAGTTCGGTGCCGAGTCGCCGAACTACGGCTCTTACGCGTTGTGGAGGAATGTATGAAGTGGAATCAGGCATCGAGATTTGTATACACCAATTTCGGCCATGAGTAAAAGAGGGATACATACAAAAAGGTACCTATCTCCGCACAAACCCTGCCCCTGAGTCGCGCCGTTGATCGCTCAAAGTGCGTTCGCTGTTGCATGGGGTTCGAAAATTGACAATAAGCGCTGCCTTCTCCGGCAGGCCGTCATTGACGGTCGTTGCGCCGTCATGTTTTAACTACAACAGGCTTGTTTCGAAAAACGAATCAAAATCTCAACGTCGTTGTCAGGCTAGAGCGGGCAGCCCGACACGTGCGAAATGCATGTAGAGCATGGGAATCAAGACCGGTTCATCGGATATGGTGAGTCGCAACCTTGCGGAGATCCTGGTTGGCAGTTGGCGTGAATTGCCTCCACCTCTGGAGATTGCCACGGAGCGAGTTGTTGCAGCTTTGCCTTTATTACTAGAGTCCGGAGGGGGAGCTCTAGCTTGGAAGCGAATTTGTCGCTCTGGCGTCCGAGTTCCTGACGGTATCGCAGAAGTGTTGCGGAATACGTACCGGGAATCCGCCATTCAGGCGGGGCAACACGAATTTCAGCTTTGCATGATAGTCGAAGCCGTGCGGTCTTCCGGGGTGGAACCGATTCTCATCAAGGGATGGGCTTCGAGCCGACTGTATTCTGATTCCGGACTCCGCCCCAGTGGGGACATCGACCTATGTGTTTCGCCAGAACAACAAGAGGCCACATGGAAAGTATGCGAAAAAGCAGAACATAATTCCTATGTAGTGGATCTCGATCACGATGAGATCACAAAATTCGGCGACCAGAGTTTTGGTCAACTTTATGATCGTTCTGAACTAGTCCAACTTGATGGGACAGAAGTTCGGGTTTTGGGCGCCGAAGACCATCTACGCGTACTGTGTATGCATTTTCTGAAACACGGAGGCTGGCGGCCGATATGGCTCTGTGATATCGCGTCTGCACTGGAAGCAAGACCAGCCAATTTCAACTGGGCCATTTGTCTAGGAAAAAATAGGCGACGAGCCGACTGGGTACTTTGTGCTTTAGCGCTGGCCAATCAACTACTTGGTGCGGAGCTCGGAGATGCACCGATCGGCAACAGCGCAAACAGAATTCCGGAATGGCTAACCTTCAGTGTTTTGAAACAGTGGGGAAGACCTCATCCAGCCCACTCCCACTTTGAATATCAGTTCAAGAAAAGCTTGGAGCACCCCAGAGAGTTCTTACGATATCTCGCTACGCGGTGGCCAAATCCGATTGTGGCCTCAGTAGATGCTAATGCAGACTTTGATCAACGAAGCAGGCTGCCTCTGCAAACACTTCATTTCCTGAAGAGTGGCGCTAACCTATTTCCGCGGTTGCTCCGCATGCGCTGGACTGAATAAGCGTTTCCGATCCGCACCCGTCACGCGAATTACACCCTTAGGGTTTTGTCGGGCTTACAGGCTTCTTCGTACCGGGTCCGCTTAGTTGGTCGTAAATTAAGGTACCGGCAATCGGGACAATAATTCCTCCAGCTAGAAGTGCGACAACCTCCCAGTTACGGATTCCCTTGTCGTAAGCAGCAGGTGGGGGACCTTTTCGTTTCTTCTTCTTCTTTTCCTTTTCAGAGTCTTCGCTCGTGGAGGTTTGTCCCTGCGCATTGTTATCTTGGCCGGTGCTGTCTGCCAGATTGCTAGCAATAAGATCGTGCTTTAAACCCTGGCCCGGTTTCAAAACTACTGTGCCCCTGCCGTCGGTGACGCGAACTGGACCCTCAATCGCAGCAATAGTCTCGACTCCTGGTTGTTTCACAAGAGCGAATTTGGTGGCTCCGGAGGAGACGGGCGAGATCGAGAGATTCGCTAAGTGGCCGCCGGTAACCTTCTTCGTTGTTATCAACGCACTGCCCTGCATTAACTCTACGTCGTTTTCTTTGTAGACAACTGATGAATCCGAAGGAAGTTGGACACTCATGCCAGCATTAAAAATCATCGCTGTCGATTGTTTCTGAGTCTCGATCTTGTCTCCAACAAAAATGGTCGAGGATTGCGGGATTGCGCTGCCATTGATAGTCACGCTGCCCGTGGCCTTCAGCATCGCATTATCGGTGGTTTCACCAATGAGAGAGGAGGGCAAAACTAAAAGCATTACTGCGCTGATAACGCGATACAGGGGATGCACTTCCATGATTTATTCCTTAAGAGTTCGTCTACAAGCTTACTGGAATGGAATGCCGATCGCTACTAATCGATCGTAGACAACTTCGTTAGATGCGAAAAACTTCTCGCTCTCCTACGCTTTGGGGAGGGGAATTAATTTTAGGTCATCGAGCCAAAAAGTGCCTTTTATCAAGGGATTCCCGGGAACACGCATTATCCCGATGAAAACCAATCGTGTGTCAGGGCCTGTCGTGAAATCAAGGTTTTGCTCTCGCCAACCTGTGGTTCCGAGCAAATCCTCGGCTTTAGCAAGTAGCTGATTGCTGTACCAATCCTGAACCACTAATCGAGGTCCACTCGCGCTAACAATGTCCTGCGATTTTACGAATGCGGTTAGGCGGTACGATGTATTTGTCTGAACCGGAACATATTGATAAACGCCTGTGTCCGAGATCGCAGGTCCCGCAAATGAAAGCCGCAAAGCACGCGTCCCGCTATGGAATTCGCTCGTGTCCAGCGCTACGTCCGTTTCGGGGCGGGGACGATGCCGCCACCCGAAAGCCCCGTTCAGAAATTTACCTTCGAACCCGCCATCAGAGACAAGGTTGCCCTGGGCGTTTTTCAATAATTCAGGTTCACGCGTGCCGAGAAATTTCCATACGTTCTCGGCCTGGTCAATCTGCTTCGTATCGAGCAGGAAATCAAAATAGGGAAAGACTTGAGCAACGTCGTAATCCAGTTTCTGCTGGACTAAGGCTTGCCACAGTTCGTTAGCGGCTGTCATTTGTTTCTGTGCCACCAGGAGGCTTAGGAAAGCGAAGTAAGGACCGGGTTGCTTTGGGATGCCCTCGTTCACCATCTGACCGACGCTATGTGTCGCTCGCCAGCTGAGGTTGAGACCCGCCGGAATAATTTTGGGATCATATTCCATTGCCACACGGAATAGCGGAAGAGCGCGATCAATTTGGTTGGCCGCCAGATAAAAAGTCCCAGCTTCCCATGCAATGGAAGGCGAAGTGGGTTCGGCGTGCAACGCTCTCTCCAATGCGTATTGACTCTTCTCAGCGTCTTGGCCTAATTCGTATGCCGCGGCCAAATCCAGCCAATAACGCGCCTCAAATGGATTTAGTTTCACTGCCTGTTTGAAATTGTCGATTGCTCGGGGTTGATCCTGAACGCTATGCAAAAAATATTCCCCGAGCATCCAATGCGTCCTCGCATCTGATGGCTCGATCCGAGCAGAAGCTTCTAAGGACTTTTCGTTCTGTTTGCCTTGCAGCCAATCTGCGCGCCAGACCTTCAAAACGGTTTCAACGTAGAAGGCCACCAAAAGAAACAGACCTATAAGTATGACAGTTTGTGCAGGTCGGGATTTGCCAGGAAAATTCACAGTTATAGTGTTGTTGGATAATACCGCGTTCGACCTATCCATATACTTATTGGGCCAAAGGGTTTCGGAGCGCGATTGACACGGTTTACCCGAGGGGGCACAATCTAGTTAACATCCTAAACAATCTGGAGGGCCTACCATCTGCTATAAAAAGCCATTGGTGTAGGTCAGAGGGCGAAGCTACGTGCCAATGTTAGAACCGAGCCCGGGGGACGCATCAAATCAGCGCTGGTTCGCGGTTCATACCAGGCATCAGCACGAGAAGACTATTGCCCGGGCGCTGAACGGAAAGGGCTTTGAGGTTTTTCTTCCTCTTTTCACCTCTATTCGAAGATGGAAAGATCGAAAACAAATTCTCTCATTGCCGCTCTTTTCTTGCTACGTTTTCGTCCAAAATCCCAGCGAAAGCTGGCTCCCGATTGTGAGTACACCTGGGGTACATCAGGTGGTGGGATTCTGCGGCAGGCCAGTGGCAATTAACCACTTTGAGATTGAAGCTATTCGAAGCTTGTCGCAGGGCTTCGCCAGAGCTGAACCGCACCCTTTTCTTCACTCCGGCGATCGGGTCAGATTAATAGAAGGTCCGCTCCAAGGTCTCGAAGGGACTCTTGTCCGCAAAAAGAGCCTGTGGAAATTGGTGGTCTCTGTGGAAATCTTGCAGAGGTCGGTGGCGGTAGAGATTGAAACGTCGAAGGTTGAACCTGTTCGACTTCGTGTTCCTACGACCGTTCGGCCTTTTATCCCCAACGATTCAGCAGCCTAAAATGCGTTAAGTCATTTGTACTTAGTTCTTTCTGAGCAACTTGCTCGAGCTTCTTTTCTTTGCTCCTTATATATACCAGTGCTACAATCAAGCCTTTCGGTCGTAAATTATAGGAGTTATTTCACCTCCTCCCCATGTATTTGAAAAGAAGTAGTGGTCCAGATTTGAACTCATTTGATTTGGTGGAAAGTCGAACTCCGCCTTCGTACCAGCCATTCCAAACTCCCGCCACTAAAACCGGATCGATACTTCATTACCTGCTGGTTTTGAGAAAGCGCAAGTGGACAGCGTTGGCCACAGCAATAATTATTTTCTCTCTCGCCGCTATCGCAACTCTCCGAGCGACAAAACTGTATGAAGCGCGATCCAGGCTCGCGATTTTTCCGGAAGAGCGAAATGTGCTTGGTTTAAAAGACGGTGACAGCCCCGGCTATTACGGAGGCGAAGACGACACCGCTCTGGACACACAAGTGGAAATCTTGCGTAGTGACGCCCTGGCGCTGAAGGTAATCGAATCCATGGGTCTTGATCGAAATCCAAGTTTCTCGGGCGAGAAGGCGGTTTCAGCGAGTTCCGGCATGGAAGGTTCGAAACTTGATCCGGATCCAGCCCGCGTTTCGTCACTGATTGGACGATTCCGTGGCGGGTTGACGGTGCAAATGGTTCCACGCACGCGCATCGTCGAACTCCGCTACATGGATCCCGACCCGCGGTTGGCTACGGAGATCGTGAATGGATTGGCGAAGACTTTTAGGGAGGAGAATTTTAGGACGAAGTACGACGCTGCTATGCAGACCTCGGACTGGCTGTCGAAAGAGATGACCGACGTTCAGCTGAAGATGGAGACGTCCGAAGAAAAATTGGTTCGTTACCAAAAGCAGCACGGGATTTTGGGTATCGACGAAAAGCAAAATATTGTCACTACTAAATTAGATAGTCTGAACAAGGACTTGACCGACGCTCAGAGTGATCGAATGCAAAAGGAGGCGGACTACAACTTGGCTGGAACCGGAAGTCCGGATGCCATCGTACATGTTGCCAATTCTGCTGGTCTTCCGTCTTTGATTGAGAAGCTTCAGGAAAAGGAAGCCGACCTAAATGAGCAACTAGCACAAGTGACCACCGCTTTTGGCTCAGCGTATCCAAAAACCGAACAGCTGCAAAATCAACTCAAGCAAGTACGGGCCTCGATGGTGATTGAGGAAGGGCGAATCCGAGACAAAATCAAGAACCGATATTTGACTGCACAGCAGCGCGAGAAGTTATTGCAAGCAGCGTTTGAGCGGCAAAAACAAGATGCTAACAATCTTAATCAGAGTGCAATCGAGTTCATGTCGCTGAAGCGTGATGCGGAGTCGAATCGCCAACTTTACCTAAACATGCTGCAACGCCTGAAGGAAGCGGGAGTGACG
>JALYIM010000193.1 GCA_030775785.1 Acidobacteriota bacterium
CATCATGCTCATCCGTAAGCCAATGTTAAGAGTGAGCCTGTTGCTGACATGCCAGTCGTCTTGAAAATACGGTTCGAAAATCTTGTAGCGGTTGTAGTACTTGATGAGCTGGTTTTGCTGACCAAAGGACGCAATGTTGCCCAACAACAGATCTGCGAAGGGGTTGCTGGAGGTCGTCTGAGAAGTGGCTGGATTGAACGTCAAATATCCAGGTACTGATCCGGCACCTAACTCGCCGCCAAATTCATTTTTCTGAGCAGCTTCGAAGTAGGCACCAAATTGTAGATTATGCTTGCCGACGATTTTGCTGATGTTGTCGCGGAAACCGTATGTCGGATTTGAATTGTAGGGCCCGTTCGGTATATAGCCGGCATCTTCGCCGAAATTGCCGTACGCTGTGCCCTGGTCAACTAAATTTATTCCCGGGATAATGCCATTCCCGTTAGTGGGGAAAATACCCCCGAACGTAGTATTTGCAGGCCGTTTCCATTTTCCTGTGTCATTCAAAACAATGTGGTCAGTTGTATAGCTGAATACGAATTCATTCAGCAGCGTAGGAGAAAACGTAGAGCTGAGTCGTGTGACCAAGCTCAATCCGGGCCCTTTGAAATCCGTCTGGATTGTGGGAAAGCTGCCTTGATTTGTCCATAAAGGCGTTGGATTCAGGGTCGTCCAGGAGTCGTGGATGTAGCGAAAGGTTAGCCTCTCCTTGTCTGTCAGGTTGTGATCAATCTTGATTAACTCTTCGCGCCAATTGGTAGGCTGAGTGATGGTCGTTTGGTATTGTTCGGCGCCCGGACTGCCGCGCGTTGGGAGTGGTATAAGGGCGAGTAATGCCTGCACATTAGGATCATTTGGGTTGTAGCCCGGGAAACTATTCAGGTTTGGAGTCGGTACGCCATTCACCTTTGGGCAGTCCGAAAAATCATTGGCAGTGCCTGAGTTAAGATTCGGACACAAATCGGAGAAATTTCCGCCGCGTTCTGCCGCCGACGGCACGAGTTGGTTGAAAGACTTTGGGACACGATCTCGCCTCCACTCTTGCGACCAAAAAAAGAACGTCTTTTGGCGATCCTGGTTGTAAATTCCCGGGATTGTGACGGGGCCACCGATCGTGTAGCCAAAATCATTCTTTTTGTACGGAGGGGCTACTCCTTTCTGGAAGTAGGCGGGAGAATTCAACGCATCATTGCGTACGAACTCGTAAGCATCGCCATGGAAGCTGCTGGTGCCGGACTTGGTTTCGACTTCGACTGTGCCTGAGCCGTTTCGGCCATATTGGGCACCGTAGTTCGAGGTAAGAACTTTTACTTCGCCGATAGCATCAATGCTGGGATAAACGTTCAATGTGCCATTGCTACCGTTATCCATCACATTCCCGCCATCCATTTCCCAGTTGTTATATTCGGTGCGTCCGCCGTTGACACTAAATGCAACGCTGCCGCCAACGCCGACCTGGCCTTCATCTTGTCCGGTCTGGTTGGTAACGCCAGGAACCAGTGTGATCAACTGGCTGAAATTACGGCCATTGAGTTCAAGCTGAGTTACTTCCTTTCCGCTAACGGTCCCAGCAAGATCGGACGACTGGGTTTCCACCTGGGCTACCCCCGCACCTTCGACGGTGATTTCCGTGTTGCTGGTGCCGACCTGCATATTGACGTCATTGCGGGCCTTTTCCCCAACGCGTAACATGACACCCCTGGTCTCTAATTTCTTAAATCCTGGCGCTTCGACGGTTACGTTATAGGCACCGATCGGCAATGAAGCAAACAGATAATCGCCGCTGCCGTTGGTAACTGTGTTGCGGTTAATTCCTTGCTCAGTACTAGTGACCGTAACTTGAGCGTTCGCCACCGCAGCTCCGCTGCTGTCTTTCACCGTACCGGTAATCGAAGCGGTATCCTGCGCCACGACAAGGGGCGCAAGGCACAAAGTGAGTAGCAACAAAAGGCGAGATTTCATCGGTTAAGCTCCTGAAAGCCTTTACAACGTTACGGTCCAGTATCTACTAACCACGGTTATTGAATCGCTTGAATAGTGCAATTAACGGTAATAAACTGTCAAGGAGAAAATCCGGCGGGGGTGCTTTGGTACACGAGAATGAGGTTTCAACGTACAACGTGTGTAGACTCCCGAACTACCAGTTCAGGCAACACTGTGCGATGAGATGGTTGTGACTCTCGTTTCTCAATCAGAGCGTCAATTCCGTCGGTTACAATGCCAGCCGCCATGGCGCCCATCGCTTCCATCGGCTGTCTTACCGTGGTGAGCGATGGGTTGTACAAAGCAGACGCAGCAATATCGTCAAATCCGATGACCGAGCAGTGCTCCGGAACTCTCAGCCCTGCCTTCGCTAGTGCTCGTATAGCACCAAACGCGGTCATGTCGTCGAATGCCATTACAGCTGTGAAAGGACGCTTTCGCCTGACCAGCTCCTCTGTTAATTGGTATCCAGATTCAAAACTCGAAGTCGGGTCAGAAGATTCCGGTAGGTCGAGAATGAGCCGCGAATCTAATTCTAAGCCACAAGTCTTCGCGAAAGACAGCACTCCTTTCCAACGGGGGGCGCTGTCCCCAAGAGTTTTCGGACCGCGTAAAAAAGCGATCTTGCGGTGCCCGAACGAATAAAGGTGTTGTGTGGCCGCGTACGCACCGAGTTCGTTGTCCACAATCACCGAACTGACGAAATTGGTTTGCAGCGACTTCCCAATCATAACCGTTGGGATACTGCTTTTTTCCAGGTCAGCAAGGACGTCAACATTTACGAACAGCCAATTGGCAAGTACGATTAGCGCTTCCACCCTCCGGTCCAGCAACATCTCCAGATAGCGCTCGAAGCGAGCGCGCTCGTTGTGAACATCGGTGACGATTGGCAAGAAGGACGACTTGTAAAGAAAGGTCTCAATACCGCGCAGCACTAGGGTGCAATACGGATCAGTCATGTCGAATACCATGACGCCGACAGAATAATTCCGTTTCCCTCGCAGCGAACGAGCATACAGATTGGGACGATAGCCCAACTTCTTCGCAGCCGCCTCAATACGTTGTTTCGTGTCAGGTGAAAGATAACGTGCCAATGGAGCATTGTTGAGTACGAGTGAAACTGTACTGGCAGAGAAACCACCGCTTTCGTTTGCGACGTCCCGCATCGTAACAATTGAAGGCTTTTTTCTAATCTCCCTCACTCTCGCTCCAGTTTGCTTTTGATGTGTATCCTGGAACATTCGACGTTTTGTTGTAATGTCAAACGCTGACGATGATGCCGGCCAGTGGACTTTTTATTGACTGTAAAAAAACATCTAGATTTAAAACCGCGCAATGTCCGAGATAAATTCCAAGTGCTTCGCATTTTAGTCATAAATGCAACTTTGCATGCGGATAAAATTCGGTGCGGGTTAGTATGCTAACACTTCCAATGTTATCTACGGATTCGCGGATACAGCGGATCTTTCGCTACCATTGATTATCCGGAGGAATCGGAACCGAGGTTACCCCCTGGCAGCTTGAATGGCCAGACTGTAGGGTTTTTGGGAAGACGCTGCCTTCGCCAGCACGACTTCACTGGTGCTGGTCGGATCGTTCTCAATTTGAAGCGATTTGAGGAAGTTGATGGCCCGCTGAAGGTTACCGTGTTTAAGTGGAATCGTTATCAAGCACCCGCCAGAGGATTTTCCAGTTCGGCGGCGAGTTGGATTAATAGAATGAAGACGCAGAAGACCAAAAGAAACGCGCATCAGCACTTGAGTTTTCTCGGGCCCACGCTGAACCAAAAACTAGCGAAAGGAAAGGCGCTGCGGAAAGGCGTTTCTCGAACATCACATGCGAATTGGGTTCGCCCCGCGAATAGTCCGGACCCGATCGACCTCCTGAAAAATGCCGATCGGGGAAGGATATCCGAACTGTTACCGATTCGATACGGTCGGATGCGGAGCTCGCCGTTCGCGTTCTTTCGTGGTGCCGGAGCTTTGATGGCTGCTGACCTCGCTGGAACGCCGACCACCGGTGTACGCGTTCAGGCGTGCGGTGATTGCCACGTCAGCAACTTTGGTGGTTTCGGTTCTCCGGAGCGGCGGCTTGTCTTTGACATTAATGACTTTGACGAAACCCTGCGAGCGCCATGGGAGTGGGACGTGAAGCGACTCGCGACCAGCATCGTCCTTGCAGGTCGGCAGAAAAGAGAGACAGAACGGCACTGCTCGGAAGCGGTACGCCGGACGATCCGCAGCTATCGCGAGCATATGGCAGACTATGCGACAATGCGTGCGATCGAAGTCTGGTATTCACAGCTTGATGCCGAAATCCTTGTAGAGCGTGCGAAAAATGCGACCGACAAAAGCTACTGGGAGCGGGTCGAAAACAAAGCAAAAATGCAAACTTCGGAACATGTATTCCCTTGGATAACGGAGGTCGTGAAGGGCCGACCGCACATTAGTGATAAACCGCCGTTCGTCTACCACCCGCGCCAGACGAACAAGCTCGCAGAGCGAGTCAGCGAAATGTTCCACCGTTATCGGCTCTCTTTACCGGAGGAACGCCGTGTCATCCTTGATCGATATCAGATTGTTGATATTGCTCGTAAGGTCGTGGGAATCGGAAGCGTCGGAACCCGATGCGCCGTGGTCTTGCTTATGGCAGACACGATCGATCCGCTGTTCTTGCAATTTAAGGAGGCTCTGCCGTCCGTGCTTGACCGCTATGCGGGGAAAAGCAAATATTCTAACCACGGCGAACGAGTGGTCACAGGGCAGCGGATCCTGCAAGCAGCGAGCGATATTTTTCTGGGATGGACGCGAGATCGTGACGGACGCGATTACTATTTTCGGCAGCTTCGGGATATGAGGATGACGTTAAATATTGAGAGTATGCCGATTCAAGATTGGATCGAATACATCGAACTCTGCGGTTGGGCCTTAGCGAGGGCGCATGCACGTTCGGGAAGCGCTGCCGCCATTGCTGGTTACTTGGGCAAAAACGGAACGTTCGATGAGGCCATCTCCCAGTTCGCTATCGAGTACGCTAACCAAACCGAGAGCGACTATGGAACCTTCGTGAAAGGTATCCGCGCTGGGCGACTTCCAGCTCGTACCGACATCAAAGCATAATTTTAGCTACACAATGTTAGGGCTCATTCGCGACTACGGAATGGCACTACTTGCGTCGTCACGCCATCGCGATGTAAACGTTTGACAACAATTTCTTGATTTTTGTGGCTTACATCGGCGTCGAACTCAACAATAGAATTAGATCCTGCCATCGAAGCGCGAAAATGTTGTGGGTTGATGTGTAGTTCTACAAGTAGCTGCTGTACCTCTCCGGCGATAGCTTCCGAAGCGTTCGCCATAATATGGAATCCCATGAGCCGCTCTTTAAGTCCGAACCACTTCTCACACCAGGCCAGCACGACGAGGCTAAACAGGACGAGACCGGTAGAAAACCCAGCCACCGTGAAGAGGCCTGCCCCCGCAGCCATCCCAATCGCGGCCTCAACCCAGATAGTTGCCGCAGTAGTCATGCCGATGATACCGTTGTCGCGCAAAATTGCGCCCGCCCCCAGAAACCCTATGCCCTGAACAACATTAGAGGCTATGCGGGTGCTGCCGGCGTCTCCAAAGTGCTGCGCGACGACACCCGAAAGAAGTGTGAATAGCGCCGCCCCCATTGAGACCAGTAGACTCGTGCGAACCCCAGCCGGGCGTTTTCGCAAATCACGCTCGATTCCGATTGCCACGCCGAGAAGTGCAGCCACGGTCAGGCGAAATAGAAATTGATTAAGAGGAATCATGGAAGATACATTCCTTTCGCTCAGCATAGTCATGAGGGGCACGCGCCATCATCATACTAGTCGTTCGCGAAAGCGAGTCAAAGGTGGCAAGAATAGGTGAGTGGCGGATGGTGCCGGCAGAGGTGATCCATTCTAAGAATGCGATTTGCGTTTACGGGGTGATAGCACTGCGCGATCCCGCTGATGTAACCGAGCAAGGCATTCAGTTCGGGCCCCAGGAAACTGGCACCCAAGTGATCTAAGACGCTTTTAACCTACGTCCTGGTTTCTGGCATGTATGGGATGGACCGTGAGCCCCCTCTAGCAGACTGTCTGAACAAGACGGTTCGGTTTGATTGGTATTATTTGGCCTTCCACTCACTCCAGTCGCGACCCACAAATTCAGCCGATTTCTTCGCAGCTGCTCGTAGCCACTTGGACCCCCGACGTTCCATTTCTTGCTTTACTGCTGCGAGTTGTTTCACGCTTCCAAGATGAACATTGGCAGTTTCGCAGCCCATTGCGAATAGGAGAATCTCTTCATCTCGTTTCTTTGGGAGGTCGGCGATTTCGATAGGATTACTATCCGGACACAAGCGGCGAACCACCCATTTGCCGGTTAAACGCTGGCATGGGTCAGGGGAGCGAACCGCCCCCTTTAGGATTTCCTGATAATAAAGCCGACTCGCTCCATTATGGCGATTTACCCAGCAACAAGCGGACGGCGTAGCCGCTTTAGCCTCTCGTGCTATTAAACCACCGTGCCAGTCGGCAAGTGCTACATACCTCGCTCGCCCCAGGCTTCCCAGTCCGGATACACGACGTACGACTCGATAAGGCAAATCGCGCCCTGGGAGACTTCGTGCCAGAACACGACGAACATTGAGTGGCGTAGGGCCCGACACTCCGGGCAATCTTTCCATCTTGCTCCAAAACGAAACCGGTCTTCGCAGTTCGCTCAATCCTAAACGGTTTAGCCAGTCATCCTCTTGGGCACAGACGAAGGAACATCCCTTGTGTTTAAGACCATGCAAATAACCTGCAACGATAGCTTCACAGGCGACTCTGTTTTTCAAACCTAGATGCCCTGCTTCTATGGCGAGTCGCACACTTGTCGCCAAACGCAGAAGGTCATTCGTATATGGAAGGGGATATGCTTCGTCGAAATCATCTATACCCCAAGCTAATCTACCCTCGGCATCTCTCCAGGTCCCAAAACTCTCAATTGCAGGTCCCCAACTGCCAGTACTGTGGGAGCGTGTGCCGCTTCCGGGCATATCGACTGCCATAATTGTGCCCAGCGATAAAACGTTGCTCGGAAAAATGAGAACGGATCTTCACTCATTCTTCGGCGTTTCAACCGTAGTTGAGAACGCACCGGAGTAATATGCTCACCAAGCCAGTTTTCATACCGTAACGTAGCAGTTCGAATATGCATTATCGCTGAGCTCCAGCAGCTTTCCGAGCGGTTATGACCAACGGTGTAAGATGCCAGTCTCGGCGGGGTCGTTATCGGATTAGCGTCTGAAGCGGTAAAACCAATCAGCCAACGTCAAGCGGGAAATTGAGGCGGTCATGGTTGAGCCCCTCATTACATTGGCGATCGATCACATTTTAGGAGCACCGAGGGAGACTGGCTACGCGTAGCTACATCGGGCACACTAACGCTGCTA
Organism: Acidobacteriota bacterium; assembly: GCA_030775785.1. Taxonomy (GTDB): domain Bacteria; phylum Acidobacteriota; class Terriglobia; order Terriglobales; family Acidobacteriaceae; genus JALYIM01. The sequence continues at coordinate 7,435 of JALYIM010000193.1, forward strand.
GCGTTGTGGAATTACTTCTCGATAACGTTACGGGCTCCGTAACTGTCGGTGGCCGTCGTGGTTTGTAACCCTTGCTGAATCATTCGCCAGCATCATCTGAGCTGCCTTACCTTGCTATCTGATGGGAGATCGTCGAAACGTAATCGTCAATTGAAGTTCCATCCGAGCTCAATTAAGACTGCTCGATCGCCAGCAGCGAGATTAGAGTTACCGATCTCATAACCGCCATAAGCGGTGATTTTGGAAGTGAGTTTAACCACGGCGCCGGGCGTGAAATACCCCGCGCCGTGATGTCCGGTAAACCAGTCGGCCGCAAAAATGACTCGTTTACCGGCGGGCTGCTCGAATCCGAATTGGCCTCCGGCCTTGTTGCCCCTCGCGATGACGTTGGAGGTGAAATCAAAAGCACCGAATGTAAGTCGGGTTTGACTCTTGAATGTCTTTGCCATTTCCCCGTAAACGTAATTGCCAGTGTTATAGCTTCGATTTTGTGCTGGGATAAATAGGTCGTCTCCAATCAGAAAAGCCCATCCCTTTCTCCCGTCGTATACTTTCCACTTGATCGTTGGAGTGGGCGCAGCTTGGGACGGGCCGGAAGAGCTGATGCCGTTCAGGTTAACTCCTAACTCGATTCGGTGACCAATTCCTACGACGATTCTCGGAGTATACGTTCCCATGTGAGCGTTCCGAAAATAAGCCACATCAAGCTCGCTATAGATTTTCCCCTTTTCTAGAATGTCGCCGCTCGGAACGTTGAAGATCGTTTCCTGAGCAAACACAGAGGTACTGATTACGGCCAACGCCATCACCACCAGCACACAGAACGAAAACTTCAAAAAAGCCCCTTTGTCTGATTAAGTCTTACGATTCAGCCAGAACCACAAAGAAACACTCGATCGATATTGAATTGTCATTTCCGATCTTCCCAAGCATTAAGTTCGGCGGCTCAACGCGGTACTTAATTTGCCGCGAGCTACGTCTCGTTCGTTCTACGCCACCTATAGA
>JALYIM010000194.1 GCA_030775785.1 Acidobacteriota bacterium
GAATTGAACCGTCAAGCCGCTACCTCTCTTGTAACCGGACAAATTGCAGAAAATTTTATGTTTGATTCCATTGACAAGCGAATGATCCGGCGGTAGTAGTGAAGACAGGTATAGAAGATGGCGCAGAGTGCTACCAGCAAAATCGGAACGCAACTGCATGAGCGGCCTGTTTCGACGCCGGTGCGGAAACCACCAGGAAGTGAGAAGGAACTCCTCAACGCGCTGATTCAAGACGTGGTGAATGCAGCGACGCTTAGGAACGAAGCGGTTGAAGCCTTCAATTCGGCAATCAGCCAGTTCCCTAGCGGCTTGCCGCATCCTGATGGATCGCAGGTTGTCAAGAATACGTCAGTCCGGCTATCAATCGCTCGAAAAAAACTCATGTCGGCTCATAACCGTCTAGATGACTTTCGGAATAAGGGAATCGTGCCGGAAGACTTGAAGCGAGGCGGATGGGCGCTGGCCCGCATCTGGGATGAGCCCCCGGACGCGGACGAAGGCGCTGTCCTGGTTTCACGGGCGAAGAAAAAACCATGAGATCAATAAATCTTCAGTCGGAATCCAGCACCTACCGGAGTTGATCCATCACCGGATCGACTCGATAGAATGGACCCTCCGCTGGGCCGCATTTGCCAAGAGCCCGCTGGACCGCGATGCGGCGCGCCCCGGGGAGGGATGGGGAATTGTAGGGGGCCTTTCTCAGTCTATTTTATGAAGCGGCTTACAACTGTACGTCGGTTGAAAACTTGCTATGCCCAGCCGAGGTTCTTCAGCGCCAGACCGGCATTCCATATTTTGGTCATGTGTGCGATCTTGTCACCCTCGAATTGCATCACGTATACATAATCCGTGGAGATTCGCCGGCCGGTCGGAGGAACCGGGCCGCCTTGGCCGGTATGGGTCCCATAAAATATGCCATACGCGGCAACATTGTTTCGGGCGATGTCCGTCGCGAATGACCTCACCTCGTAACGGGCATCCGGCAGTACAGTCAAAATACCCTTCATCCAGTCCGTGTACTGCGCGAGTGTTTTCACATCCACCAATGGTTCGGCTTGCGCTGAGAATGTCGCATTCGGCGTGCAGTACGCATTGCAAACTTCCCAGCCCTTGCCCGTCTCGCACGCCTCGAAGAAGGCCTCGGCCGCGTAAAATCGAGAGTGTAAATTAGGGCCTTGACAGGCCATCCGCCGCTGGCTCCAGTGGAAGTATTCCAAGACTTTCACGAAAAGGAGCCGATAAACGGATGGCCAAAGACAGGATAGATCGAGACGAGCTGGCGAGCAAGTTGATAGAGACCGCCTCCAGTGCCGAAGACCCTTTGCGGGCGATGGCGGAGTTACTGACAGACTTTGTGATGGAGGCCGAGGTGACGGCCAAAGTGGGCGCCGAACCGCACGAGCGCAGCGACACGCGCACGACACATCGCAACGGACACCGCGAACGGCGTTGGGATACTCGACTGGGAACCCTGCAGTTGCAGGTGCCCAAAATACGCGAGGGCGGCTATGTGCCGAGCTTCATTGAGCACCGCAAGCGCAGCGAGCAGGCGCTGATCAGCGTGATTCAGGAAGCGGTGGTGAAGGGCGTTTCGACGCGCAAGATCGAAGCGGTGCTGGAAGAGTTCGGCATTGCGGGCGTGTCGGCAGGCCAAGTGAGCCAGTTGTGCTCGGCGCTGGACGAAAAGGTGCGCAAGTTCCGAGAGGGTCCGCTGGGCGAGATACGCTACGTGTGGGTCGATGCGCTGTACGAAAAGGTCCGCGTGGACGACCGCGTGGAATCGATGGCGGTGGTGATCGCCACAGGCGTGAATCTGCAAGGACGGCGCGAAGTGCTGGGCTTCGACGTGATCGCGGCGGAGTCGGAAGAAGGCTGGGCACAGTTCTTCAAGAGCCTGAAGGAGCGCGGCCTGAGTGGCGTGAAGCTGGTGATCAGCGACGCGCACACAGGCCTGAAAGCCGCGGTGCGCAAGGTCCTGAAAGTGGAATGGCAGCGCTGCAAAGTGCACTTCTATCGCAACGTGTTGGTGCATGTGAGCAAGCGCAGCCAGGCGGAAGTGAGCGAAGCCATGAAGGCCGTATTCGTACAGCGCGACGAGAAAAGCGCCAAAACGAAAGCGGCCGATCTGGTGCGGCAGTTTCAAACTCGCTTCGCCAAGGCGATGGAGATTTTTGAGGCCGGCATCGACGATGTGCTGAGCTACCTGCACTACCCGCAGCCGCATCGCACGCGCATCAGTTCCACCAATCCGCTGGAGCGGCTGAACCTGGAGATCCGCCGCCGCACCCGCGTGATTGGCATCTTTCCGCACTCCGGTGCGTGTTTGCGGCTGATCGGAATGCTGCTGGTGGAGAAGAACGACGACTGGCTCACCGATGACAAAGCGTATCTCACGTTCGATGATGCACCGGCGGAGGAGTCTACTAAGATCGTCACCATGGCGGCGAGTCAATGAGGAAGGAGGCGTTTCTTACTGCGAGGGCTCTTCCCTCGCGCACCCGAGATTTATCGCTTTCGCGCCAGAATGGCCCCGGTGCGGGGCGGCCTGCACCGCCCACGCCATTCCGGCCCCTGAGTCGGCGCTCCGGTCGCTTCCCAGCGTTGCCGTATCCTCCGCTCAGTTAATCGCAATCTTAAACCCGACTGCTGGAGTCGGTGGCGAATTTACACTCTTCTATTGACACGGGCAAGGCCTCCGCTACATTCGTGATTGATGTTGCCTTCGGTGTCATGATGGTCTCCTCTCTTGATCCAGCCTGACGCGGTCCTGGGACTGGAGGATACCACAAGTCTCTCGCGCCACTGCTACACTATATTCCAGGCGGTCAGCCCCGCGAATGCGGGGGCATGGGAGATCGACCTTTCCAGGTCCGCCGATCCACCGGTCCGACCGGTTCCAGGTCCCCAAAAACCGTCGAACTCAGGGCGTTTTTACCTCTCAGCAGGCCCGCCGATCAGGTTCCGGCGCGGCCGAATCCACATCGATCATCAACGCGGGCAGCAAACGACTTTGATAATCCTGTGGCAAGACAACGGAGCAAGACAACGCCGAGATGTTACGATTGTTCAAGCGGGCTGGCGTAGCTCAGTAGGTAGAGCATCTGATTTGTAATCAGAGGGTCGGGGGTTCAATTCCCTCCGCCAGCTCCATAAAAATAAACCACTTGTAGTAACACAAACTGACTGACGGGAAGTCCTTCAGTCACCTCCGTCAGTCACCAAGCCGATGCAGCCTTAACGACCCCAGCGTCTAGCGGAAGTTTCCCGTAGCGCTCAGCTCCTTGGAAGCGACGTCACGGCGGACTGGGGCGCGTAATACGATGTTGATCTTCGGGCCCGGGGAGCGCGGACCACGGCACGGCCAAATGGGTTCCAAGTCCACCTGGCCGTGATCGTAGTGTGCCGTCAGTGAATGCAGGGAGACGGGCTTGTCGGTGTCGCTATCGGACCAGAGGCACTGGTTTGAAATACGTTGTTCCCCCACAGGTTCCCCGAGCATGTCGCACTCGTGTCGAACAGATCGAAAGTTCCATTCGCCATCGCGGACGTGTTGCTGAATACCTGTACTCCCGAACCATCCACGCCGATACCATATTGGGTGTTTCCATTAGTTACATTTCCATATACTCTTGCGCCCGGGCTACTGAGGATACCAATGCCAACAGTACTATTTCCGTTTGCGGTGTTATTGTTAACCGTGTTAGCGCTGC